>JANYAV010000020.1 GCA_025361145.1 Dehalococcoidia bacterium | reverse complement strand
GCAGGTAACACTGCTCTCCCCGTTTCTATTAGGTGTCATTCCCACCTTCTGAATTTAACAAGAAATTGGAAAGTAATACCTGATTAATAGATTAGAGTAGCTGATGGAGAATTAGATCAGTCTTTAAATGCCAGTTTCGTTGATGTGGATAATTTTGTAGAAATAATATTATTTTATGTTCTAGCGTAAGTGCACATTGGCTTACAAACCTTTCGGTATATATTCGATAGAAAGTACATTTAGATACAAATATATCTTGATATATAGAAAAAAGTATTGTTATACAGCTATAGTTAGGTGTATAATTTGTATATTCAAAAAGACTCTTTATCGCATATTAAGACAAATGAAAAATATCAATAATATTTTGAGCATTATCTTAACACTGGCAATCACAGCTGGTTGTTTGTTCACGGTTGTAACCGTGGCTGCGGATACTAACACCTTCTCAGACGTACCTACCCCATCAACTACTACCAACTGCCTTCTCATCGGAGGCAATATTAGCTTATTTGCTCAATCCCCGGATCGGATGACTCAGTTTGCTTATGATAACAATACGACTGCAGCCAATAAGAAATTATACAAATCTGTTGATAGTGGAAATACCTGGTCAGCTACCCCCATTAATAACGGCGTCAATAGCACAGGCTATTTAGTTACTGCCCTCGCGGTCTCCGCCAACTATGCCAGTGATTCCACGATCGTGGTAGGGGTTACTACTACTTCTCCCGCTGGTAATTATGTCTATCGTTCTACTAATGGCGGTTCAAGCTTCCAGAAATTAGCTCCTGGTACCAACTTTGCTACCTCTGGTACTTTAACCGTTACTGCCATGGCCTATGGCCTGGAATATAATGGTACTGATAATATCTGTCTGGTAGGTACCTCAGATACTACAGGAACTCCTTTTGGTGCTGTCTACATCTGGACCACTAACACTTACGTTTTTACCGCTGCTTCCGGCTTTGTTGTAGCAGCTACTGGCGCCAATGTCAGTGCAATTGGTTTTTCTCCAAATTATGCCAACGATCAAGCTATCTATGTTGTCTCAGCTAATGATTCCAACACCTTCGTGTCGATGGGTGTAATTACTAATCAGCTGAGCGGTATCAATGTTTTTCTACCCGCTAATAAGCAAACTCTCGCTGCGACAGTTGCGATCAGTGGGTCTTTTGCGTTCAACTCAGACTTTGTTTTTACTTCTAATAACGTTCTTCTAGTTGGTGTGTCCAGTGCCGCTGGGGTTGGAGGCGTTTACAAGGTTGATTTCACCGGCAATACTTTTACTACAATATATAGTTCTGGTGTTACCAGTATTGCTATAGATAGCAATGGTAAAGTCTTCGCTGGTTTATTCACTGGCGAAGTTAGGTCAACCACCAGTGCCTATATTTCAAGTCCCGCAACCTGGACCAATGCGACCACTAAGCCGTTCCCTAATACCGCTGCTGTTCCTGGACCTGGTAAAGCTCTGGTAGTTATTGGCTCCGGTAATTCCATAATTGCAGCTACTCAGGGGAATACCGGTGGCGTTTACATCAGTGCTGACTCGGGTGTAACTTTCAAAGGTACTGGATTGATTAGCATCAGTGCCGCCCTAAAGTATGATGACCTGGCAGTTATTGATTATGTTACCATGTTCTTGTTGGCTAGAGATGGTGGTGCTGTTCCGGTTGCAGGTGATCATTATATGCTATTTGCCACCGCTGATGCCGGCACGACCTGGTCTGTCGTTTTTAACAAGGTTATGGTTGGTACTGTTAACATCCTGGGAGTTTATGCCTCACCTGCTTATGCTACTGACCAAACCCTGTTCCTTCCCATGGCAGATAAAAAAATCCAGAAATCTACCAATGGCGGCAATACTTTCTCCCAGATCACTGCTGCCGGTCCTTTCACAAACCCTGTAGTAATGACATCGTTCGTTGCTATAGATGGCAGCACTTTCTATGTAGGTTATGCTAGTAATCAAGTTTACAGAGTTAATAGAGCTACCAGTTCTAACCTTCTATCTGCCGCGCCTTGTTCTATGGTTGTTGCTCCCAATGGTGATGTTATTGTCGGTACTACCGATGGCAATGTTTACAAATCAACGGATAATGCTATTACCTTTAACAAATTAAGTGCAACCACCACAGCCGGGGTTGCAGGTGCTAATACCCAGGTAGCTTTGGCTTCTGATTACCTCACTTCCGGGATAGTTTATGCTACCTCCGCAGATGCGACCGATACCAGGGGTCTTTATATGCTGGATGTTGCCAATGCCAGATGGGTAAATATTTACGCTGAAAACAATGTTAGCTCTATTGGCGTAACGAGTTATGGTGAGATTGATTTCAATCTATTGGAAGATGGTGGTTTCATTCGCATTTTGAATCCGTCACTAAAAGGAAACGATCGGTATTATGCAGCTTCTGAAGTGGTATTGAGAAATATTAACCTGACCGGTAATTCTGTTTATGCTATCGGCGATGGCAACAAAATCAAGGTTTACCATGATATCTACCCCAATCGCTTCACCATTGCTAATATTTCGCCTTCTTCCGGTCCTGAAGCCGGAGGGACTCATGTAACTATCACTGGAACTGGTTACTTTAACGGCATTACAACGGTTACTATCGGCGGAATTGCTGCTACGAACGTGGTAGTAGTTAATAATACTTCTATTACCGCAACAACTCCGGCTGGCACAGCAGGAGTTAAAGATGTGGTTGTTACTACTCCGGGTGGCTTAGCGACACTCCAGAATGGTTTTACCTATATCACCGACCTGAACTCAATCCCATTAAAGGTGGGCTGGAATATCTTTTCAACCCCGATTTCACTTGACTCAAGTCATAATACTCTAAGTACTATTTTAGCTGGTCTCAGTTATGATCAGGTTTATGGCTTTGATTCCTCAACCCAGTCCTGGAGAACTTTGACCGGCAGTTATGAGCTTAAACCCTGCGATGCCATTTATATACACATGACTTCGGCTGGCACTATTTCCCTTGTTGTTAATCAAGCCCTTACATTTCCTCCAACCAGGAGTTTATTCTCCGGTTGGAATCTGATCAGTCTTGCATATTTGAGTGAAATGAAAGCCAATGAGGCGTTGGCTTCAGTTTACCAGGTAACCGGAGGATTGGCAGGATACACTCAAGTATTAAGTCCTGCGATTGGCAATCAGACGGGTTGGACCTACGTTACAGGGCAAACGATTGCTGATACAGGAACGAATGGTTGGATGCAACCGGCAGAAGGGTATTGGGTGTTTATGGTCAATGCTGGCACTCTCGCTGGTTTTACCACTACGCCATAAATATCAATATTTAAAATATGGCGTAAGGATCGATCATAAGGAAATTCCTAAATATATGAAAATGAAATTCTTTATTGTGATTACAATCGCTTTGGTAATAACGGTCTTTAGTACCCCGGTTTACGCAGATGGTATTCCAGCGTTGCCCGAAGCGTTTTTTGGTAGTGTTACTATAAACGGAAATCCTGCACCAGTCGGTACAATAATTGAAGCTAATGGAACGGATGTAAGAACTAGCATTGAGGGTAATCCCATAGTCACAACCGTATCTGGATACTATGGCAGTTCTGACCCTTTAGGTGTAAAGCTCCTTGTACAAGGAAATATTGCTGATGGCGCAGCAATACAATTCTATGTGAATGGTGTAGCTACCGTGCAAACAGCGTTCTGGCACTCCGGTCTAACCTTGCAGTTGGACCTTGCCGTTACGATACCAACTCCAACGGTTGTCACTATTTTACCTTCTTCTGGCCCGACAGCGGGAGGAACTGCAGTTACAATTACAGGGACGGACTTTATTAGCGGCTCAACAGTGACCATAGGCGGGATTGCGGCAACAAGTGTCACTGTTGTCGGTTCAACCTCTATCACAGCAGTCACCCCGGCCGGTACGGCAGGGGCGAAGGACGTGGTAGTCACAACCCCTGGTGGCTCTGCAACTTTGGCTGGTGGATTCACCTATGTGGTTCAAAGCAGTGGCGGCCCTGGCGGGGGCGGAGGTGTACCACCATCACCAACAACCACAACAAAACCAACTCCGACACCAACGCCTACACCTACACCTACCCCGGTTAGCGGTACTGATACCGCCTATGTGGGAGGGATTATCAATAGCACGGGTGTCTTTACTCAGCCAGCAACTTTACAGTCTTCAAGTGGCATTGCCAGTATCAGTATCGCAGCTGGAACTACGGGAACTCTGAACGGTGTGCCGCTGAGCACAATCACTGTCGCGCCACAGGCTACGCCGCCTCCACCTCCCACCACTTCTAATGTAATTGGTGTTGCTTATGACTTTGGCCCCAATGGTGCGTCGTTCAATCCCCCTATATCAATGACCATCAGCTACAACCCGGCTGATATACTTGCTGGAGTTGCAGAAACAAGTCTGGTGCTAGCATTTTATGATAATATTACCGGTCAATGGATCACACTTCAGGGTGGAGTAGTTGATACTGTTAATCATACTATTACGGTACCGGTAAGCCACTTTACGGTGTTTACCGCGATGGCCCCGGCTGCAATCAAGACACCTACTCCGACCCCGATATCCACGGCTACTCCGTCACCAACAGCTAGTCCCACAATTACACCCATAGCCACGACGCTTGCCGTCCAAGCTACTACGTCGATTCCGGCCACCGCAGTTCAATCTGTGGCAACTAGTTCCACTCCCATAACGAAAACGGCACCAGCTACGTCGACTCCCTGGGTGATTATAGGGATAATTGTAGTCGTTGTTATTATAGGCGTATTAGGCGTGATATTCGTCAGACGGAGGGTCCCGAAACCGAAAAAAGAGTAATCATCACCCGGTCAGTTGTCAGATTTTAGGTTTTAGACGGCCCCTGCTTCCGTTTGGAAGCAGGGGCTTTTGTTAGGCGTAATTAAGTCCTCGTCCTGATTTACCCGAAAAGTTTATACATGAAAAATGTGTTGTTTCCGAGAGAAGGCGGGTGTAGAATATCATAAATATAAGGACTTTATTTAAACTTTAGCAACCCATTAAGAAGGTGGGTCATTATACCTCTATGTATAAACACTCCGAGCAGAGTTGTTAAATCCCTGGATTATTAACCTGGTCTGAGGAGGTAGTTGGTGAGCTCCAACAAACGATTGGTGATAGTAGGGGCGGGGGGATCAGGGATGGCGGCCGCAGTGGCTGCTTTGCAATCGCGGCCGGATATTGAGGTCACTATTGTAGAAAGGAACTGCTCCTTTGGTGGCGTTACGGCTATCTCCACCGGTACTTTGCGGGCTTGTGAGACCTCCTTACAGAAAGCGCAAGCTCTGGCTGGGGTCACTTTGGCAGATTCACTGCTCCAGTATCTGGATATCACCCCGGGGCGTCAGGATTTGGCTATGCTGCAGACTTACCTGGAACAAAGCCCCAGGGCTATCGAATGGCTGCAATCTTTAGGCTGCCGTCTGGTCTGGCTTTCTGATTTCAGGCATCAAATTGTGCCAGAGGGCAAAGGGGTTCCCGGTGGAAGTGGCCTGACCATAGTTTTACATAATAAAGCGATAAGGTTGGGTGTGCGTTTTAGATATGAAACCAGGGCTATCAGCCTGGTCCAAAAGGAAGGAAAGATCGTTGGACTTGAAGCACTGGAAAAAGATGGGGAAAAGGTGTCTTTAGCGGCTGAAGCTGTCATATTGTGTGATGGCGGTTTCTGGGGCGCTGGCAAAGGAGCTTTTACCAATAATATTCCCGCACATTTAAAAGAGGTAGTTATCTTGGATGAAGGCTATTTTTACGAGGGTGGCGCCGGGGATGGCGCCAGGATGGCCCAGGCGGCAGGAGCCAGCATCGAGGATATGGACGTACTGACCTATGTTTCTCAACAGTATGTGGACGCCAAAGGCAGGTTATGCAATAAGGTGGGATCAGGTTCACTATGGTCGGATGGCGCTGCTATTATCCTGAATCAAAATTTGCAACGATTTGTTAATGAGGACCTTTGTTTTGCCAAAGAAAGTTTGACCGATGGCATCGCCAGTGAGTTAGTTAACAGACACGAAAAATGGTTTTGGAATATTCTGGATTTGCAAAGTAAAAACAATACCTACCGTATTCGGCAGGCGATCGAGCAGGGATTGATTGAAGAGGGTTTCATATTGACCAGCGATACTCTGGAAGGGCTGGCCGCTGAAATGAAAGTTTCCGTAGATCAATTGCACCTGGCGATTTCACGCTATAATAGGTACTTCGAACAGGGACTGGAGAAAGACCTCGATCTTGGCCGAGATCTAAAGCGCAAAGGGGCGCATGCCATTAATACTCCTCCGTATTTTGCGATTCGCTCAGGTATCAAAGTTGGCAATACCAGAGGCGGCATTGTTGCGGACCACCAAGCACGGGTACTTGATCAACATAAAAATCCTATTCCAGGTCTTTATGTCGCAGGATCATCCATGGACTGTGTTAAATTCGACGGAATGAAGTGGCTGAATGGGACAGGCTTAACGAATTGTGTTGTCTGGGGTCGAATTGCTGGTGAAAATGCGGCATCAGCAGTGACTTAAACAGGGTACTTTCTATTGTCACAAAGTTATTCATTGGGAAAAGGAGAATTAAATGCTAGAGATGAAAACTATTGGCTTGGAGGAGGCAAAGGCAGCTGCCGATGCCGCCATCAAGGCCAATCCGCTGGGTGAAAGACCCATCGCAGTGGCGGTGGTTAGCCTAACCGGGGAATTGATTTATTTTATTCGTCAGAATGGAGCGGCCACCGTTGAAACTCGCGGTGCTATCAATAAAGCTTACACCGCAGCCATTTGGAAATCCTTTACGGGTGATTTATTAGAGATGCTTAAACGGAGAGGCAGGGATTTTGCCTGGTATGGAGGCGATCCTCAGCGGGAGACGGTTCTTCCCGGGGGTGCTCCTATAAAGACCGCAGACGGTATCGTGGTGGGGGCTATCGGTGTAAGCGGGAAAAGAGGCGAGGATGGGAAAGATACTATTAAAGATACTGAATTGGCCGCTATTGGGGCCAAAGCTGCACTAGGCTGTTAGTATTTTAGCCTAGTTCGCTGTCATGAGACAGCGTTATGACGAAAGCTAAAATACATTCCAGTCAGTCATTTTACGATATGTATCGTTTAAGGAAGAGAGAGTGTTACCTGATTGGATTTTATGGATTGTATCGGTATGAGCTAACTGAGTAGAAGATTTTTTTAATTTCAGCTCTGACATAAGTCTTAATAGTTACAACCCCATCGATACGGGCGATTTTCTCCGAGATAAAGTTGTGCAGCATTTCAGAAGTCGGAAAACCGACGCGGATTATGACATCGAGGTTAGTTATCAGGGTGGTAATGGTATGTACCTGAGGATAGCTGGAGAGTTCGGCACAAATATCATCGAGTTTATCTTTCTGCAACCGAATATGGATAATGGCAGTAATATGCGGCTCTAATTTCGCAGGGTTGGGAACAGCAACAATCTTGATAATGTTCTTGTTCAGCAGGTAAGCAATTCTTCTTGAGACAGTGGCGGAGCTTATGCCTAATTTCTCTACCAAATAGGGGTACTTTATGTCGCCGCTTTCCCCAAGTTCTTCAATCAGCCTGTAATCGATAGCATCCAGTTCTAGAGGTTCAGAATCAGTTTCTTTATTGGGTGTAAAGTAGTGCCAGTTCCTCTTTTTTATTTCTGAAATCAAATGAATTTCAATATCTTTTATTCCTTCCAGGCTTGCGATATCTTTTTTAACATAATCAATCAATAAATCCCAATCATTGAATTCGATATTAAAAAGGACATTGAAGTTGCCAAAGGCAGTCAACATCCAACTTATCCGTGGATTGTGCACCAGGCTGGAGCAAACACTGTTGACCCTGGTTAAATCGACAGACAAAATGATAAAAGCGCGCGCCTTAAAGACGATTTTAAACGGATTGTATACAGCTTTTATTACAAAGAGATTTTCGGAGAGCATCCTCTCTTTTCTTCTGGCAACAGTTGCCTGGTTAATGCCTAAATCAAGCGACAGTTGCATGTTACTTAGGCGCCCGTCCTGGTATAGGGCCGATAAAATCTTTCTGTTAATTTCATCCATATTATGCAAATTATACAAATATATGTAACAAAATAGCAATCATAACCAGATAAAAAACATTGACAATTACACTTCAAGTGATATACTTGTCTCAATAAACATATAAGATAAACTTCTTGATAAATGGACCATTGATTACTGCAATACCAACACCCGAATTACTGTACATCTTTTTACTCTGCAATAAATTGAAAATTATTAAAAAGGTCAAAGAAAGACATGTCCAATGAATCGGGATATAAAAGAGTTATCAAAAGCATGGAAACAGAAGTTCTTGTATTAGGTGCTGGTGCAGCCGGGTGTGGCGCTGCCATTGGTGCATCTGAAATGGGTTCAAAAGCACTTCTTGTGGAAAAAGGAAAGCTGGAGAGTTCAGGATCCATAGGTGCTGGTAACGATCACTTCATAGCTAATTTGAACAGTGGGCCAGAGTGGGACTCCGATGAAGCCTTGATAAAGCACTTCAGTAAAGGGAACAGGGGAGTGCCTCATGGTGTAATTCAATCCTGGGTTAAGGTATTACCCAGGATGATTAAGATGCTGGAACAGATTGGCCTTGAGTTCGTGAAAAATGGAGACGGTTCATATTACAGGAGTTCTGGCTTAGGGAATCCCAACACTTTGTGGCTAAATATACGAAATGGACAGTTTGCCAAAAGGTTGCTGGCAAAAAAAATCAGAGCCAGAGGAATAGAAGTCCTTGAACGTGTAATGATCACCAGATTACTTAAAAGCCAAAACAGAGTGATCGGAGCTATAGGCTTCGATGTTCTGGATGGTTCAATCTATATTCTTAGAGCAAAATCAGTTGTGTTAGCTCTGGGTTCCCAAACTCCCCGGGCTACATCCAATTCTACCCATATCCCCTTCAATACCTGGCGGTATCCGTACAACAGCGGATGTTATTGTGTATTAGCCTATGAAGCTGGAGCTAAACTCATTAATTTGGATACCGATATCTCAGTGTCCTTATTACCCAAAGGATTTGGTTGTGGTGGAATGAATGGCTTGACCAATTTGGGCGGACGCGCGCTGAATGCTTTTTGCGAGAGGTTCATGGATAAATATGATGCCATGGGTGAGCACGGCAAGCGGCAAAATCTAGTTATGGGCACTTATCAGGAGACAATAGAAGGGAAGGGACCTCCTTTTTATATGGATATGAGACACTTATCCCCGGATGATCTTTCCTTACTCCAATATACTCTTATGCCGGGTGACAAAGCCACTTTTAATGATTATATGGCGCAAAAGGGACAGACCTTTGCTAGTCATCCACTAGAAGTCGAAATTTCCGAGACCTTAATCGGAGGCCGCGTACTATGCCAGGATAATTTTGAAACCACAATCAGCGGTCTATTTTCCGGCTGTAATTTTTTTTCTTTTTCCGGTGCTCTCTGCGGCGGGTATGGTGCTGGAATACAAGCGGCGAAATCAGCCTCTAATGTTTTATCGATAAATATGATTAGTGAAAGTGAAGTAGAGGCGGAACAAAGCGAGATTTTTAAGTTTCTTCAGGTAGAAGAAGGTATTACTCCAATAGTGTTTGAACGGGCTATTCGGCAGGTCATGGATTATTATATGGGATTTATAAAAAATGAAAAGGGCATTGAATTAGCGATTGAAAGGTTAAATCTGATAGAAAAATATCAAGATAAGATTCGGGCTCGCAATATGCATGAGTTAATGAGAGCCAATGAAGCATGTTTTCTGCTGAAACAATGTCAGCTCACGGCTAGAGCTGTTAAAGAACGTCGAGAATCCGGGAGGACTACTTATAAAAGAAGTGATTACCCTAACCTCAACCCGGAGTATAACGGCAAGTGTTTGGCTTTATGGCAAGAGTCTGGAGAACACAAACTAGCCTTTATGCCTGCGCCGTAACGTATTAGTAAAATTTACAGTTTGGAGATAATCCATGCCTCCGAAATTTAGCAGAGCGCTGAAACAACACACGATCCATTTTAATAAACTAGTACATCAAACTCGTAATTCTCCATGTGAGTTTCACTGTCCAGCCGGCAACCCAATACAAAGAATAACCGGACTGGTAAAAGACGGCCGGTTCGACGAAGCATTGGGATATATCAGGGCTAGAAATCCTTTTCCTGGGGTATGCGGTCGCGTTTGCCCTCATCCCTGTGAATCTAAATGCAATAGAAGTAATTATGACGATGGTATATCAATAAGAGCATTAGAAAGAGCTGTTGCTGATAAAACTAACATATCTGCCGTTCATAAACCACAGCCGATGGCAAATACAGGGAAGAATGCTGCAGTTATTGGAGCAGGACCAGCCGGGCTAACCTGTGCCTATTTCCTCAGGTTGTTAGGACATGAAGTTACTATTTTTGAATCCTTGCCTTTTCTGGGAGGGATGCTCCGAAGTGGAATACCGGACTTTCGCTTACCCAAAGCCATCGTTGAAAAGGAGATAGGCTATATTCTTGATCTCGGTATACATGTTCAAACTAGCATGACGGTAGGTAAAGATATTTCTATGACAGAAATAATGCAGAAGTACGATGCTTGCCTTATTTCTACAGGAGCATGGAAAGAAAGAAAACTGAGTTTCACTGATAGTGATTCCGGCATTTCCGGTTTATCATTCTTAAGACAGGTGAAAGCTGGACATGCACCTTCGATAGGGAAGCGGGTGGCGATTGTCGGGGGTGGAGGTGTTGCTTTCGACTGCGCATTTACGGCAATGTACCTCGGTGCATCGGAGATTCACGTTGTCTGCCTAGAATCTGCCGATAAAATGCGGGCGACCACAGAAGATATTTGTTTGAGCAACGAAGAAGGTATTAATATCCACAACTCCTCCACAGTTGCTAAGATTATAGATACAAGCGGTAAAATTACGGGAATTGTAGTCAGCGAAATAGAGTCATTTACGTTTGATGAATATGGTAAACCAAATATATCTGTCAGAAAAGACTCTCAGTATAAAATTGAGATCGACACCCTTATTATTGCTGCGGGACAAAGTCCCGATTTTGGCTATTTGAAAGAAGATAAACGATTTACATATACTCCACGTGGCACTCTGGATATAAACTGTGATACAAAAGCCACATCTATTGAAGGCGTATTTGCCGCAGGTGACGTAATTTCAGGAGCTTCTTGCGTTGCCGAATCCATAGGAAGCGGGCGCAGGGCAGCACTTTCGATTCATAGCTATTTAACTAAGAAGAATACTTTCGATGTTTTTACATCATCGCAAGGTAACGTTATTGTTGAAACCTTAGAAGAAAAACAGAACATTGTCCCCCAGCATATTGTCGCTTACGAAGAATTGCTTCACGTCGACTATTTCGCAAAAAAACAACGCATAAACCAACCTGAATTGCCCATAAATATAGCAAGTACCTCATTCATAGAACTGAATCAAGGATATTCCAGGGATCAGGCGATTGAAGAGTCAGGAAGATGTTTCCATTGTGGGCAATGCTTTTCTTGTGGAAGTTGTGTGGATGATTGTCCGGGTTATGTTCTTTCGCTGGGTGAGAGTGGGCCTGAAATAAACTATCCTGATGAATGCTGGCATTGCGGAAATTGCAGAATCAGTTGTCCTTGTGGAGCAGTGGAATATGAATTCCCCTTAACAATGCTAGTATAGCAGATTAGCTCGATTTGGTTAAAAGTTTAATCTATATGAAAAGGCAGGGTGTTAATGAATCAGATTAGCGAAGCCGCCAACTCTCCCACCATGGGCAGGAGAAAAACCTTAATTGGTTTACTACCAGGCCTCTTAATTACCCTGGTCTTTGCGGCTATTTCCTTCCTAACCTGGTGGTTACTGAAAGGCACATGGCTGAAATTCAGCGCACTTCTATGGGCATTTATCTACTCGATTATTGCTGTCAATTCCCTTCCGGCGTTAACCAAAGAAAGGTTTCTACCTGGGATAGAATTTGCTTCAACCAGGTTACTTAAAATATCTATCGCTCTTCTGGGTTTAACTTTTAGCGCCTCAGTTTGGGTTAGGATGGGTGGGGAAGGAGTAGCAGTAGTTCTCATCAATTTGGTTATCGTTTTTTTACTGGGATTGTTATTTTGTAAGTATATCCTGAAACTAGATATTGATTTAGCGATTCTTATTACGGCCGGAACCTGTATATGCGGAGCTTCCGCTATTGCTGCCGTCGGCCCAGCTTTACGGGCTAAAGCCGAAAAAATGGGACTCTCAGTGGCCGTGATTACCCTATTTGGACTAATTGCCATGTTAGTCTATCCCATACTATTTGCGGGGCCTCTAGCGGGCTGGCTGAATAATAGTCCTCAAGCTTTCGGAATGTGGGTTGGAATGGGCATTCATGAGACAGCTCAAGTGATTGCGGCCGCCAGCCAGATCAATGATGCCTTATCAATAGCAACCTCAGCCAAATTTATTCGTATCTTCATGATTGGCCCAATGGTCTTTATCAGTCTCTATATCTTTCATCGATTTTCGAAGAATACAGAACAAGGGAAGTTTAAAATGACGATTCCCTGGTTTGCCGTATTCTTTATTATATTTAGTCTGGTTTACTTTGCAATTGAGTCTACGTCATTGAAAAATAGCTGGATAGCTCTAAGTAGTAATTATATTGCCCCTGTTGTGACCTTCCTTCTAGCCTGGGCCTTTGCCGCAATAGGCTTCAAAGTTAAACTATCTTCGATTAGGGCGATAGGTTTAAAAGCCTTTTTAGGAGGTATAACCATAGCTGCTCTTGCCGGCGTATCCTCTCTTCTATTAGTAAAATTTTTCTGGATGCCGTTTCAGCTTTAAGAGTAGCCTAAAACCCTTTTTAGGAGGATATTAAAATATATGGATTTAATTTTAAGAATGGGTAAGAGACTTATTGAGAGTTAAAATAAGGAACTATTAAGAAATATAAGGCATTGAGCAAAACTTTAAGCAGATCAGGAGTTGTACAAAATGGAGAATATAAACCTGAAGAAGATACGTACGATCGCGCTTGAAGAGCATTACGCAACTTCGGCTTTCCTGAAAGTCTTGAAACATACGACGGAAAGGCGGCCGGTCAGCACATCAGGTCCAACCGTCACTGACAGGCTTTGTGACCTTGGTGATTTAAGAATCGGAGAGATGGACGCGGCAGGTATTGATCTGCAGGTTTTATCACTTGTCCATCCTGGTGTGCAGCAAATGGATGCATCTGAAGCAGTGATTATCGCTCGTGAACAAAATGATTATCTGGCCAATGCCGTGAAAAATAATCCCGCACGGTTTGCTGGATTCGCGGCTTTACCCACCTCTGCTCCAGACGAAGCAGTCAGGGAGTTGGATCGTGCAGTAAATAAGCTCGGCTTCAAAGGTGCAGCAATAATGGGGCACACCAGGGAACGTTATTTGGATGATGATTTTTTCTGGCCAATCCTGGAAGCTGCCGCTGCACTCCGGGTTCCGATATATATTCATCCAACCCCACCACCCGAAAAGGTCGTTGAGGCTTATTATAAAGGAAACTATCCGCCAAATGTGGCAGCAAGGTTATCGACTGCAGCCTGGGGCTGGCATATTGAAACTGCAATACACTGCCTGCGTCTTATAGCCAGCGGGGTTTTTGACCGTTACCCTGATCTCCAGATAATAATCGGACACCTGGGGGAAACTCTCCCCTTTATGATGTCGAGAATAGATAATCGTCTCAGCAAGGAAAGCGCTTATCTGAAACGATCTTTTGGAGACTGTTTACGCCAGAACTTTTCTTACACATTCAGCGGTTTTAATTTTCTCGCTCCATTTCTTACGCTTTTACTCCAGGTCGGCATCGATAGGATAATGTTCTCGACCGATTATCCTTATTCATCTATGGAATCTGGACGTAAATTCCTGGATCAACTTCCGGTTAGCCCTAACGATAAAGAGCTAATCGCCCATGGCAATGCAGAGCGGCTTTTGAGGATTTGAAGTGACTCTTTGTGTATTCGGTAATCGAAGAACATATATAATGTTATAGATAATCCTAATTGACAATCATAAAAGAAAGCATTAATTTGTATACACAAATTAGAGTTTAAATAAGGAAGGAGGATGATTGATGTTAAGAACAAAAGGTCTGCTTTTTACTTTGGTGCTTGCCTTGTTCCCAATTATTTCTCTACTGGCTGGCTGTGCTGCGTCGGCAAACAAGACACCGTCCACTTTCCCAAGTGCGACGGCTCCCGCCACTACCACAGCGGCGGTCAAACCCCAGGGAGATCTTATAGCCGCTCTCCAAAGCTTCGGCAGTGAAAATTTTCTAGTATTTCAAGATCCAAAGTTCTCCGATTGCCAAATGTTAGTTTATGACATGTTAATTTATTGGGATCATCTAAATCACAAGTTTTTACCAGGGCTCGCTGAGAGCTGGGAGGTTTCAGCCGATGGACTTACCACCACTTATCATATCAGGAAGGGAGTCACGTTCTCAGATGGGTGGGGGGATTTAACCTCAGCGGATGTAAAGTATACTTTCGACACATTTAGAGGACCAAATTCCACAGGTAAGCCTTCAGTTTACCACCGGTTTGCTAGTGTAGATGCCCCAGATCCCTACACGGTGATCGTTCATACAACAGATTCATATCCCACTTTATATGTGGATTTGTCTATGGCTAATTCTGGCGTCTCACAGGGGATAATTTGCAAGAAATACCTGGAGACAGTTGGTCTTGATGTAGCCAGGAAACAACCCATAGGCACGGGATCCTATCGGTTGGTGGACAGCCGTCTAGGGGATTATTACAAGTTTGAGGCCAATGACACCAACTGGCGGGTGGTCCCTGAATTCAAGACTATCACTGTGCGCCAGATGCAGGAACAAAGCTCTATTATAGCTGCGCTTAAAAATCACGAGATAGACCTATCGGAAGTCGCTGCTTCCCAACTGGCGGATTTGAAAAATGCGGGCCTGGGAGTGGAGGTGAATCCCGTGGGTGGTAGCATTGTCCTAATGTCATTAGGGGGAATGATCATTCCCCTGGATGAACGCTATAACGCAGCCATCGACAACAAGGACCCATGGGCAGACCAGAGGGTACGAAAAGCCATGGCCCTAGCCATCGACCGGCAGGCCATATGCAATTCGATATATGCCGGTTTAACTAAACCTGCAGGAGCCCCTCTGCTTACCTTGACCTCTGAGAAATACCAATATCCTTATGACCCGGCTACCGCCAAACAATTGCTTAAAGATGCCGGTTACCCTGATGGGTTCAGTTTCACGGCTGTCTCCTCGGTTAACCCTTTGTCGGCAGAAGCACCGCAAGTTATGGAGGCTGTTTGCGGTTTTTGGGAGCAGATAGGACTAAAGCCAAAGATCACAAATATCGATTATAATTACTATTATAATAATAATATAGTCATGCGAAAAACCGCAGGGCAAGTATACATAACCCCAATTAATTCCATCGCAGATCAGCTGACAAAATTCGAACAGTCGTTTCTACCTATTGCGGCGACCGTTACCTATGAGGATCAAGGCGCCTACGACATATGGAATACCAGCTCCAAGGCAACCCTCGAAGAACGTTTAGCGGTTACGGATAAATTAAACCAGTATTTCTATGATAATGTCGGCCCAATACCCGTGGTTAGAACTTCTCATTGTTTTGCCTGGAACCCAGCCACAGTTTTGCCATGGCCACACGTAGAATCGGCTCAACCACTATATTTGGAATATGTCCGTCATGCTAAGCCCCTTAACACGTTCCGGTTGTATGACGTTTGGCCAGGGAGATAAGAGTGTTTTTAACCTGAATCGGCTGGGGGTAAACCAGACCGCTTAAGTGAAATTTGCTACAACGTTTTAAATAGTCGAATAAAAAAAGGAGAAGGGAATGAAGACATCGGTTATCGTTTTATCCATCCTCTTAATCAGTATCCTCATCATTACCGGTTGTTCCAGTGCTGTAACCACTTCCAAGATTCCAACCACTTCAGTGGCTCCATCCACGACGGTTGCACCGACAACTACGGTTGCGCCAACAACGACAGCTGCGCCATCAACGCCACCTGCGTCGCCAACGGCTACACCATTAATACCTGTAGCTACCATTACCTGGGACCACGCCCATGATCCTGAGTGGTTGAACAAAGTCGTCACTGTCACGGGCCCGTGTTTTGATATAATCCCGGGCACCTGGGGAGATCACCAGCAGATCGCTTTGGGAACGGGAGTGAACGGAGCCTTTATGGCAGAGGCCAGGGCTGTAGCGGACTGGAAAGCTCCGAATCCGACCTTAAAGTCCTTGATAGGTCATAATTTGGCTATAACTGGTAAACTCTATATAGGCCAATTTTTGAATAATAAGGGACTACTTATGTGTGAGGTCAATGCTGTTTCACAAGTCGTGATATTGCCGGGGACTGTGACACCAACGACGGCTGCGCCAACCACAACAGCTGCATCAACGACCCCCGTTGCCGCTGATACAACAGTAGTTACCCTTACCCACGTTGATGTTCCTAACCCCAAAGGCCTGGCTTCCATAACTGTAGACGATATGGTAATTGATCAGGCTACTCATTTACTCTATGTAACCGCTTTAAATGTTCCAGCACTTGAAGTTTTTGATGTTTCGAAACCGACGGCTATCTTCGTTAAAGAAATAGCTTTAGCGGCAGGAGCCCCTTGCGTTGATATAGCAAAGGATCTCAAAAAGATGTTCGCCGCTGAGAACAGCGGGAAGGTCGAAGTCATCGATATTAACCCGACCTCAGCTACCTTTAATACCGTTATCGATACTTTCGATACTGCCAATAAACCTCTAGATAAGGCTACGTACATACCCGGGGTCAATAAACTCTACTGTACCAGCAGTTCGAAAGGTACCATCGCTGTGGTAAACCTAAGCACTAAAACGGTTATCCAAACAATCACTGGTTTGGGTTCTGGGCTTGAACCGGCGACTTATAACCAGAATGACAAAATGGTTTACCTGCCCAATCAGGACACTAATGTGGTCTACAAATACGACCCGACAACCGATACCCAGATATCAAAGACGGATATTGTTGACCCGCTCAATCCTGCTCATTTTGCAATCAAGACTGGATCTGATATCGCGGTATTTACCGGAGAGAACTTCAAGTCTGAACATATCGTGACCTGGGACTTCAAATCTATGAAGGTTGCCTCTGTTATTCCTAATGTGGGTCAATGCGATTTCATAATATACGATCCGGTGGTAGATCTCTTTTTTACAGCTTCGACCAAGTTCACCCGCGGAACTTGTATAGCTATCCTGGATGGAAACGGGAAGTTCCTGACGAACGTGCCCACGGGGATAAAGGGAGGTCACTCCGTAGCCTTCGATGAGACAAATAAAATAGTTTACACAACTGATCAGGATGCTGCCCCAACTACCCCGCTTCAAGTGTGTTCATTCCCACTTCCCACTAAGTTTGGCACGACTCCAGCAGCCACCACGACAACCCCAGCGGCTACAACGACTACGGCAGCAGGTGGTGCTATTTCGATTACCTGGGACCAGGCCACAGATCCGAAGTACTTTAATAAAACTGTAACTTTGACTGGTCCGGTTATCGGGACTTATGCTGCACATGACATTTCTTTGGTTTTGGGGACTACAATGCCGGCCGGCCCGTATGATTCAACACTTGATCCAGGAAATGTAGGGCCAGGTTATTTCTTGGTGGGGATGGCCAGTGCAACATTCTGGCCTGACCTTGCCTCACTTCAAACGTATGTAGGTAAGAAAGTGGCCGTAACCGGTGTACTCGAGAACAACGCCTTTAGGGGATACCTTGAGCTTTCTATAAGGGATATTAAATTTATCAAGATAGTGCCGTAACACGCCAGTAAGTAACTATTAGTCGCCTTTAGATTTGGTTTTACCTATTATCAAAGTAGTTTCGGAATGCGGGGCGAGTAGATAGCACTACTCTCCCCGTTACGAACGATAAGGAGGTTGAGAAAAATATCAAGAAAAAAGATTATACCAGGTCTTAAAGGATACGGTACTTTGCTTAAACCCATCTTCACAATAGCGCTTGGCCTATTACTGATTTCCGTCCTGGCTGCCTGTGCGGCACCAGCTGGGACTACTCAAAAAACACCGAGTTCAAGTACTCTGGCGACTCCAACGGCGGCAGTGACTGCCACGGAGGCCACGGACAAACCGCAGGGAGAACTGGTTGCAGCTCTGCAAACCTTCGGCAATGAAAATTTCTTGCCATGGCTAGATCCCATGTTCTCGTCCTGCTACCAGCTTGTTTATGACATGTTAATATATTGGGACCACATCAATCACAAGTTTTTGCCGGGGCTCGCCACCAGTTGGGAAGTATCAGAGGATGGTCTTACTACCACCTATCACCTACGGAAAGGTGTCCAGTTCTCAGACGGTTGGGGGGAACTAACCTCGGCGGATGTAGCTTACGATTTCGCCATGCACAGATCGCCGGAAGCCACAGGTAAGGCGGAAATACACAGGCGAGTTGCAAGTGTGGAGACGCCAGACCCTTATACGGTGATTTGTCATATGAAAACGCCATTCCCCACTTTCTTTGTGGAATTATCTATGGCTAACTCCGGCGTTTCTCAGGGGATCGTTTGCAAAAAATACATGGAGACTGTCGGTGAAACCGTAGCCGCACAGAAACCCATAGGTACTGGCCCTTATAGATTGGTCGATAGCCATCTCGGTGATTACTACAAGTTTGAGGCCAAGGACAGCCATTGGCGGGTGGTTCCTGAATTCAAGACACTCACAGTTCGTCTTATTCCGGAGGTAAGTACTCTGGTGGCTGCCCTCAAGACCCATGAGATAGACTTGTCTCAGTTTCCCCCGGAGCAACTAGCGGAATTGCAAAAGGTCGGGGTAGCCATCGAAGCTAGTCCTATAGGCGGGAGCATTTTAAATGCCTGCCTGGGCGGATTAGTCATCCCTGAGGACAAATACTATGACGCGGCCCTTGACAACAAGGACCCCTGGGTGGACTCAAGGGTAAGGAAAGCCATGGCTCTAGCCATTGACCGCGCGGCCATTTGTAAGACAATATATGCCGGTTATGCGGATCCTGCAGGAGTTCCCATAATAACCGCCAGCGCCGATAAATACCAGTATCCTTATGACCCAGCTGCCGCCAAACAGCTGTTAAAAGACGCCGGTTACCCGAATGGGTTCAGTTTCAAAATTATATCTGAGACTAATTCGTCGTTCTCGGGAGGACAGCGTGTAGCCGAGGTGCTTACCGGTTACTGGCAAGCAATAGGGCTAGATCCTAAAATTATTGTTATCGACTCTAGCACATATCTTAATACACATAAGTTGCTACGCAAAACGGCGGGGGATGTATACTTTACTTCCATTAGTTCACTAGCAGATCAGCTCAGTAAAGTTGAATTGTATTTTCTGCCTAATGTGCAGGTGGTCGCTTATCAGGATGAAGGCTCTTATGCCATATATCAAGCGATGCCAAAGAATGCTGGATTTGAAGAGCGCAACTCGGTGATGGATAAGTTAAATCAATACTTCTATGATAATATCAGCACAATACCCCTTTTCAGAAGTGCTTATTGTTACGCTTGGAATTCAGACAAAGTCTCTCCCTTTCCTCACGTAGATGGAGCTAGACCGCTCTACCTGGAGTATGTCCGTCATGCCAAGCCGCTCAATACCTTCTGGTTATTCAACCCATGGCCAGGTAGAGGACATATTTCTTTGCCCACAACGAGTGTTGCGTCAACAGCAACTGCTGTACCAACAACGACAGTTGCCTCCACAATGACGGTTGCGCCTACAGCTACATCGGCGCCCACAACATCAGCGGCGGTAGCGCTAACCATGACCTGGGAACAAGCTCAGATACAAAAGGTTTTACCCGAAAATTTGAACAAAACCTTTACTGTCACTGGTCTCTGTGTTGAGGTAAGACCGGGCGTCTGGGGTTCCCACTTGACGTTGGCTTTGGGGAAGCCGCTAGGGGAAGGGTTTGATGCTGAGATTTTTGATCCGACTCAGTTCCCTGATCCGACCCTTCAGTCGTTTGTAGGGAAGAATCTGGCCGTGACCGGTCAAATCATCAAAGGCACCTTTTTAGCAAATAAAGGGATGATTCAAATGCCTATCAAGGATCCTTCACAAATCGTGGTACTGCCGTAACAAGCTGGCAAGTAATTTTGAATGGGGGTTCCCCGATTATTCCAGTGTTTCGGATTACAGGGAGAGCAGAAAACGTCACTTTCCCGGTAACAAACGGCAATGAGGATGAGAAACATATCAAGTGAAAAGATTACTCCAAGTTTAAAAGAATATTGTACTATTTTATATATAATAAAAATATAATCAAATATAGTTGTTTAATCATTAAGATTCAGCTACGGACAAATTTATGGATAGTTATATAAAAAAGGAGATGAAAAATGTCTAGAAGAAAGATGCCAATCTTGACAATGGTAATTGTGCTGTTACTAATTGCTCTGATCGCTGCCTGTGCTGCGCCGGCAACTACATCGAAAGCACCTACCTCAAGTGTTCCAGTGACCACCACAGCTTCGGTTACTCCTTACCAGATTGTGACTCCTCCGACTAAGACTTCACCTGAAACAACGATGACCATTACCCGAGTCGACGTTCCTAACCCCAATAACCTAAAGTTGGGAACAGATGGGATGACACTTGACCAGGTAAACCATAAAGTCTATTTAGCAAACAACAAGGCTCCCGAAGTGGAAGTTTTTGACATTTCCACCCCAAAAGCAGTCTTTGTTAAATCAATAATCACGACTTCGAATTGCACCGGTGTGTTAGTAGTTAATGGACTAAAAAAGCTCTATGCAACCGAAGACGATGGGAGCGTGGCTGTTATAGATATCGACCCAGCTTCAAAAACTTTGAATACCATTGTTGGTACCATAAATGTAGGGAGTGCGGCTGACGGGGCTGAATATATACCTGGGCTCAATAAAATCTACGCTAACTGCGGTCAGAAAGGGTATATTTCAGTGATAGATGCTGCTACTAATACAATTGCTGGTAAAATCGATGGTTTGGGCACTCAACTTGAACCACCCACTTACAATCCGAATGACAAGATGGTTTATTCAGGCAGCACCAGCCAGAATCTGCTTTACAAATTCGATCCTAAAACTGATGTTTTGGTATCGAAGACGGATATAGTTGACCCGTGCGACCCTGGTCACATCGCGTTTAAACCTGGATCTAATTTGGGCATGATAGCCGCCCATCATGGTTCCCCCCAGCATACCGTTGTCTATGACTTCTCAGCAAATAGAGTTGTCCGCGTCATTAATGATTTTGGTGGGGGTGATGGCGTGATATATGATCCAGTTGCAGATCTTTTTATGATGGGATCATCAGTATTTGACCCTGGTTCTGCTATAGCCTTCTTTGATGGGAATTGCAATTTCCTGACCTATGTGAAAGCAGGAAACAAAAGTAATTTTGCAGCCTTCGATCAAACTAATAAGCTAGTATATTGTGTGGACTTAAGTACCGGTCATCTAACCTTGAATTCATTCCAGCTTCCTAATTTCACCAAATAAAGGTAAAATCTATGCCGGATACCAATTATCCTAAAAGGTTTAATGCCAGCTAGTTGACTGGTTCTTTTCTCCTTAGTTTCGCCACGGGCGGCTAACCCCGTGGCGAAACTATTTTTATCACCTTAACTCCTAGCCGTACCTAGTAGGAAGAATCAATAAGGTAAAACTGCTAAAATCAATTCCAGTTAATTAAACTTTTCTTAAAAATTAAACACTTGAAAGATCTTCTGGCCGCATCAACACCTGGGTAATTCCAAAGAGGTTTTAAAGCATGTAATGCTACCCACTAAAAATATAGCATTCTTAGTTGAAAAACGCTGGCATTGCTTTCCCCTTTCATATTAGAGGTTAAACGTATGGGCAGTCACTTTTTATCAACTTGTTTTTAAAACATATCGCCCCTTTGTGTGGCGAAGTGAATTATATCAATTAATCGGCAACAAAACAGGCTTGATTTTAAAATCAAGCCTGTTTTTGTACTGGATAGGGTTTCTTTAAGCAGTCCTATTATTTCTTTTTGGGTCCCTTGCGCAGGTATTCGGCCGCGCTTCTTTGAGCTGCTTTGCCAGTTTTCTTGGTGGTTTCATTCTTCTTTGCCATCGTTGTGTCTCCTTATATCATGTATATCCTTATAATTGTAACACATTGGCGTATAGTTTCTTAATTGAGCCAAGGGTTGATCCCGTTAACAAGGCATTTATGTTATAGGATAATAATAGGACTATTTTAATGGAGGATAAAAATGGCTATCGAGTCTCCCCAATATGAATTAGTGAGTAAAGACGGGAAGTTCGAAATCCGTGAATATGCGGAATATCTGGTTGCTGAAATTGAATTTGACGCTGAATTTGATTCTGCAATCAACAAAGGTTTTGCCATTCTGGCTGATTATATTTTCGGTAACAATGTTGCCCGTGCCCATATTAAGATGACGGCACCTGTTACCGAGCAGAAGGTCAGCAGTGAAAAAATCGACATGACAGCCCCGGTTGCCGTAACAGAAGTGAGCACAGGGAAAAAATATCGGGTAGCATTTTCAATGCCATCCAAATATAATTTAGAAACCCTTCCTCAACCTAATAATAAAGAAATTAAAATCAGGAAAGTTAACAAGCATAAAGTCGCCGTATTACGCTTCTCAGGCAGTCTGAATCGCAAGTTAGCTGACATAGAAGCTCAGGAGTTGAGCCAATTGTTAAAGGCAAAGAATCTACAACCCAAATCTGGTTTCATCTTTGCCCAGTACAATCCACCCTGGATCCCAGGCCCCTTCAGGCACGACGAAATTATGGTAGATTTGTAATATTAAATATTCACCTCTGCCACAGGGGAAGGTTACAAGTGCCGCATGGCCCCCTTTTTGCGGGCATCTATGTGCAGCGATTCTCTGACTCGTAGGCCTTCTTCGATTAGTTCTAAAACCCTGCCCTTCTCGTCCGGTAATTTATAGCCTTCATAGTCCTGGGTGAACAGCAGTGCACCGGATTCTTTACGCCAGCCATTCATAATATGGTCAAAACAGAGGTGTGAAGTAACCTTCAATGTTTCAACCATCGTTTTAATCTCTCTCAAGCGCTCATGGGGTGAGGTGACCTGAAAGTTCCCATTTTTACATTCCTCGAATAACGGTGTCCCCTGGCCGGGAAGGTAGGGACGCAATCTGATATAGTGGGGATCGATTTCATTAAGCACCCGTGCGCTGTTTTTAGCGTGTTGTTCTGAGAAGGCACGCCCTCCCAGGCCGGGCATGACATAGGCCGAATACTCAAACCCAGCTTCTTTAGCCTTCCTACCGGCCATAATGTGCTGTTCGGCAGTTACACCCTTATCGATATATTTTAATAATTCGTCATCACCTGTCTCCAAGCCAACATGCAGTCTGTTCAAACCGACGGCCCTGATTTCTTTTAATTCTGCCGGGGTTTTATGGCAAATGGTTAAAGACCTGGCATACGAAGTAATCCTTTCTATACTGGGGAAGATCTCTTTTAAGTAATTGATCACTTGAATCAACTCAGTAGTCCGCATAATCAGAGAGTCTGCATCTTGCAGGAAGACCGTGCGTCCGCCGGAGGCGAGCCAATTGAAGACGGTGATAAAACAATAGCTCTGGTTGAGTTCAGGCTCTCTCTCGATGATAGTTGAGCCGACCAGGTGATTGATCTGTCCAGCATAGCCAAGTTCCCTGGAGACCTCAAGGATTTCATCGCTGATGGCTTTGACTGCCCGGATATCCTGCTTGATTTCCTCGATGGGCCTCAACTGAAACTTCTCACGGTTGTAGAAAGTGCCGTAACAAAACTTGCAACGGTTCCAGGGGCAATTACGTGTTATCCGCAGCAGCAGAGAATTACTGCCGCCTTCGCTGGGCGGCCTGATTGCCCCGATTTCAAAGGAATGTGCACTTAATTGTTTCATTATCTTACAAGAACCTTTTATAAATTCTGATGCATTTCTATTATACACTGCCTTGAGCAGTAATCTCGTCTGCTTTAATAGGTAAGTAACGTACTAATACGCACTTGACAATCGCATGCGCTCGTGATAAATTGAATATAGGGAAGTTGCTAAATACGAGTATGCTAGCGCTTCTGGAGGTGCATAAACAAATGAGACCGAATGAAAAATTGGGAGTGCGCCAAACTGACTAGTTATGCCCTGCTGTTAAGGTGGGGCGGACAGCAACTCGGACCTGGTTCGTGTTAGTGTTTTAGCGACCGGTCTTATTAGAATCGGTCTAAACTTTTGAGTGTTCTACTCAGTGAACTGGGTTCGAGGTAATTGAAAATAGAATAATATAGTTAAGGGGGGAAGGATGAAATAATTTCTTCCCCTCAGTTTTTTGCCAATCACTTTTTAGTTACGCCATTCAAATAATTATTACTGTAATGGGCACTTAACTGTATAATTATAAAAGAGGGTTATGACGATTCTAACTGGACTAACCATGATTATGATTCCCCGGTGAGTTTACCAAGGAAGTTAAAATATGGCCGTAAACAAAAGGTTAAAAGGCGGTTCTCCCGCTCCGGTGACTCGCCAAACAATTGAAAACTTAAGTGGAGAACAGATTTCCACTTGCTACCAGTGCGAGAAATGTTCTAACGGCTGTCCCATGACTTTTGCCATGGATATAGCGCCTCATCAGGTGTTGCATGCCATTCAACTGGGCCTGACTGATGAAGTTATCAATAGCGACACTATCTGGGTCTGCGCTTCCTGCGAAACCTGCACGACCCGCTGCCCGAACCAAATTGATATAGCGCATGTGATGGATACTTTGCGGCAGCTTTCAACCCAAAGAGGAGTTAAAGCTTCACAGCGGAAGTCCCCTATTTTTCATAAGGTCTTTCTGAGCAACGTCAAAAAGCTGGGCAGAATGCACGAGCTCTCTATGGTGGCTGAATTTGCCTTGAAAGCTGGCGGCATCAGAGGGCTGCTCAAGCAATCAGGCTTTGGACTAAAAATGCTAAGCAAAGGTAAGATGAAGCTGATTCCTGAACGATTTAGGGGTGGAAAAGAAATAGATAATATCTTCCGTGAAGCGGAGAATAAAAAATAATGAAAGTATCTTACTATCCCGGCTGTTCGCTGGATGGTACCGCCATTGAATATAATAAATCGCTACAATCCACGGCCCGGTGCCTGGGACTGGAATTGCAGGAATTGCCGGACTGGACCTGCTGCGGCGCTTCATCCGCTCATGTAACCGATGACAAGCTGGCGGTTTCCTTAGCTGGAAGGAATTTGCTGATTGCCGATAAAATGGGCATGGACCTGATGGTCCCTTGCGCGGCCTGTTTCCACAGGTTAAAGTCGGCCGATAAAGCTCTGAAAGCCGGGGGTTCGCTGCAGGGTTTAGAGCAAAAATATCAGGGCCACTTTAAAATTAAGAGCGGGGCCGATTTGATCTGGGAGAATATCGGTGAGAGAGCGCTGGCGGCTAAAATCAAAAAGCCTCTTGCCGGTTTGCATCCGGTCTGTTATTACGGCTGCTTGACCGTCCGTCCCCCCAAGATCACCGATGCCCCGGACCCTGAAAATCCCATGGCTATGGATGAGATTATGCGGACGCTGGGTGCCGAGGTCAAAAACTGGTCGTTCAAGGCCGATTGCTGCGGGGGCAACATCATGCTGACCCATCCCGAACTGGCCAAGAAAATGGTGAAGAAACTGCTGGATATGGCGCTGGAAGCCGGAGCTGACTGTATCGTCGCTGGCTGCCCGCTGTGCCAGTCCAATCTCGATACCCGCCAAAGAGAAATCATGGATGAAAACGGTCAGCCTTATCACATTCCGGTTTATTATTTTACTGAGTTGATGGGGCTGGCCTATGGCGATCCCCAGGTTGAAAACTATTTGAATAAACATTTTACCGAGGCTAAAACCTTATTAAAACAAAAGGACTTATTATAGAGGGTTCGTTATGACTGAACAGTCAAAGAAAAAAGTCGGAGCGGCCATGGTGGTGGGCGGCGGCATCGCCGGGATGCAATCAGCCCTCGACCTGGCCAATTCCGGTTTTAAAGTTTACCTGGTGGAGAGGACATCCTCCATCGGCGGACGCATGGCGCAATTGGACAAGACCTTTCCCACCAATGATTGCTCAATGTGCATGATCTCCCCCAAACTGATCGAAGTGGCCAAGCACCGCAATATCGAGATTATCACCAACGCTGATCTGGAATCCCTGGAAGGCGAAGCCGGCAATTTCAACGCCAAAATATTAAAGAAACCCCGTTATATTGACCTGGTAAAATGTACCGGCTGCGGAGATTGTGTGACCGCCTGCCCGGTGGAACTGAAAAATGAATTTGAAGAGGAACTGAGTCAGCGCAAGGCCACCTCAAGGCGATATCCCCAGGCCATTCCGGGTGCTTTTGCCATTACTAAAGGCGACCGGCCTCCCTGTAAACTGTCCTGTCCTGCAGGCTGCAACGGGCAGGGTTACATCGCTTTGACAGGTACTGGTAAGTATCTGGAGGCCTTCGATCATATTAAACAGTGGATTCCTCTACCGGCCTCGGTCGGCCGTATCTGTCACCATCCCTGCGAGCAGAATTGCAACCGCGGACAGGTGGATGAGCCTCTGGGCATCGCGCCCATCAAGGCTTTCGTTGCCGATATTGTGCGTCAGAAGCGCAAAGAGGGCACGCTGGCCCCCGCAGTTGAAAACAAAATCGATCCATCCAAGCCTAGAATCGCGGTGGTAGGCGCCGGTCCTTCCGGTTTGACCTGTGCCGCCGACCTGGCTAAACATGGCTACCCGGTAACTATTTATGAAGCTGCTTCCAAACCGGGCGGACAATTGCAGTGGGCCATCCCCCAATACCGCCTGCCGCGTGAAGTGTTAGCCGCCGATATTAAAGAGATTATCGATCTGGGCATCGATCTTAAATTGAATACCCCGATAAAAGATAATTTTAATCTGGCCTATTTAAAGGCACAGGGTTATCAGGCTGTCTATCTGGCCATTGGCGCTCAGCATAGTCGTAACCTAACCATCCCCGGCGCGGAATTAAAGGGCGTTATCCCTGCCCTGGAATTTCTAAAAGCGGTCAATCAGGACCAGCCGGTTAAACTGGGGCAAAAAGTGGTAATCATCGGCGGCGGCAACGTGGCTATGGATGCTGCCCGCAGCGCCCGGCGTTTGGGAGCTGCCGAAGCCCATGTCTTCTGCCTGGAAGCCAGAAACGAAATGCCTGCTCATACATGGGAAATCGAGGAGGCCGAAGAAGAGGGCATTCAGATACATAATTCCTGGGGACCGCAGCAATTTAAAGGCAAAGACGGCCAGGTCGCCGCGATTGAATTTATCAGGTGTATATCAGTCTTTAATAGTGAGAAGAAATTCAACCCCCAATACGATAAGAACGTCACTAATCAGATTGATTGCGATTCTTTGATCGTGGCCATCGGCCAGGCGACCGATTTGTCTGTGCTATCTCAAAACACAATGGTAAAAGTTTCTCGGGGTGGCTGGATCATTGCCGATTCTTTGACACTGGCTACTGATGAGACAGGTATTTTCGCGGGAGGTGACGCTGTTAGTGGTCCCAAATCAGCTGTAGAAGCCATCGCCCATGGCCATGAGGCTGCCGTTTCCATCGAACGCTATTTGAACGGGCAGGACTTGAAGCAAGGCCGGGAAAAAACTGTCGAAACGCCTGCACCCTTGCCGGAAGATAAACACGCCAAACAGAAACGGGTGCCGCTGCGCAAGATCGAAATGGCACGCCGATTATCCAGCTTCGACGAAATGAACCTCATGTATTCTGAAGATGAAGCCAAACGTGAGGCGGAGCGCTGTTTAAATTGCGGTTTGTGCAGTGAGTGCCTGCAATGCGTCGCGGTTTGTCAGCCTAAAGCCGTGGACCACTCCCAGAAAGCCGAACAGCTGGAAATTAAGATAGGTTCGGTAGTGCTGGCGCCGGGTTTCGATCCTTTCGATGCTAAGATTAAAAGCGAATACGGTTACGGCCGCCTGCCCAATGTGGTGACCAGCCTGGAGTTTGAACGTATTCTCTCCGCATCAGGTCCTTATCAGGGGCAGGTCAAACGGCCCTCGGATGGTAAGCATCCGGTCAAAATCGGCTGGATTCAGTGCGTGGGTTCGCGCGATCCAAGCTGCGGACGCGATTATTGTTCCTCGGTCTGCTGCATGTATGCTACCAAGGAAGCCGTGATAGCCAGAGAGCATGAGGGGACAATTCGCCCCACCATTTTCTATAATGACCTCCGGGCCTTCGGCAAAGGTTTTGAACGATATTACGAATCCGCGCGAGATAAATTTGGTGTGCGTTATATCAATAGCATCCCCTCCGGCGTGAAAGAACTGCAAAAGAACCACAATTTATTGTTGGAATACAGCGGTGATGACGGCAAGAAGGTCCAGGAGGAATTTGACCTGGTGGTACTCTCGGTTGGCCTGGTGCCCGCCGCGGGGACTAAAGAGCTGGCTGAGAAGGTCGGCATACAGCTCGACCATTTTGGCTTCTGTGATACTGACCGGCTGAATCCCGGTACTACCTCTCGTCCGGGCGTTTTTGTGGCGGGAGCTTTCACCGCGCCGATCGATATACCTGAATCAGTAATGAGCGCCAGTGGGGCGGCCTGCCTGGCCGGTGAGATCATCCATGAAGAACGCGGCACACTGGTCACTGAAAAGGTCTACCCGCCTGAAACTGAAGTAGACGGCGAGCCCAGAGTGGGAGTTTTTGTCTGCCGCTGCGGTACTAACATCGCCCGGGTGGTCAACGTCCCTGAAGTAGTCAGGTACGCAGCCACTATTCCCAGCGTGGTTCATGCGGAAGAAAACCTTTACACCTGTGCGACTGATACGCAGGATAAAATGATTAAAGCTATTAAAGATAATAACCTGAACCGCGTTGTGGTGGCCTCCTGCAGTCCCCGTACCCATGAACCGCTTTTCCAGGACACCATCCGTGAGGGCGGATTGAATAAATATTTATTTGAAATGGCCAACATTCGAGACCAGTGTTCCTGGGTGCACGCCACCCATCTGCCGGAGTCTACGGAGAAAGCCAAGGATTTGGTGCGGATGGCCGTAGCACGCTCAATTACCCTTCTGCCCTTGCATCAGCAGCGCGCTGAAGTGACCCGCCGGGCGCTGATTATCGGGGGAGGGGTTTCCGGCATGATCGCTGCGCGTGAGATTGCAGCCCAGGGTTATCAAGCTGTACTGGTCGAAAGAGAAAAGGAACTGGGAGGCAACCTGAGGCAAATCTATTTCCTCAGCCACAAAGATCCCAGGGATTTGCTAAAAGCCTTAAGGCAAACGGTTGAAAATAACCCGCGGATCACGATTTACACAGGGGCAAGAGTAAAAAAGATCTCCGGTTTTCTGGGCAATTATACTACTGAAATCAGCACGGAAAGTGGCGATTCTCAGACCGTTCAAAACGGAGTAGTGATTATTGCCACCGGTGGTGTTGCGTATAAACCTGTGGAATATCTATACGGGCGCTCTCCCCAGATTATGACCCAGTTGGAACTGGAAACGGAGCTTTATAGGAAGCAGTTGGATTTCCAGAAAATCAAATCGGTGGTGATGATACAATGCGTCGGCTCGCGTGAACCGGAGCATCAATATTGCAGCCGGGTTTGTTGCAGTCAGGCGGTCAATAATGCTATCCGTTTAAAAGAAGCTAACCCTGAAATGAACGTTTACGTGCTGTATCGCGATATACGGACTTATGGTATGAGTGAGATAAAATATCGCAAAGCGCGCGAGCTAGGGGTTACTTTTATCCGTTTTGATGTCGATCATAAGCCTGAAGTTGCACTGGAGAAATGCGGCTTGCAGATTAAGGTGCTGGACAAAACTTTGCATAGAGAGCTAGCCCTTTTGGCCGATTTGCTGGTATTAAGTACAGCAATCCGGCCTCAGCCGGATGCTGAAGAATTCGCAAACCTATTAAAACTTTCGCTAACTCAGGACAAATTTGTGATGGAAGCTCATATGAAGTTGCGCCCGCTGGACCTGGTCAATGAAGGCATGTACGTTTGCGGTCTGGTTCATGGGCCTAAAAAGGTGGCCGAGTCTATCCTTCAGGCCAGGGGGGCGGTTTCGCGGGCTTTAACTGTACTTTCCCAGCCTTATCTGATGGTGGGCGGTATGATTTCAGTGGTAGATCCCGACAAATGCGTGGCCTGCCTGACCTGCGTTCGTGCCTGTCCCTACGATGTCCCGCGCATCAACGACAAGGGCGTTTCTTATATCGAACCTGCCGCCTGTCAGGGCTGCGGCATTTGCGCGAGTGTTTGCCCGCGTAAAGCCATCACCTTACATAACTACTCCGACGAACAGGTCTTGGCTAAGACCAGAGTGCTGGTAGAAGCGGAGAGGAAATAATGGAAAACACCTTTGAACCTAAAGTAGTGGCCTTCTGCTGTCATTACTGCGCTTATTCTGCCGCTGATCTGGCAGGATCGATGCGCCTGGAATATTCCCCCAATGTGCGTATCGTCCGCCTGATGTGTACTGGCAAGGTGGATACATTGCATCTTTTAAAGGCCTTTGAAGACGGTGCCGATGCGGTTTTTGTGGCTGGTTGTGAGGAGGGGAGCTGCCATTTTCAGGAGGGTAATCTGTTTGCCAGGCAGAAGGTAATTGAGGCTAAAAAACTTTTAAAGGAAGTGGGGATTGAACCCGAACGCCTGGAGATGTATCATATCGCGGCTTCTAATTCCGTCTTATTCGCTAAAGCAGCCGATGAGATGACCGAACGGGCGCATAAGTTAGGGCCAAATCCTTTGAAGACGCAAGGAAAGAGTATATAGGAGAAAGAGAGAGTAATTAGTTGTTAGTTAATAGTTCCCTCCCTCTCTCAAAACTCGTTGCTAAATACTAATTACTTTTTCGAGGTGTTAAATGATTGTCGGTGAAAGAAAGACCTTTGAGCAAATCTGGGATAGCATCAAAGACCTGAAAAGCGTTCTGGTGCTGGGCTGCGGCACCTGTGTGGCGGTCTGTCAGGCCGGCGGGGAGAAAGAGGTCGGCTTGCTGGCTGCCGAACTGCGCATGAAAAGTCAGTTAGCCGGTGTAACTATCAAGATCGGCGAGGCCACGATCGAAAGGCAGTGCGACCGTGAATTCTTCGATGCGATAAAAGATAAAGCTAAAGAATATGAGGCCATTCTCTCGATGGCCTGCGGCGCCGGCGTGCAGTATTGCGCTGAGGTATTGGAACCTATGCGCTCGATTCCTGCCCTGGATACCCGTTTTATCGGTGTCACCGAAGCCCAGGGCAACTGGGCGGAGCGCTGCCGTGCCTGCGGTAATTGTGTGCTGGCCGATTACGGCGGGATTTGTCCTATGACTATCTGTGCCAAGAGCCTGGTGAACGGGCCCTGCGGCGGCAGCAAGAACGGCAAATGTGAGGCCAGCCAGGAAAAGGACTGTGCCTGGGTGCTGATCTATAACCGGCTGAAAAAACAGAATCGCCTGGTTGACCTGAATAAGGTATTAACGGTCAAGGATTACAGCAAGCAGACCCACCCAGGTCGTTATATTAACGAGGTCTACCTGAAACCCAGGATGGAGGAGAAAAGTGCCCAATAGCAAGCTCAAACAGGCCTTTGAATCAAAGAAATTCGTGGTCACTGCCGAGGCTGGTCCGCTAAAAGGCACTGACATCACTGAACTGGAATTGGTCGCCAAACTGCTGAAAGATAAAGTGGACGCGGTGAATGTCACCGATCAGCAAAGCTCGGTAATGAGGCTGGGTTCTCTGGCGGTCAGTCACTTACTGGTCGGGTGGGGCATTGAACCGATTTATCAGGTCACCTGCCGGGACAGGAACCGCATCGCTCTTCAGTCCGATTTATTGAGCGCGGCGGTGCTGGGCATTCAAAATGTGCTGTCTCTGACCGGAGATTTGCCTTCCTCAGGCGATCATCCTCAGGCCAAACCGGTCTATGATCTGGACTCGGTTTCGCTGCTTTCGGTCATTCAAGGCTTGAATGAGGGCAAGGATATGATGGGCAATCCGCTGGTGGGTAAGACCGATTTCTTTGCCGGGGCGGTGGTCAATCCGGGAGCGGATACTGAAGCCGCCTATGAGTTGCAGATCTTGAAGATGGAGAAGAAAATCGCCGCTGGAGCTAAATATTTTCAAACCCAGGCTATTTATGACCCCGGGCTTTTTGAGAAATTTATGAAACGTGCGGAGCAATATAAAGTGCCGGTACTCGCCGGTGTAATTCCTTTGAAATCCGCCGGAATGGCTAAATTTATGAATAAAAATGTGGCCGGGGTGAATGTGCCGCAGGACATGATCGATAAGATCAGCCAGGCCGAAGATAAAACTAAAACCGGCCTCGAGATGTGCTCCGACCTGATTAAGCAGTTGAAGCCTCTCTGCCAGGGCGTGCATATCATGGCTATCGGCTGGGAAAAGAAAGTGCCCCAGATCATTGAAGCCGCCGGGCTTTAAGGGCAGATTGCCTGCTTGGGAATTATTTTTTGAGCGTTAGTGAAGTGAACCAGGACCAATATAATTATTTATAAGCTTAGTCTTTTCAGCAAAAGAAATGTGATATCATGTTATTATAATTACATTAAAAATTTAGAATAGCGATCGGAGGAAGAAAACATGAGGGAAAATCAGAACAACATCAAGATTAGGAAAATGGTTAAGGACGACCTCGCATTTGTGAATGCTGTGGATAGCTCAATACCATTAAATGATGAAAGGCGCGTTACCAGTTGGCATTTCCCCTTTGATATTTACTGGGAAAACTACAAGTCGAGCATTATAGGCTACGTTGCTGAACTTGATGGCCAGGTGGCCGGTTTTCTGGCAGGAACTATAAAACAGGAAGAACGCAGCAAGTCTCTTGTTGTGCGGCCGCATGAAGGCGGTTATATTAAGCAGGATCGGAAGATTGGCTGGATAGAAGTCATGGGCGTCAAACCAGAAGTCTGGCATAAGGGCATAGGCACGCTTTTAATTAAAGCCTTCGAGGACGAGTGCAAGGCCAACAATGCTACGATGAGAATCATCCTGAAAAATGATGACAAGAAAACTGTCAATTATTTCCATAAAAATGGATTCGCCGCACCGGAATTTATCACGCTTGAAAAAAAATCTTAGCAATTCAATCAAACGCAGGCTCAACTGAAGTTGAATGTAACTCAGGCAGACGTAGGCTCAACTAAAGGTAAATGTAAATGTAAATGTAAATCATATCAACCCAGGCTTATTTGAAGCTAATAGTAACTACGAGGGTGTTGTCTTTAAATGGATAACACCCTCTTTTTATTGCTTTTCAGATTCTTCCTCCTGACAAGCCTCTTTCAATCTAAAATTACCTATTGACATCGTATGATATCACATGATATCATACACTATCAGGAGCTGATGGTAATGACCAATCCGGAATTGATTGAGGCGCGCGAAGTCGCTGAAATTTTACAAATATCTCTTCCCTCTCTCAGGGACTACCGAAAACGCGGTCTCATAGTAGTAGCTGCCAAAAGAGGCAATACTGATCTATATGATAAAGCCGATGTGGTCAGACGCTGCTCCGTTATTAAAGAAAAACGCGGACAGGGCTTCTCTCTTACCCAGATCAGCCAGATTTTTTCGAAAGAACAGAGCAATGTTATTACTGTATCTGAACCCCAGGAACCAGCGCCTGACATGAACGATCAGGAATTATTGCACGGCTTTTTAACTGATCTTTACCGGAAGGCTACTCCCGAAACCAAGGCGGACGTCGAGGCTTTATGCCGGAAATGGAATGTCCGTTTTCAAGAACCAGGTGATTAGGGATCTGCGTGTCCCTTTGAATTGGCGAGCAAATAAAAATCAATATAGTAAAAAATATTAGGAGGAAATCATGGGAACATCTATTGAGTATCAGAAACTAATGACGGAGATTGTGTACGTCAATCTTCCAGGACCAGCTGAACCAACCGTAGGAATGAGCGGTGGTGAACTGCTGCATGGATTCCTGGCAGAACTTTACAGAGCTCCTGATGCCGAGACCAGGAACTTTGTCAATTCTCTTTGTTTGAAGTGGAATGTTCACTATAGAGAATATAGAGGATAGTATTTTTAATGACAAAGAAAATAGCAGCAATTGATATCGGTACGACCAAGGTCTGTACAATCATGGGGGTTCAGGATGATAAATATGGCTTGAGGATTCAGGGAATAGGTGTTGTCCCATCACATGGAATCGAAAAAGCCATCGTAGCTAATGTTACTCAGGTTAAGGACTCTATCCGCCAGTCCATCAGTAAGGCTGAAATGATGGCCGGCACTAAGTTAACTTCCGCCTATATCGGCGTCACCGGAAATTCCATCCATTCAGCGAATAAAAAAGGCACCATCGCTATTACTAATAATGACCAATTAGTGCGTCAGGATGACCTGAAGAGAGTCCTGGATGTGGCTTTGAATTCCGAAGCTCCTGGTGAACGAAAAATATTACATGTTATTCCCAGGACTTATATTCTGGACGGTCACGAAGTCCAGAATCCGTTAGGCATGCATGGCAATGAATTAGGGATCGAAGCCCACGTTATTACCGGGTCCTCAGCCTCAGTCCAGAATTTGACCCAATGTATTAATGGTGTGGGTATTGGTATTGACGAATTTATCCTGGAACCTTTAGCCTGCGCCGAAGCCGTTCTAACCGCAGAAGAGAAGCAGGTCGGTGTTCTGGTGGCAGATATCGGCGGTGGCATCACTAATATTGCTGTCATGAGAGATGGCTGCATTTACCACACTGGCGTTTTATCCGTAGCCGGACAGCATGTGACCCAGGATATTGCCACCGGTCTGGGGATTCCGATTGAACTGGCCGAAGAAATGAAGAAGAAGTACGGCAGTCTCCAACCCATTCAAGAGAAGGAAGGCGATAAAGTCGTAGGCGAGAACGGACACAGTATTGCCTATGCCGACCTGTGTGACATCATGCGCGCCCGCTTGGAAGAACTAATGCGCTTGATAATCATGGAACTGCCCCATTCTAATACTGCCAGCTTAATTCCTGCCGGCATAGTTATCACCGGCGGCTGCGCCAACGTTCCCGGAATAGTGGAGATGGCTCAAGGAGTCACTCGCTTACCGGTAAGAATCGGTATCCCGTCTGCGCTGAGCGGTGTTTCCAGCGCCCAATTAAATGATCCGTCTTATGCCACTACTGTTGGTCTTCTGCTTTGGAGCATGAAGAACGCCGGAGTTGGCAGCCAGAAAGGTATGCAAAATCAACCCTCTGGATTCAGAAGACTTTTTTCGGCATTCCGGTAAATTATTAGTAAAGCTTAAGAGTTGAAGGAGAGATAGTATGTCAAAAACAAGTTATGTTCCAAGTGGAGCCAAGATAAAAGTTGTTGGTATGGGCGGAGCAGGTTGCAACGCTATTACCAGAATGGTGCGTGAAAATATCCGTGGCGTCGAATTCATCGCTATGAATACTGATGCCGCTCATCTGGAGATTACTGAAGCTCCAGTTCGTATTCTGATCGGTGAGGGACTCACCAAGGGTCATGGCGCGGGCGGTGACCAGAATATTGGCCGTCGTTCAGCTGAGGAAACCCGTGACGAAATCAAGTCTGCTCTAGCTGGCGCAGATATGGTCTTCCTGGCCGCCGGCATGGGTGGCGGTACCGGTACCGGATCAATATCAGTAGTGGCTGAATTAGCCAAAAATTCAGGCGCTTTAACTGTCGCTTGCGTGACCAAGCCTTTTACTTTTGAAGGCAACCGCCGTATGCAGGTCGCTGAAGAAGGGATCAGACAGCTGATTTCCAAACTTGATACCGTGATTATCGTGCCCAATGACAAATTGCTGGAGCTTTCTGATAATAAGACCGGCGTCGATGGCGCCTTCAAGATCGCCGATGAAGTCCTGTGCAACGCCGTTCAGGCTATCGCTGAAGTCATTACCGTCCCCGGTCTGGTCAATCTGGATTTTGCTGATGTCAGGGCTATCATGAAAGATGCCGGACCAGCCTGGATGTCAGTCGGCCGTGGCTCGGGGCAGAACAGAACGGTCACTGCCGCTAGAGAAGCATTGGCCAGCCCCCTCCTGGATACCAGCGTCAGGGGCGCCAAGGGCGTTATGTTCAACGTGGTAGGTAGCAGTAATTTGACCCTTTTCGAGGTCAGCGATGCTGCCAAGATTATTGGTGAAGCAGTTGATCCTGAAGCTAACATCATTTTCGGCGTCAACATTAATCCCAACATGGGCAACGAAGTTAAATTGACCTTGATCGCTACCGGTTTTGAGACCAGAGACCAGATGTCTGGAAATGCCAGAGATCAGGCAATCACCAAGACTCTTAAGAGCATGAAGGCAGAAGGTGACTTCTCTGTCCCAGCCTACATGAGATATAAAGGCAATTACAAACGCTAAATCTAGTACATAGCTCGATTAATTAGGTCTAGTATAAGCCCCCGCATCCGTGTAAGGATCCGGGGGCTTATTTATGCCACTCTTTAGATAGAAGCTATGTAATATATTTATACTGGTTTAAAGATCTCTTACCGGCCAGGGTTTTGTTGATAAGATTCTGCCTCCTAATGTAGAATATAATGAAACTTATACCACAATTTATTATTTGAGTAAGGAGCGATCTCAATGGCTAACGTTTATGCTTTTACCGGTGAATGTATGGATAAAGCCGAGTTGGGGAATAAGGGTAAAAATCTGGTGGCGATGACTCGTCTAAAGTTGCCAGTGCCCCCCGGTTTCGTCATTGCTGTCAGTGCCTTTAAGCGCTGGCAGGAGACCGGCGTCATTCCTGAAGAGGATATTTTAAAAGCCCTGGCTGCGCTGGAATTAAAAATGGGTAAGAAGTTGGGACAGGGTTTGCAGGTTTCTGTGCGTTCCTCCGCAGCTGCCTCTATGCCGGGTATGATGGACACGATTCTCAATGTTAAAGATACCGCCTTTATGTTGAGCTCTGTCAAACGTATTTTTGAGTCCTGGGCTAATCTTCGGGCGATTGAGTATAGACGTTTGAACAACATCTCTCCGTCAATGGGCACCGCTGCTATTATACAGGCCATGGTTTTCGGTAATCTGGACCAGCGTTCTGGTACTGGCGTCGTCTTCTCCCGCGATCCCGGGACCGGCGAAAAAGGCCTTTATGGTGAGTATATGATGCAAGCCCAGGGCGAGGACCTGGTTTCCGGTGCCAGGACCCCTGAAACTATTGCCAAATTGCGCACCGTCATGCCTGAAATTTATACTGAACTGGCAGCCATCGCTGATAGGCTGGAAAAGCATTTCGCGGATATGCAGGACATTGAGTTTACCGTTGAATCGGGTAAGCTTTACATGTTGCAGACCCGCAATGGCAAGAGGACCGGCCGTGCGGCGGTGAAAATTGCCGTTGATATGGTTAATGAGGTCCTTTTAACTCCTGCAGAGGCCGTGATGCGAGTGACTGTGGATGATATCAGGGGCATGCTGCACAAGCAATTGGGCGATATTGGCACGGCTAAACCTATCGCCACCGGCCTTAGCGCTGCGCCTGGCGCTGCCTGCGGCAAAGTTTATTTCACTTCCCCTGATGCGCAAATCCAGTTCCGTAAAGGGGTAGATGTCATCCTGGTGCGTGAAGAAACCAGTCCCGATGATATTATTGGTATCGCCAGTTCGGTCGGTGTTTTGACCCAGAAGGGTGGTTTGACCTCTCATGCCGCGGTAGTCACCCGGGCCATGGGCAAGGCCTGTATTTGCGGTGCGGAAGGCATTAACGTTGACATGAATTTGAAATGCTTTAGCGCCGGCGGATTTACCATCAAAGAGGGTGATGAGATAACCATTGATGGCTCTACCGGTAACATCTACAAAGGTGTTCTCCCTCTAGTTGAATCCAAGGTTAATGTTGAACTCACGGAGCTGATCAAAATTGCGGATGGCTTCAAACGGCTGGGTGTGCGCGCTAACGCCGAAACCCCGGATATGATCGCCCAGGCTAAAGCTTTTGGCGCCGAGGGCATCGGTTTGGCCCGCACTGAGCGTATGTTCAACGCCGCCGAGAGGTTAACGGCCATACGACAGTTTATTCTGGCTGAGGACGCCGTTCAGAAGACCGCGGCAATCGAACGCCTGTGTGTTCTGCAGACCAGCGATTTTAAAGATCTTTTCAGGGCCCTGGATGGCCTGCCCGTAATCATCCGCTTGCTGGATATCCCTCTGCACGAATTTTTACCCCGTCTCGAGGATGTCACTGATCCAATAGTTAGAAATAAGATCGCTGAATTAAAGGAAACCAATCCTATGCTGGGGCATCGAGGCGTAAGGCTGGCAGTCACCACACCTGAGCTCTATCAAATGCAAATCCAGGCTATCCAGGCCGCCATGACCGAAGTCCCGGCTAAAGTCTCTGTCATGGTTCCCCAGGTCATTACCACCCAGGAAGCCCAGACAGTCAAGAAAATGCTGGCAGGTTCAAACCTGAAATTCGGTGTCATGATGGAGACGGTACGTGCCTGTCTGCGGGCTGGACACCTGGCCGAGGAGTGCGACTTTTTCTCCTTCGGCACCAATGATTTAACCCAGGCGGTTTTTTCATTCAGCCGTGAAGACGCGGAAAAGAAATTTCTCACGATCTATATTGAGAAGGGGATTTTAAAAGATAATCCCTTCTCTGTCCTGGATATCAAAGGCGTGGGCCGTTTGATGGAGACTGCCGTCTTCTGGGCCAGGCGCACTAAAAAAGACATTGAAATCGGTGTTTGTGGCGAACAGGCCGGTGAACCAAATTCGATCCGTTATCTGCACGGCATCGGCGTGAATTACGTGAGCTGCAGCCCCTTCCGTATTCCCGTGGCTAAACTGGTGGCGGCTCAGGCTGCCATCGCCGCTAGGGCAGCAAATCCGGTCTAGTTGTTACTGTTTTAAGCCTGGCATGCTATACTGGACTACAAAAGGGGAACACTTTGAAAGTTAGTAAGATTGCTGTCCTGACGGGTGGTGGCGATTGCGCCGGTCTGAATCCTGCCCTCAAATGGGTGGTCAAGACCGCCATGGATTCGCGCCTGGTCAAAGAAAGAGGCATTCGTTATGAAGTGCTGGGCATCCGCGAAGGTTTCAAAGGCCTGAGTGTGCCTGAACCCTGGAATATCAGCGCGGAAGAGCATATAACCTATCTTGATGAGGAAACCGTGCGCACCTGGGACCGCTATGGCGGCACTATGCTGGGTACTTCCCGCTACAGCCCTTACGATCCTCAATGCAATACTGTCGATTTGGTGATTAAGAACATCCGCGAACTGGGTTTGGAAGCCTTGATCGTACTCGGCGGTGACGGCACACTGTCTATCGCATCCAGATTGGCTCAGTCCGGTGTCAATGTGATTGGTATTCCCAAGACTATTGATAAAGATTTGGCGCAAACCGAATATACCCTGGGCTTTGATACCGCGCTCAACGTTATTACTGAGGAAGTTGACCGCTTAAGGACTACCGCCGGCTCCCATAGACGCATCTTCGTGGTGGAAACTATGGGGCGCACCGCTGGCTGGCTGGCATTGGAGGGCGGCGAAGCCTGCGGCGCTTATATCACCCTGATTCCTGAATACGATTTTTCCTTTGCCAGGGTCAATGAACTGCTGCTCGAGGGCAAGAAAAAGGGCGCCCGCTATGAAATAATTCTGGTGGCAGAGGGCGCTAAACCTGTTGGCGGCACTGAAATAGTCCAGCGAGAAGCTGTTGATTCCTTCGGGCATAAAGACCTTGGCGGTATCGGGGCTTTTGTGGCGGATGAGATTCAGCGCATCACCGGGCTTGAAACTCGCAGCATCGTGCTCAGTCATCTGCAAAGAGGCGGTTCGCCTTCGGCTCATGACCGCCGCATGGGCCGCCATTTTGGCATAGCCGCCGTCGAATTGGTAGTAAAGCAGGACTACGGCAAGATGGTTTGTTTCCGGGACGGCCGTATTACTACCTCTCCGTTACAAGAAATCCAGGGTAAAGTGCGGCGGGTGGATGTCTCGACCCTTTATGATGTTGAACGCTACGGCGGCCGTCGCAGTGTTCTCAGCGTATTTTAAAGAGTCTTTCTTGGTCATTCCTGGCCCAAGCTGACACCTTGCGGTCCTATCGCCTTTATAGTAAGGTGTCACCTTTTGAAACAGAGCTTCTTTGTCAGTCTGGGGACTTTGTTACTTTTTACTTTAACTTATCCATTTCCTCTTAACGGCTTCAGCAAGTATTCTAGTCCATTGGCCTTTATCTCATAAATCGCGGCTAGCTGAATACCCAATTCTGCCGGCGGGAAGCCCTTGCGATTGAACCACTCCAGGTAATTCACCGGCAGATCGCACAGCAGCCTATTTTTGTATTTCCCAAACGGCATTTTGGTAGTCGTTAACTCCAGCAACACTTTTGCATTATTCATCGGTCTCGGTTTCTGTTCCACTTACGTTCTCGATCTTTTGTTTGAAATTTGAGATTTAGACGTTATTTGAGATTTGTAGCTTATGATTTGGGATTTGTAATGACCGCTTTACTCACCAACTCGATTAGGTCATTAATGGGCAATTTTTCCTTCGTCTTGGCCATAAACCCGCTTTTATGGGCGAATTCAATTTCGGGTCGGTCTGCCAGAAGGTAAAAATTTACCGGCGTACCCTCATAGCGGTACAGCCGCCAGCCTTCGCTGCGCCTGTCCATTGAAATCACGATATCCGGAGGGTTCTTCTCCAATCGGCGGAATTCCTCTAAGCCAAAACTCTCTCTGGTCTCGCCTATTACGGCAGGCACCCCTGCGATGATCAGTCTCTGGGCGTTCTTCCAGAAATCCACCTGTTTTTTAAGCCCTCTGGCGTTTTTGATGATATTGGCCCCGAACGACTTCAACAGCGGCAGCATGGCCTGCGGCTCGGAGGCGAATCTATCTACCAGCCATTCTTCTGTCGGACTGCGGTTTACCAGGTCATCGCCCGCTTTAAACTTCAGTGAGCTTTTAACGGGGCCGAAGCGGTCTACGCTGTCTTTGAACTGCCACCAGGACAGCACGGATAGTGTGTCTAGTAGACCCAGGTAGTCTGCTACCAGCACGAATCCGGCCGGGCAATCCAGCGACTGGTGATGATCGAAGTTGCGTTTATCTGGTTCATGCCTGTCGCCCACGTCTACCACCCAGATTTCCGGGTTGTCCAGTTCTGACAGAGTCGGTTCACGCCGCTCAATCTTGAATTCCGTGTCCGGGTGTCCGGCTAATATCAGGCTCACCGCCGTCAGATCGTCAAAATGCGCACTCCCCGGATGAGTAATTATTAACTCGTTTTTCATGTCTCTCGCTAATTGTTTATCTTATTTGTAATTTGGAATTTATTTGGTTATTGTATCCTGGTTATTGGAAATTGAAGCTCGCAGCTGGCAACTGGAAGCTCGCAGCTCAAGTCTTCCCCTCCAATATACCATTTTAGCCCGCAAATAGCCCCCTTTGGGGGGGGGCAGATCACCGTATCTGTCCCAGTTGACAACCTGGGGGTGGAGAGCTAGACTAAGCCTATTATCCCATATGTATATAGAATCACAGTTCCAGGATTGCCATTCACGACTTTAAGCATAAAAGAGAGAATGCGCCAGGCTTTTTTCTGCCATATAGTGTAAAGGCACAAAGATAAGTCGTCCGGGAGGTTAATCCAGGAGCAATTGATGGTTGAAAATACTCAAAGTTCATCTTCAAAGCGACGCACGATGGTTAAAGTTATCCGCCGTAGAATGACTCCGCGTATGACTATTGGCGTTAAATTTCTGAGCCTGGTAGTCCTGGTAGCTCTGCTAGCTGGCGGGATTGTTGGAATGGTAACGATTAAAACCAGCCGTGACGAGCTGCGTAAGCAAGTCCTCCAGGATAATCTAGCCGAGGCTAATTTGGCCGCCGACTTGACGTCACACTGTATGAAAAGTGCTCAATTACCGGTACAGGTATTAGCCGCCAGAGCGGATATTCGGGAGGCTGTTCTGGCTGACAATCCGGAGAAGCTGCATTCAACTCTGGCGGAGTTCGTCCAAACTCAGACAGTTCTTCAAGCCTGCGCTATCTTTGATTTTAAAGGAATACAAAGAGTTAGCAGCCTGGCAGAGTCCGCTGGAATCGGTCAATCCTTTGCCGACCGTGAATGGTTTCAACAGGCAGTAGCTACGGGGCGGCCCTTCCAGAGTGTGCCGATAATATCAAGGGCAGGTAATAAACCCTCATCACCATACGCTGTGCCGATATTGGACGACCAGGGACAGGTCATAGGTGTGATAACCGGCTCAATCTATCCCGATGCATTGTCCGATGTAATTGTGAATATCAATTACGGCACTAACAGCCGGGCTACCCTGGTGGATATCCGCGATGGCGGCATCATACTGGCAGATCGTGATCATCAGCTTGATGTCCAGCCGTTAACCGGGGATAAAAGATTCACCGGCCGTCTGTTAGCTGGTGAAAGAGGTATGATCGAAACCACCGGCAGCAGCGGAGAATCGCAGTTGATCGGTTTCGCCCCGGTGCCTGATTTACCCTGGAGCATTATGATTGTTACCCCCAGCGCTTCAGCTTTAGCCATTATTAGATCACTGACCTCTCAAGCGACTCTCTCTACCGTCTTTATTTCGCTGCTGGCAGCCCTTCTCGGCATTATCCTGGTACTCGGCATCACGGTGCCGATTCGCCGCCTGGTTAAAGGAACTCAGGAAATCGGGCGGGGCAACCTGGACTTTAAGATCGCCGTTAAAGACCATGATGAAATTGGTGATTTATCTCGTGCCTTCAGCAGCATGACCGCAACGCTGAAGAATACCCTGGTTTCCCGTGATAAGTTAGCTCAAGAGGTTGCCGAGCGTCTGAAAGCCGAAGAAACTTTGAAAAAACACTGGTCTCCAGGGATGAATTGGCTGAAGAGGTAAAAAAGTGCAAAATAGCTGAGGACGACCTGATGAAAAGCGAAGAGCGTCTCAAGCAATCCCAAATATTAGGCCGCATCGGCGGTTGGGAATTTGATATTGAAAACAATTCTTTATTTTGGTCCAAAGAAACCTATATTTTATATGAGCGTGACCCCGGGCTCGGCCCTCCTTCTCCGGAAGAAGAAGCCGCTTACTATTCACCCGAACAGAACAGTTTATTAAGGAATCAAGCAGCCCAGGTGATCGAGTATGGGCAGACTTTATCTAACGATTTTAAGATTGTCCTACCCAGCGGAAAAATGGTCTGGTATCATACGGTACTGCACCCTGATAAGAATGAGCAAGGCCGCGTAATAAAAATTGTCGGAACGGTGCAGGACATCACCGAACGCAAAAACATTGAACAAGCTTTGATTGAATCCGAGGAGAACTTCCGCAACTCAATGGACAACTCCCCTTTAGGCATCCGTGTTGCGACTGAAGACCGTGAGACACTATATGTGAACCGTGCTTTGCTAGATTTATGTGGCTGCGAAAGTCTGGCAGAGTTTCAGACCAAACCTTTGGGCAGCCGCTTTACAGCCGAAAGCCAGGCTAAATTCCGGATCCGCAAGGAGATGCGCCAGCGCGGTGAGGCAGTACCTGATTGCTTTGAAGTCAGCATTGTGCGCAAAGACGGCGCCATAACCCATCTCCTCGATATTAACCGGGAAGTGATGTGGGCAAACAAAAAACAACACATGGCATTGTATCAGGACATTACCGAACGCAAGCAGGCGGAGGAAGCCTTAAGAGTTTCAGAAGAAAACTTCCGCAACTCAATCGACAACTCCCCATTGGGCATGCGTATTAGCAGTAAAGACGGTAAGACATTATATGCCAACCGGTCTTTACTGGATATCTGGGGCTATGATACTCTGGCAGAGTTTGATGCACCGGGTAAAAACCGCTATACCCCCGCGACCCAGGCCGAATACCAGCTACGAAAAGACCGGACCCTCCGTGGCGAGCCGGTACCTGATAAAATGGAAATCAGCATTGTACGCAAAGACGGCTCAGTCGGTTATTGTCAGGTTATTTTTAAGGAAACTCTTTGGGGAAATAAACTGCAAAATCAAGGAATTTTTCAGGATATTACCGAACGCAAAAACATTGAACAAGCTTTGATTGAATCCGAGGAGAACCTCCGCAACTCAATGGACAACTCCCCATTGGGCATCCGTATTGCCACTAAAGACGGTAAGACGTTATATGCCAACCGGGCTTTACTGGATATTTACGGTTACGAAAATCTGAAGGAACTGGATTTTACTAATGTAAAAAAACACTATACCCCCCAGAGCTATGCAGAATTCCAGGAGAGAAGACAAAAACGCAAAATCGGTGAGCCGGTAGATGATAAATATGAAATCAGTATTGTGCGTAAAGACGGCACGATTCGCCGGCTCCAGGTTTTGCGTAAAGAAGTACTTTGGGGAGGCCAACCACAATACCAGGTGGTTTATCAGGATATCACTAAGCGCAAGCAGGCGGTAGACGACCTGAAGGAATCCGAGCAAAAGTATCATTCTCTTTTTGATAACATGACCAATGGATTCGCGCTGCATCGTATTGTTAATAATAAAACAGGAGAACCGGTGGATTATATCTTCCTTGAAGTAAATAAAGTTTTCGAGAGTATGACGGGGTTAGAAGCCGCGAACATTATTGGAAAGAAAGTTACAGATGTTATCCCTGGAATCACGAGAGACGATGCTAATTGGATTAAAATATATGGGACAGTAGCAAACACGGGACAGGAAACCAGACTTGAACAATACTCAGCAGCCCTAAAACAATGGTATTCTGTGACAACCTATGCTCCCCAAAAGGGCTACTTCGCTACAATAGTTGAAAACATCACTGAGCGCAAGCAGGCGGAAGATGCGCTGCGTAAGAGTGAGGCAGACTTTCGCTCTTTGGTTGAGTTAATACCGCAAATCGTCTGGATTACACGGCCGGATGGATGGAATATTTATTTCAATCAGCGATGGGTTGATTACACGGGGTTGACACTTGAAGAAAGTTACGGAGAGGGTTGGATCAAACCTTTCCACCCCGAAGATAAGCAGCGCGCCTGGGAGGCCTGGCAACGTGCGACACAACACCACGAAAAGTACTCACTAAACTGCCGATTACGGCGCTTTGATGGCACCTACCATTGGTGGTTAATTCGCGGTATTCCCATATTAAACGCTGACGGAGAAATTCTTAAATGGTTTGGCACTTGCACTGACATCCAAGATTTAAAGAATTCTGAAATCCAAAGGATAGAAATTGAAACCTTGAAAAAAACTGACCAAATTAAGAGTGATTTGCTGGCCAACGTTTCTCATGAGCTGAGGACCCCGCTAACCTCCATCAAGGGCTTTATTGAAACCCTGATCGAAACCGACGTTAAGTGGACTAAAAAACAGCAGTTGGAATTTCTGCAAGCAGCCAATAAAGAAACTGACCGTTTAACCTTGCTCATCAAAGATTTACTGGATATGTCGCGTATTGATTCAGGTAAACTGGTACTGGACAAGCGTTCTTATGAAGTGAGTGAAATTTTAGAGTCGGTCTCCGGTGTTCTTTCGGTGATCGCGGCTAAACACAAACTGGAGGTCAGCCTTGCCCCTGATTTGCCGCCGCTGTTCGGGGATAAAGGCAGGATAGGCCAGGTCATCACCAACCTGGTGGAGAACGCTACTAAATTTTCACCTGCAGACAGCCAGATTGGCGTTGCGGTTAAAGCTGCCGATGATGCTCTGGTCTTCAGTGTTCAGGATTACGGCATAGGCATGCCGCCGGAAGTGCTAAACAGTTTATTCAATCGCTTCTATCAAGCTCGACAGGTGGTTTCTGGCCAGAGCAGTGGCAGCGGTTTGGGACTGACTATCTGTAAAGGCATAGTAGAAGCCCACGGCGGTAAAATCTGGGTGGAAAGCCAGGAAGGCCAGGGTTCCAGGTTCAGTTTCAACATACCTCTAAGTACTGCTGAGAATTCCGGTAAAATAATGCCAGGCTCAGGAGGGCTTTGATGATCGCTCTTGATATGAAAACAGTGATGATAACCAATGTTCTGCTCAATATTGTCTGCCTGATCGAACTACTGCGGTTGTGGCAGCTGAATCATAATAAATACAAGGGTCTGCAATTTTGGGCTTTAGATTTTGCCATGCTGGTAAGCGGGACTATATTGATTGCATTACGCGGGGTCATACCCGATTGGGCCTCGATGGTGCTGAGCAACAGCCTCATCGTCGGCGGAACCCTGGTGCTTTATTATGGCCTGGTCCTTTTTACTGGCAAGAAAAGCCCGGTTTGGCTAAACTTTATCATACCGGCCTATATGGCTGCTTTCATCCTGGTCCACCTGTATTTTACCTATGTCAATAATGAATTGCTAGCCAGAAATTTTAACATATCGATTGGTCTTGCGCTGGCTTCCTGTTTAAGCATCTGGCTGCTGTTCAGAGGAGCGAGCCGGGAAATCCGCTCTATCGCGATGGTCCCGGGTATCGCCTTTATTATAATTCTGGTGATCTGCCTGGCCAGAATCATGGGATTCATTACTTTTCCCCCAACCAGCAATGACTATTTTAAAGATGGTTTATTTGACACCTCAATGGTGATGTTGTACAACGTGGCTATCATCTTTCTCGCCATTAGCCTTATACTGATGGTCAACCGGCGCCTGTCTTTAGAAACCAGGCAGGCCGGGCAAGCGCTGCGTGAGAATGAAGCAAAATACCGGACATTGTTTGAAACTATGTTGCAGGGGGTAGTGTATCATGATGCCGCCGGTTACATCATATCCACCAACCCCGCCGCTGAACGAATTTTGGGCTTGACCCGCAATCACATGCTAGGAAAGATCTCTTTCAATCAAGAATTGAAAGCTATTCATGAAGACGGTTCGCCTTATTCCGAAGATAATCATCCGGCTATGGTGGCCTTAAGAACAGGGAAAGAGGTGCGAAATGCCAGACTGGGCGTATTGCATCCTGCCGATAATGAATATACCTGGCTTGATATCAACGCCGTTCCCCAATTCAAGCCGGGTGAAGCATTGCCCTACCAGGTTTATACCACCTTTGAAGATATCACAGAACTAAAAAAGACCGAGCATGAGATCAAAGTCTTGCTTGAAGAAGCCAAAACGACGGCTCGGGAATGGCAGAGCACTTTTGACGCGGTGACAGATATTGTAACTCTCATATCCCCCGAGCATAAGTTTCTAAGAGTTAACGCGGCAGGTTGCCGGGCCGCCGGTAAAACAGAAAAAGAACTAATCGGTAAGAAATGTTATGAGGTGATTCATGGGCTGACTGCTCCCATTTGCGGTTGCCCCTGTGTGGAGACGCTAAGTACAGGTATGCCAGGCAGAGGTGAAATATACGAAAATGGCAGACATTATATCCTGACCTCGTCACCCGTACTGGATGGTGACGGTAAAATGGTGGCCTTAGCGCACACTTTCCATGATTTTACCAAGCGTAAGAAGGCGGAACAGGAACTGCAGGAATCGAAGCGACTAGTCGAGTCGATCATTGAAAATATTCCGCTCATGATTTTCCTTAAGGAAGCAACTGATCTCCGTTTTGTCTTATTTAATCGTGCGGGCGAAGAGCTTTTAGGTTATGACCGTCAGGCCTTGCTCGGCAAGAATAATCTGGACCTTTTTCCCCCCGAACAAGCAGCGAACTTTATGGCTAAAGATAGGGCAGTGCTTGATAGCAAAGCTGGCATATTGGACATCCCGGAAGAAACTATCCTGACTGCCAGGAAAGGCCAACGGCTGCTTCATACCCAGAAGATCTGCATCCGGGGTGCTGATGGGGTCACGAAATACCTCTTGGGTATCTCGGAGGACATCACCGAGCGCAAACTATCCGAAGCCAAAACAATAGAAATAGAAGCTTTGCAGCGCACCAATCAGGCCAAGAGCGCTCTGCTGGCCAATGTCTCTCACGAATTGAGGACCCCTTTAGCCATCATTAAAGGCTTTATTGAAACCCTGATCGAGCCGGACGTCGAATGGAGCAAAGAACAGCAGCTGGATTTCCTGAAATCGGCCAACATAGAGACTGATCATTTGACCGTGCTGATCAAAGAGTTGCTGGATATGTCCATAATTGATTCAGGCAAAATGGTACTGGATAAAAGTCTTTACAGCGTCAAGGAAATTCTGGATTCCGCCGAGTTTTTCCTCTCTACTATAACCGCGAAACACAAGTTGAAGAAAACAATATTGCCTGATTTGCCTCCGCTTCAAGCAGACAAAGTCAGAATAGGCCAGGTTATCATCAACCTGGTGGAGAATGCCGTTAAATTCTCTCCCGAAGGTAGCCAGATTGAAATAGAAGCCTTACTCAAAGGTAGTAGCGTGGTATTCAGCGTGCAGGACCACGGCATCGGCATGCCGCCGGAGGTAATTTCCAATCTGTTCAACCGGTTCTACCAGGCACGGCAGGTGGTGGAGGGCAAGAGTAAAGGCACAGGGCTGGGACTGGCTATCAGCAAGGGTGTCGTGGAAGCCCACGGTGGTAAAATCTGGGTGGAAAGCCAGCCGGTTCAAGGCTCCAAATTCAGCTTCAGTCTTCCTGTCAATCAGCAATTAGCCTAATAATTCATCAATTATATTACGCATAAGCTGTCATTCTGGAGTCCCGCAGGCATGGAGAATCTGGTTGGCAGGGGTCAAGCAGTGTGAAATATCGTCCCCACCTTGTAAGGTTATATCCGCTATCTTGAATCGCTCCGGCGAGTCAACTTAGTTCTTCAGGTTGAAAGTCCTTTCCTGGTTAACCTTGGTGATTTAACGGTTGATATTTATGATTTAACGGGCTAAATTTAACTTTGAAAATATTTAGGAGAGTATTTTGGCTCGTCTTTGCTTTATTATTTTTAAAGAATTGTTGTCGCCTGGTTCCTATTTATTCTCCGTTTTTGTAAATGGAGTTCTGGTATAATATTTTACAAGTCAAACTATTATTGCAGGAGATTAATATGGCTCGTAAAATCGCTTTCCTGGCTATGACCATTTTAGTTGCTATGACTATTCTTCTGAGTGCTTGCGGAGGCAGTAATACCGGGAATAAAAGCATCACCACCAAAGCCACAGCTATTATCCCTGCTCCACCAAGGGGCATCACCGGCACAATCTCAACCGGTGCAAGCATTGAGTCCAGTCCCATCTTGGTCACACCAGAGGGAGGAAGTTTTACCCTCGACCAGCCGGATAGTCCGTTAAAAGGCATTGTTATAGATGTATCTCCTGGTTCCTACACAGATAACCGTAATTTCAAGATTTCTTATGCGCCTATCCAGAAGCATACTTTCGGTGAAGCTTTTAATCCTCTAACTCCGCTGATTAAAGTGGATAACGGCGGGGGGCTCTCGAACGAAATAATGGAAGTGACCATACCGGTCAAGGTGCCAGCTGATAGTTTCGCCATGGGTTTTATCTACGATGAGAAAACCAACACCCTAGAGGGGCTCCCCACCCTAGCCCAGGATGCTAATTCAATTACTGTGGGCACCAGA
>JANYAV010000017.1 GCA_025361145.1 Dehalococcoidia bacterium | reverse complement strand
TCCATGGGAGCATTATCATAGCAATTCCCTTTGCGACTCATCGATACTTGGATTCCTCTACTCTCTAGAAGCTGCCTATACTCGGCTGCGCAGTACTGACTGCCGCGATCGGAATGCTGTAATAAGCCTTGTGCCGGTTTTCTTAGTCCTAAAGCTTTGAGTAAGGATTCACTAACCAGATATTTGGATAACCGTTCTCCCATAGCATATCCTACGATCTCACTGGTACAGAGATCTTTATGACCAGCCAGATATAGCCAACCTTCTTCAGTGGGTATATAGGTTATATCGCTAACCCAAACTTTATTTGGTTGATTAACCTTGAAACCTCGGCTTAATATGTTCTCTGCTACAGGTAAGCCATGGTTAGAACAAGTGGTTACCTTGAATCTTCTTTTCTGCTTACAGCGGATTCCTAGTTTCTTACGAATACGCCTGATCCGATAGAGACCAACCTGAACACCGTGCTTGTTTAAGTCTTGCTGCAAGCGCTCAGGGCCATAAGTCTGCCTGGTCCGCTGGTGGGCAGCTTTGATCTCCAACTCCAGCCGCACTTCATCTTTCTTCCGCTGTGATATTGGTCTGTCTCTCCAGGTATAATATCCGCTGGTCGATACATTCATTAACCGACCTATCAACGGAATAGGGTATTGGAGTCGCAGTTCCCTCATCATCGCGTACCGGGTAGCGACTCCCTGGCAAAGTACGCGGCTGCTTTTTTTAGGATCTCACACTCCATCTTGAGCAGGGCATTCTCTTTCTTAGTTCGAGCCAATTCTAGCTCTAATTCAGTCAGCGGTCTAAAATTCTTGCCTACATCTACCAGTTTGCCGGATTTATTTTGTTTCAGCCATGTAGCTAACGTAGAAACTGGTAAGTTTAACCGCTCCGCCCCTTCTTTAATTCCTAAATCTTTCTCAATAACCAGTTTTACCGCTTCTTCCCGAAATTCCCTTGTGTATTTCCCTTGTGGTAGTCTTGGCATCTGGACACCTCTCTTTCTCTATTCTACTTTATCCTTTCGTGTCCATTAAACCCAGCATACCTCATTGTTCTTTGGTCTGCTGTGCCAGTATCTCTTCCGTTCGTTTTTGTTCGGTCCGGTTGATACCAATGCAAAGGATTTTACTGAGAAGCCCTTCCTCATTATAGAGTGGCTGATTGGTCCAAACTATCCAGACCCTTTCGCCGTTTCGGCGCATATTTTCATTCTCGTTATGGGAGTATTTTGTAGGATCATGTACTATATCCCTAATCATGGCTTCGAGGTCCTTTCCTGCCGAATCTCTTGCCGGGACTATAGTGCCTATTACGTTGTGCCCCAGTATTTCTGCCTCATCGTAACCAAAGAATTCCAAACCGAATTTATTAATGAATGTTACATTACCGCTGATATCCATTTCTAAAATGAGACTGTTAGCATTCTCTACCAGATGTCGATGCTTAACCTCGCTCTGTCGTAGCGCTTCCTCAACCTGCCTCCTCTGGACGATTTCTAACTCAAGAAGCTTATTGGTTTTCTTAAGCTCATTAGTGCGCTGTTCAACTCTTGTTTCTAACTCATCGTGAGCTCTTTGTAGTTCTTCTTGAGCCTTCTTACGCTCGGAGATGTCCCGTACGATTGCCAGAAGCCCAGGCACACCTTCGACTTCGATATGATTAAGGTTAATCTCTGCATCGAACACGGTTCCATCTAGTTTCCTATGTTTCCATTCAAATCTTTGGGGATTGCCAGCCTGGGAGGAAAAAATCTTCTCCATAGCCTTTTCTCTCGAGTCACGACCATCAGGTTGCTGGGGTGGTGAGAACTCCCATGGCTTTTGCCAAATGATATCCTCGCGGCGGCAACCGTACATCTCCATTGTTTTGGGATTGCAGTCGGTAAATGTTCCATCTGTCGCTATAAAAATGGTGTCCTGCGCATTGTTGAAAATCGTTGTGTACCTGCGCTCGGAGCTGATAAGCCGCTTTTCTACTAGCTTGAGCTCAATGTTTTCCGCTTTCAGACGTTCGTTGGCTCGCTGAAGTTCGAGGATCCGCTCATCGACTTTAAGTTCTGCTCCCTTGTTGGAATGCCTATTTCGCGGATTGATTTTTCTATCACTCATATAATTTTCCTTTGTCAGAGGCAACCCTTTAGCTGATTTGCACCTACATCTAAATTGGTGAAAACATATGTATACATCATGTGCATATAGTAGTTCCCCGCGGTGTAAAGGTCAATTAACGACTATTTGTCTCACCTTTGCGGGTTTCCCGCAGAAAGGTGCATGCGTTGTGTATTGGTTTGGAATCAAAAATATGATAGTCGTCAATATCCTTTCGGATTAAATCCTTAACTATCAACCAGACCGCTATCACCATTTCCTGCCAGGGTGCCAAGGATATAGAGTACTCCTACGAAAACGGCGGTCTTTTTGGAGTTATTCATTTTCCGCTCCTTGTTGTTCAGGTATTATGATGCCAGAACGGTATTCCAAAATATCTCCCGGCTGACAATTAAGGTGCTGACAAATCGCTTCGAGGGTGGAAAAGCGAATAGCTTTGACTTTTCCGGTTTTGAGATTGGACATATTGGCGTTAGAGATACCGACTTTCTCCGCCAGATCATTTAGTTGCATTTTTCTATCCGCAAGAACTCTATCTAAACGAATAATAATAGCCATAACTCTTCCTCCTAGAGCGTCGAATCGACCTCTTCCTGTAAATAATTCCCGTATTTAAAGACACCGGCCAGTATCAATATCAGGATTCCGGTAAACAACAAGGTACAATCCAGGGAATAACTGAAATTGATGTTACTGATTTTAAGCGCGTCAATAATGGCTGAGAAGATTCTGCCTTGCAGTACCGGCATAATGAGGGAAGCAACAATCAAAATAATAGCAATCGCGGTTAAATTCTTTGAATTACCTTTCTGAAAGGGGTGATCGGCCACAACCGATTTTAAAATACGTTTTACTCTAAACAAGATGAGGGAAACCAGCAAGGCCGAGACTGAAATCCAGGCAAATAAGGCCTGTAAAAAGGGTTTAATGAGGATATCGCCGCTGACCTGTGGGTTAAAATCTAAATACAGACTCCCGAGTGTCACAGATAAGGGGCCGATGGTATTGGCATTGATAACCACACTTTCCGCCGGGATAAAAAGCAAAACGAGACTTGCCAGTAAAAATAGAGCGAATCCCGCGGTTGTCACCCAGAACACTACCCGACAAATAATGTTCAGTATTCTGGCTAACATTTTCATTCTGACCTGACTTTTGTTCATTGCATTTTCTCCTTCTATATATTTTGCTTTACCCCTAGATTATAGCACGTATTTATCGTTTGTCATTATTTATTTGTTGTATTGTGTTTATATTATAACGTTTTATAATAATATATTATTGTTTTACAATGATGAGAGGGGAGTGGATAAAGAGCAAAAAACCTTAATTTAAGATTCATGATTTTAAGATTTAAGAATAAGAATAGGATGAGCCAAGTTAAGGAGACGGGATTTTTATAAGGTCGGACCTGCATCGGGATGAAGACTGCGAGGTCCGACCTTTAGGAAAGGGCAAAAACGGATTTATGAAGGTATGGTTTTATTATTGATCCCCATCTGCTAAATTAAAAGCATGAAAAAACCTTCATCCACACTTAGCCAACTTAAAGACGAGAGAATTGTCGAGCTGGTCAGAAAAACTGGAAATAAAACGCTGGCCATCTGGGCTATTGATTGCGCTGAGCGGGTACTACCCTATTTTGAGGCGAAATACCCGCAAGACCACCGCCCTCGCCAGGCTATTGAAATACTCCAGAGCTGGATTGAGACCGGTATATTTAAAATGACTGTTATTCGTGGGGCTGCATTAGCCGCACACGCAGCCGCCCGCGAGGTAGGAGAAGATAATGCCGCTCGCTCCGCTGCCCGCGCCGCTGGTCAAGCGGCAGCTAGCGCGCATGTCCCCACTCACTCTATGGCAGCCGCTATTTACGCCCTTCAAGCTATCTACCCGAGCAGCCGATCCCTCAGATGCCGCTGCCGCCGTAGCCAGAGAACGTGAATGGCAATACCGACGGTTGCTAGATCTGGGTGATTTATGATTTATGATTTAGGAAATACGAATTTCAAAGTAAACTGGGAAGTGAGGAAGACGGGGTTTTATAAGATTGGACCTGCATCAGGATTAAGAGGGCTGCGAGGTCCGACCTTTTCGGGGTGCGAGGCCCAACCTTAACTAACCACTATAAACAGGAAACTGATAACTGGTATAATTGAAAAGCCAAGTAGACCGGGTGGCCGCTCCCCGATTAAAATCGGAGAGAGGAAAGTCCGAGCTCCGAGGGCAAGACGCTGGGTAACACCCAGGAGGGGCGACCCTACGGAAAGTGCCACAGAAACAAACCGCCCCGAGCAATCGGGGTAAGGGTGAAATGGTGAGGCAAGAGCTCACCGGCGGTCAGGAGACTGACCGGCCGTGCAAACCCCGTCTGGAGCAAGGCCAAATAGAAGGACTATGGGCAAGCCCTGCCCGTCCTCGGGTTGGCCGCATGAGCCGGATGGTAACATCCGGACTAGATAGATGGTCACCATACTGATTCACATCGGTTACAGAACTCGGCTTACAGGTCTACTTGGCTAAATGAGCTTTACGCTGTAAGCTTTAACAAAAAAGTTTTAATTCCACCCAACAACCCTGAGATCCTTCGTCCCGATTATATCGGGACTCCAGGATGACACGCAAGAGGATAGGAATTGTATGCGAATTATTTCTAGCATAGTGGATTGGGTGTCCACACCGTACACTATTTTCTTTATCCTCAAAGATCCGTCCATTCAGCACGGGGCCAAAATACGCGCGGTCATCGGCCTGGTACTGATTTTCGCCTATGTGATTAGCCCATTTGATATGATTCCTGACTTCATCCCTGCCGCGGGTTGGCTGGATGACCTCGTTGTTGTGCCACTCGGACTAGCGCTCTTGCGTAAAATTACCCCTGGCATTAACGTTGTGGAAAAGACCAAACGGGCGCAAGCCAGCGTCCAGAAAATCATGGTCTGGACTATGGTGGCCCTCAGCACAGCTATTCTTCTGGGATTGGCCTGGCTGGGTGTCTTGATTTACTTGATCGTGAGACTAATTGCCGGTTAATATCATAAGGTCAAAGGTCAAAAAGCGAAAATACCTTGATTTAAGATTCATGATTAATTTAAGAATAACTACTATTACTTTCACAAGGTCGGACCTGCATCGGGATAAGGGGACTGCGAGGTCCAACCTTCAGGGTAAAATGATTTATGATTAAGGACTCAGGAACAGCGCCAACAGTCGATATTAAAGATTTACGCAAGCTTTATATGGTGACCCAGCAGGAAAGTGGGGCTGGGGCTGCGGTGCAGAGTTTGATACACCGCCGCAAGCTAATAGTTCCCGCTGTGGACGGTATTTCCTTTCATTTGGACCCGGGAGAGATCGTGGGGTTTTTAGGCCCAAATGGCGCGGGTAAGACCACCACTCTAAAAATGCTTTCCGGCTTGCTTCACCCCACTGCGGGCGAAGTGAAAGTGCTGGACTACATCCCCTGGAAGCGCGAGAAAGCCTTTTTACGTCAGATCACTCTGGTCATGGGACAACGCAATCAGTTGGTATGGGATATACCCGCCCTGAGTTCATATGAATTGAACAGGGTAATTTACCACATTCCCTTAGACCATTACCGCCGCACGTTAGCTGAACTGACTGATCTGCTGGAGCTTGGACCGCTGCTGCATAAACCGGTGCGCAACCTTTCACTAGGCGAACGAATGAAATGTGAACTCGCCGCCGCCCTTTTACACCAACCCCAAGTAGTCTTTCTGGATGAACCCACCATTGGACTGGATGTGACCATGCAACGCCGCATACGTTCATTTTTAACGGAATATAACCAACGGTTCGGGGCCACTATCTTACTGACCAGCCATTATATGGCGGATGTTCAGGCATTGTGTAAGCGGGTAGTGGTAATTCACCACGGCAAGCTGCTTTTTGACGGCGAACTAGCCAAACTGGTACAAAAGTTTAGCGAGTACAAAACTATCATCGTGCAAATCGGAGACTGCCAGAATAATATGGCTGATTATGGGGAAGTGGTTTCCTGCGAAGATGGGCGAATCACATTGCGAGTCCCCAAGGCGCAAACAGCCAGGGTAACCGAACAACTTCTGGCGGATTTGCCGGTCATTGATTTGCTGGTAGAAGATCCACCGATTGAGGAAATAATTGACCGGGTTTTTGCCCAGGAGAAAGCGTGAAAGCCCTGATAGAGTTATACATTCAGCAGTTCAAGACCACGCTGGCAATGATGGTTGCCTATCGCGCTTCTTTGCTTATCTGGATGATCGGCCAGGTACTGGAACCACTGGTCTATCTAATTGTGTGGTCGATAGTCTCTAATAACAACGGAGGGAGCATCGGCGATTATACTACCAGCCAGTTCGCCGCTTACTTCATTCTTTTAATGCTGGTTAATCAGGTAACTTATACCTGGGTAATGTATGAATTCGAATACCGTATCCGGGAAGGCAATTTTTCTTTCACCCTGTTGAGGCCAGTACACCCGATCCATGCGGATATCGCCGACAATATTTCTTCAAAGCTGATCACCACTCCTTCTATGATCGTGGTAGCGGTTGCCTTAGGCCTGGTATTCCACGTTTCCCTGGCTCCCCAGCCCTGGGCCATCGCACTCTTCTTCCCAGCTCTATTTTTGGCTTTCGCGATCCGTTTTTTCATTGAATGGACATTGGCTATGTTAACCTTCTGGACGACGCGGGTGGGGGCAGCTAACCAGACCTATTTTGTACTAATGCTGTTCCTTTCTGGGCAATTTGCCCCACTGGCGCTATTACCCGCTCCGATCCAGGTCTTAGCCAATATTCTGCCTTTCAGATGGTTAATCAGCTATCCAATTGATTTGTTGATGGGCCGGCTGACCTTTAATCAGGCTTTAATCGGGCTGGGAGTTCAAGCTGCCTGGCTGATTGTCAGTTTCATACTACTGCGAGTTGTCTGGCGGGCTGGTATCAAAGTCTATTCGGCGGTGGGCGCTTGAATTACTTACGCTTAACAATGGCCTTCTTCTGGGTGGGAGTGATAAGCGAAGTGGCTTATAGAATCAACTTCTTTTTCCAATTGTTCCAATCATTGATCAGCCTGGGCGTAGCTATCGCCGGAATTTCGGTTATTTTTTCCTATACCGACTCCCTGGGAGGCTGGAACGCGCAAGAAATTCTGGCCCTGGTGGGCGTTTATTTGCTGGTGGGGGGCATAATAGGCCTGATAATTCGCCCTGGGATGGAACAATTTATTGCGTCGGTTAGAGATGGAAATCTTGATTTCACGCTAACCAAACCCGAAGACGCACAGCTATTAGTGAGTATTCAGCGCACTAATTTGTGGAGTTTAATTGATATCGCGCTGGGAATGGGAGTTCTGATAACAGCTTTAGTCAGGCTGGGTGAAAAGGTGGGGGCAGGGCAGGCTGGAGAATTTGTATTGGTGCTGGTGGCGGGAGGCAGCATCATTTACAGCTTCTTTTTGATTTTAGCCACGCTATCTTTCTGGTTCGTGCGAATAGAAAACATACTTACTGTTTTTCAAAGTTTATACGAGGCCGGACGCTGGCCGGTCAGCCTTTATCCGGGCTGGCTGCGATATGGCTTGACCTTTGTTATTCCCGTAGCTTTTGCCACCACAGTTCCCGCTGAAGCCTTGACCGGGCGACTGAATTGGCAAACACTAGTAGCTGCAAGCATAGTTGCCCTGGTATTATTGGTAGTTTCCAGGTTGTTTTGGCGAATAGGACTGCGCCGTTATGCCGGGGCTTCAGCCTAATTCAAAGCTCAGTTTGAAGGATCATCCCTTGAATCAAGAAAATATTAGCGCAAATAACCGCTGGAGCGGGTCGTGGTGGTTGAGCTATCCTCACTCTGGGTATGAGAACCTTTTCTGGCTCGCAGGCAAGCGGGACAACGGAGGGGCTCATTAGGGTAACCTTTGGAGACCAGCTGCTCTTGATGTTCAACCGTGAAAACAAAATCTTTTTTGCAGCTGATGCAGTGGAGTGTTTTTTCTTTGTAGCTCATTGAATGACCCCCGCGAACGTTTTTGTTGGCTCAACTTGGGGTCATCCAGAGTTATAGGAAATACTATCTGGATAGGAGATAATCCAAAATCAAACCACTTATTAACCATACTCTCTATATGACTGGATTACAAAGTTGAGATCAAAAACCGAAAATACCTTGATTTAAGATTCATGATTTAAGTTTAAAGAAAAGAATGAACCAAGTTAAGGAGACGGGTTTTTAAAGGTCGGACCTGCATCGGGATAAGAGGACTGCGAGGTCCGACCTTCAGGAATCCGAGGTCTGACCTTTAATCGGCACTATTTCCCCAATGATGTAAAATGTTAGTATAATTGGAAATTGGAAATTGGTATTATTAGGAAATGCACAGCTTTTATCTGGAAGAGAACATTATCAGCGAGCAGACTATAATCAGCAGCACGGACCAACTACATCACTTGAGAGACGTCCTGCGCTTGAAAAGCGGCGACAGGATCACCATTTTCGATTCCGCCGGCCGGGAATTTCTGTGCTCAATCAGCGATATCACCCGGCAGCAAGCTCTGTTGAAAATAGTCGAGCGCAAGGCTGACCGCCCCAATAAATTCAAACTGACTGTGGCCTGCGCCCTGCCCAAGAAGTCTGGAATGGATGATATCATAGACAAGCTTACCCAGATCGGCGTAGACAGCATAATTCCCCTCTTAACTGAACGCGTTGTGGTTAAAGCTGAGGAAGCCCAGGGTTCCCGGTTGGAACGGTGGCGTAAAATCGCCCTGAGCGCCGCAGAACAAAGTCAGCGGAATACTCTGCCGGTCATCCCGGGAATTTTGTCACTCACGGACCTTATCTCCGATTCCACCGGTTACGATCTTAAGTTGATTCCCACTTTGGAAGGTAAGCGCCGTTCTTTCCGGGATATCGTGGCACAAAAAGCTCCCTCATCCGTACTGGTACTGATCGGCCCTGAAGGCGATTTCACGCCTGAGGAAGTGGCTCAAACTGTCAGTGCAGGTTTTCAAGCGGTGACACTGGGAGATAATATCCTGCGGGTAGAGACCGCCGCCATTGCTGCCGCCGCTTTTATTAAGTTCGCTTTAGCATAAAACATATAACAAGATAACTTTAGAGAATAACCAGTTGTGAGGTCAGCCTGGGTCATCCACGGGTTCCGCAAGACATAAAGATGATCGTGGCCTACTCACCCGGGATTCAGCTAGGCTTCCCGATTGCATATCCCGATTTCTTGGAGACCTTCAACGAGATCTACGACGGGACAGATCGCTGGACTCCAACATGACAGCATAAATGTCAATTTTAACTATCACCGTTAGCGGATTTTGCGTATAATTAATGTAAGACCCATTTTTAGTGTTGGATGTGAGGGAAATAGAGATGCGTAAAAGCTTGAAAATCAGTCTGGTTATTGTGGCAGCGGTGCTGGTACTATCAACTGTCTTTGCGGCCGGTTGTTTGACCGCTTTTAACACCACCGCTGCTAAACCGGGGATTAATAACGACCTGGTCAATCAAGCCTGGCAAATACTCAGCCAAAAATACGTCCAACCTCAAAAAGTCGATTCCACTGTCCTAACTCAGGGAGCTATCAACGGCATGGTGCAGGCGGTGGGTGACCCCTATTCGTATTATTTGAGTCCCACTGACTATAAATTGACCCAGGGCGATTTCGCCAGCAGCTTCGGCGGTATCGGTGCGTCCCTCTCCATGAACAAGGACAAGGAGGCCGTTATCATCAGCATCTTACCCGATACTCCGGCAGAAAAATCTGAGCTCAAGACTAATGACATCATTCTGGCAGTGGATGGCAAAACCACCCAGAACCTGACTGTCGATCAGGTGGTGGGTATGGTGCGCGGACAAATCGGCACCACAGTCAAATTAAGCATACTCCACGAGGGTGATAAGCTGCCGGTGGAAATCGCTATCGTGCGGGCGGAAATCAACCCGAATTCAGTACTCTCCCACATAGAAGGAGATATCGCTTATATCCGAATTTTGAGTTTCCACGCTAAAACCAATGAGGATTTCCAGAAGGCTTTAGATACCCTGGATTTGGCTAAAACCAAAGGTATTATTATTGACCTGCGCAACAACCCGGGCGGATATGTGAATGTGGTGGTGGATATCGCCAGCCACTTTATAAAATCGGGTGTCATCATCACCATGAAGGATAATCAGGGCTTTACCAAGTCCACCCAGGTCAATCCGAATGGGACCTTCACCGATCTTCCTATAGTGGTGCTGGTCAATCAATACAGCGCCTCGGGATCAGAAGTCCTATCCGGCGCCTTGCAAGACTACGGCAGAGCAACTATCGCCGGTACTGTTACCTTCGGCAAGGGCAGTTATGATTCTTTCTTCGATCTGCCGGACGGCTCGGCCATCTATCTGACCATCGGACGATGGCTGACCCCCAAAGGGAGGGAAATAGAAGGCATAGGCATTACTCCCGATGTTACCCTGAGCCAAACAGGAGATGACGCTATTAAATGGGCAGTGGATTATCTGCACCAGGCCAAACCCTGATGAAGAGGGAACGCTTTGAAGCGCTGGTAGCGGAAGCGGTCGAGTCACTGCCTGAGGAGTTTCAGGACAGGATGGAAAATGTTGACGTGGTCGTCGAAGAATCCCCTTCGCGCCGTCAGATTGGAAAACACAACCTAGAAAGGGGTTACACCCTGTTGGGATTGTACGAGGGCGTACCCCTCACTGAACGGACTTCCAACTACGGACTGGTGGCCCCAGATAAAATCACCATTTTTCAAAAATCCATTGAAGACAGCTGCACCAGCGGCGATGAAGGGGAGATCAAGAAACAAATACGGCAAACGGTTATCCATGAAATAGCCCATCACTTCGGTATTGACGACGAGAGGTTGGATGAGATTGAAAAAGAAAAGCGCTAGAGCGGCTTAATCGGAAGAATAATCAGGGCACAGCTCTTTCAGTTTATTGTCCACAAGCAAGACGTTCAATCAGCCAGCGAGGCAAACCCACCTTCTCCATTCTACTTTGAACGGAGACGATATCGTAACTGACCCGCTGAAAATTCATAGTGGCGGTCGGGCTATCATAAAGACCATAAGCCGCCCGAGGGTCTCTGTCTCTGGGCTGTCCTACGCTCCCCGGATTAAGGATATAGCGGCTAGCCGAGAGTAGGAACGAATTTCCTTCCTGGGGGTTGCCTGAACTGCAGGTTGTATCACACTGATAGTACTGGGGCAAGTGGGAATGGCCGATCAAACAGCAGCGGGTATTAAAATAGGTTAAATTCTCTTCAGCTTGCCGCGCAGACAGGATGTATTCCCAGAGTGGTTGGCGTGGGCTGCCGTGCACCAGAGTGAAATCGCCCTTTACAATCTTCTGAGGCAAGTCGGCAAGAAAATGGGTTTCAGATTCGATTAGCTGGCTACTATGCCAGCGTATGGCCTTAACCGCATCTGGATTGAAACTAGAAATATCCAGTTTACCGATGACAGCCAGATCGTGATTGCCGGCCACACACAGTTTACAGCGGGAACGAACGAGCTCCAAGCATTCATGCGGATCGGGGCCGTATCCCACTATGTCACCCAGGCACCAGATCTCATCCGCACCCCCCTGCTGGGAGAGGTCGGCCAGCACTGCCTCTAGAGCAGTCAGATTAGAATGGATATCCGCCAAAATAGCATATCTCATTGCAGGGCTCCTAATGAAAAACGCAAAGGCAAAGGGCAAGAGTCATCTGATTTTGATAATATTATACCACTTGCGATTTGTCTCTTGTCATTCACCCTAAAATACAGTAAATTTGACGTATGGTAAAAGCAGTTAAGACAAAAATAATCTATGTATGCAGTGAGTGTGGGAAGGAAAGCCCCAAGTGGACGGGACGCTGTCCGGACTGTCAGGCCTGGAATACCATGGCAGAAACTTCTACCGCAAAATCCACCTCCCCCAAAGTGCCGGTCAGAGGCTCACCAGCCCGCCGTTTAGCGGGAATCGAGCTTAAAAATAGTGACCGTACTATCTTGCCACTTAACGAACTTAACCGGGTGATGGGTGGTGGACTGGTGGCAGGCTCGGTATCACTCATCAGCGGCGAACCTGGTATCGGTAAATCCACTCTGCTATTACAGGTGGCCGATATGGTGGCTGGCCTGCGCGGCAACGCGGTCTATGTTTCGGCTGAAGAGACTGAAGGGCAAATCAAACTGCGGGCACGGCGTTTAGGCATCACCGGCGAAAACCTCTTCTTGATCGCTGAAACTGACCTTGAAGTAATTATTAACGAATTGGATAATCTTAATCCGGGCTTTGTAGTGATCGACTCTATCCAGACAGTGGGGCTTGCAGATCTCGGCACCGCCCCCGGCAATATCACCCAGGTACGGGAATGCACCTTGAGGATACTGCAGTGGGCCAAAACCAAAGAAGTGCCGGTTTTCATTGTGGGGCATATCAATAAAAGCGGGGACATCGCCGGGCCAAAAGCCCTGGAACATATAGTGGACGTGGTTTTGTATTTCGAAGGTACCCCTTTCAGCTCCTACCGCCTTTTACGCTGTGCCAAAAACCGCTTCGGCTCCACTAATGAAGTAGGTGTTTTTGAAATGCAGGAGAAGGGACTGGTACAGGTGGAAAACCCTTCCCAGGCTTTTTTAACGGAACACACTGAAAACATCGGTTCGGTGGTCGTGCCGGTCATGGAAGGCAACCGTCCTCTGCTGGTAGAAATACAATCTTTGGCCACTACTTCTTATTTCGGCATGCCGCGCCGCATGGCCAACGGGGTGGACTTTAACCGGCTTCTATTGATCATCGCAGTACTGACAAAACGAGCTAACCTTAGACTGGGCAATCAGGACGTTCTGGTGAACGTAGCCGGCGGTCTTAAAATTGAGGAACCGGGGGCCGATTTACCTATTGCTTTATCGATTGCCAGCAGCTTTTATGATTCAGGCTTGAAAACGGGACTGGCAGCGGTGGGGGAGATTGGGTTGAGTGGGGAGGTCAGGACTGTCTCTCATCTGGAAAGGCGTGTGGCTGAAGCTGCGCGGCTGGGCTTTAAATACTGTTTAGTACCGAGCAGCGGCCTCAAGTCGCTGCCGCTCAACAAAGGAATTGAAGTAATCGGGGTGAGTACGGTGAAAGAAGCTATTTTCAAAGGCCTTTTGAAGATCAAGCGCCCCGCTAAATATGAACCAGCCACCCCCGAAGAGTCCCTTTTCGTTGAGGAAGAAACCTGACGTCATTGATGGAGTGAATGTCTATTAGGAATTGTAGCAAAGAGGTGGCACGGAATAGATTGCTTCGGAGAAGTATCAGTAGCCTCGCAATGACGGTATATAACTCGCCTATTTTGCCCTGGCGGTTTTCTCTAATTTTTCTACAATCCACAGCATGCCTTCGGTATCCAATCCGCAGTATTTTTCCAGAGTAGCGCGGACTTGTTGACGCTCTTCAGCGGTGGCTTCGCCATACGTAACTTGAAGAAAGGCGAGACTGGCCTGTTCACCACCTGCAATCTCCATTTCCTTATAACCCTTACCCGTTAAAGCCGGCAGAACCTGTTTGATAGATGCACTGCCCTTTTGCAGGGGATCATAGTAATGGAAATTCTGGAAGGGTTTCAGCAGATCAACCAATCTTGTTCTGACTTCGGCAATCCATTCAGCATAATCCGGAAAAGCTTCAGCCAGTTCCTTTAAGACGCTGTCCTCAAAGGCTTGATTGTAGGTCACAATGCTCCCGGTGGAGCCGAGGGTTTCCTTTAAACGACACAGAAAAACCGGGCGCGGATCTTCCGCACCATCAGCCAGAAAACCTGCATGGCGCAGCTTTCCCTTACCTTCGGCGACGTGCAGAGAAAATTGAAAAGGCACTCTCTGATATGGCCGGGTTCCGTCAAAGAGGGGAATGGCCGGGCTGATGGTCTCAAAATCCAGGTAATGCAGAGGCTCTTTCAGGGTGCTCAGAAACTCCTTGATCGGTTGCTTTTCTATATGTGAAATCCCCATCACATCGCACCATTTCTGAATTTGCTGAACACGGCTAAGTTTAAAGTCTGGTGGAATATCTTTGATATACAATACGCCACTGTTAAATAATTCAAAGCATTTTTTACCACCCCGGTATAGCTCGAAGATATTGTTTTCCGGCAGATCTGCGCGGCAACAAACCACTGCGCAATCATAGGGGTCGCTGCAATAGGAACCAACCTTGATATCTGGACACTCTTTAGCCGAGATAGTATTAAACATAGCCTCGATCCGATCTTCAATATCCTGGCTGGCGGCAGTGACGTCTTCAGTGATATCCTGCACAGTGAAAAGCTGCAGGGGATCGATCTTTCCATGCTTAACATACTGGTTATTGATAACAGCCAGATAACATTTATTAACAACCAACCCCTGTTTTTGAAGGCAATATTTCTGAAAAGCCACATCGTGCAGGTTTTCCTCTTTGACGCTGGTAGAGCTCTTCACTTCCACGATGTCCCACTGGTGGTCCTCGGATGGATTTAAAATATCCACACGGCAAAATAATTTCCCCGACATAAAACCCGCCTCGAAGAGCGCCTTCCGCCCTGCAGTTAATTGAGCGGTGCGGTTGATGTTTTCCCTGAAGTTGTCGTGGGGAATGTTAATGCCGCCGGGATAAAGCTGTTTAGCCAGCTCGCCCACCAGGTGACCTTGATCGAAAATATGCTGCTTGGCAGCGTCAGGGTCAGACACTTTGGCGGGGTCGTTGAAGACCAGCCAGAGCAGCTTAAGGCATTGAAGGCCATTCATATATTTAGACTTGGTCAGTAGTTTGGGTGGCATAAGATTACCTTAGTAGCTTGAGACTGAGATGTCAAGAGTAAAGAGCTGCGAGCTGCAAGTTATAGTATTTTCAATTGCAGCAAAAAAAGTAATTGCTTTTATGGGCAGAATTCATGAGATAAGGTATACTGATCTTATGCCGGTCTTAGCCCAGAATGAGATTGGTTTTGGGTAAAGCAAATATCAAATATTCAATCCCAGAGGAGATTCACATGTCAACCAAAGAGAGATATGTACTTACCGTAAAGTGTAAGCAGTGCACCTTTCAGGTGACCCAGGAGGTCAAGATTGAACCAGATGAACTGGTCGACACAAAAAATGAAATGCTAAAACAAGCTGCATCAATACACAAAGTACATGCTGATTTGAGTAATTTCGAGATTTTTTAGCCTTGGCCGTTCTCTGCGGGGATCAGGATTTGGGGGGATGGGTAATTTTAATTTCTAGCAGAGGTATTTGTCTAAGAAATCAAGAATTTTACCTATATTTTCCTGCGACTGATGTTTGCCGCTGAAATGATCTGCATTTTCAATGATACTCAATACAACTTTCTCATGGCCAATAGTAGCTCTTAAAGCCTCGGCCAAAACGAGACTCTGGGTAATTGGCACTAAATTGTCTTTGTTACCATGCTGGATGTAAAAGGGAGGGGTGTTCCTGGTAATATAACAAGTTGGATTGAACCTTTGGCATTTCTGCGAAAACTCAGTCTGGAGACCACCGATCAATTTAAAGAGTCCTGTTTTGTCGTGGCCGTAAATCGTAGGGTAACCCAAATCTTCCAGCTGAGCATCTATTTGTAATAGGTCGATGGGCCCATACCAGTCGACCACCGCGCTAACAGCGCTGGATTCCGCCGAATTGCCCATGGTAAGGTCTTCCAGCTCAGGAATATTAGACGAAGTCCCTAATAAAACTGAGAGCATAGCTCCTGCAGAACAACCCCAGACGGCGATTTTTTCAGGATTAAATTTATATTTTGAGGCATTGGCTCTAATCCATCTGACAACGGCTTTTGCATCGAAGATCTGAGCCGGAAAGAGCGCCTCATCTACCAGTCTGTAATTGGCAGCAATCACAGCATAACCTCGCATGGTTAAGGGCGGGGCTAATAACTCTATCATTACCTCTTTGCTGCCCGCCGAAAAACCTCCAGGATGCAGCCAGAGCACCACCGGATGCGTCTTCCCATCATTGCCAGGCAAATATATATCCAGTTTTTGCCTTTGAGATTGTGAGGCATAAGCCACATTAAGTATGTTTTGGGGCATAGTCACCTCTGTTTAGTTATAACTCATGAATTTAACGTAATAGGTTGGCGTCAGTAGATTACATTATTATATCAAATTCAATAGCCTGGAGTTTGGTGTTGCAAGGTTCCATTAGGGGCACAGGTGATTTTAATTTTTCATGATTCAGTATTTCTGAAAGAATAATCGAATTCAGGATGTTTAGAGCGTATAATAAGAGCTATCTCAAGCAATTATTATCAAAACCAATTATCTGCGTGTATCAGGTATTGTTGATCGGGAGGCTAACCATGATGAATAATAAAAGCTGGTGGATATGTTCAGAATGTGACTATATTGCGCGGGCTGAAAACCCTCCTCTGGAATGTCCCCAATGTAAAAAGAAATGTTTATTCAGTGACGTAACCTGCTACATTCCTGAGTGTGGAGGACCGAATAATTTGGACGTCAGACTGGTAGCCTTGAAAAATGCTGAAAGCAACCAAAACGATCGCAGTTAACCAAAAAGATTAGTCAAAAGTCAAAAATGACTGAGCTTCCAGCTGCAAGCTTCGAGTTTTAATCCTAATAACTAAACCCTAATTTCTAAATTCAAATCGTCCACCAGAACTTGAGAGGATGCCTGATTGATTCAAGAAGAAGCCCTAAAAATACTTAAAAAAGGTCATAACGTCTTTTTAACCGGTGCTGCAGGCAGTGGGAAAACCTATCTCCTGAATGCCTACATACAGTTCCTCAAATCGAGAGGAATCAACATTGGAATCACCGCCTCCACCGGCATCGCCGCCACTCATATGGAAGGAATCACAATCCATTCATGGGCGGGGATCGGCATATTGCAAACCGCAACCAACCAGCAAATTGAGGAGATTGTGGGGAAGAAACGCATCGCCAAACGCATGCAGAAAACCCAAACTCTGATTATCGATGAAATTTCGATGCTGGACGGAGACCGGCTGGACCTTTTAGAAAAGGTGACCAGGTTAGCCAGAGGAAGCTGGAAACCTTTCGGCGGGCTGCAAGTGGTGCTTTGTGGCGACTTTTTTCAACTTCCTCCGGTTGCCAGAACGGGGGAACCTCCTCCCAAACTGATCTATGAGTCGGCGGCCTGGCGCAGTCTGGACTTGAGAGTATGTTATCTCCACGAGCAGTACCGACAGGGAGATCAAGAACTGCTGCAAATATTAAACGCCATACGCACTGCCACAGTGGATGAATCGGTGGTAAAGCGTTTACAGCAGAGCCGCAGCACCCAATTAGTGATCGACCCCGTCAGGCTATATTCTCACAACCCGGCGGTCGACCTGGAAAATGAGCGTGAGCTGGCCAATCTACCGGATCAGGAACATGAGTATATGATGCAAACCCGGGGTGTGCCAGTCATAGCGGAGGCATTAAAAAAGGGTTGTCTGGCGCCGGAGAAGCTATTATTAAAAAAAGACGCCGCGGTGATGTTTGTTAAAAACAATTTTGAAAAGGGCTACGTAAACGGCACCCTGGGAACGGTAGCCGGTTTTAATGAGGTGGGACTACCGGTCATAAGTTTGCCGAATGGAAAAACAGTCATCGCCGAACCCACCACCTGGGGGGTGGAGGAAAATGGTAAAATGGCGGCCCAGATTGAACAAATTCCCTTACGGCTGGCCTGGGCCATTACTGTGCATAAAAGCCAGGGCATGACTTTGGACGCCGCGCAGGTTGATCTCTCCCGCTGTTTTGTAAGAGGAATGGGTTACGTTGCCTTATCCAGAATACGTTCTATGGAAGGATTAAGAGTAATGGGATTTAATAACCTGGCGTTGGAAGTCAGCCAGGAAACAGCCGTTTTCGATCAAGAATTAAAAGAACGTTCTGAAGAAGCACTAGAAGAATTAAAATCAGAAAATGACGATAAATTAAAAGTAAGAAATAAGACACTAGAAACTATAGAGAAGAAAACCGCGGGCAAAAGATGGACTCCTGAAGAAGAAGCGAAACTTATCCTTGGTTTTCGGGATGGCAAGTCTATAGATACTCTGGCAGAGGTGCTTGGGCGAGAAAAAGGCGGAATCAAGGCCAGGTTGAGGAAGTTGGGGCTAACTAAATAGCTTCAAATTACCGGATAGGGCAAACGTTAAAAATCAAAGGTAAAAAATACAAAAGAAATAAAAAACCTCAAATAATAAATTCCAAACAAATTCAATTTAATAAATTCAAAAACACCCAGAACGGAAAGAAAAAACAACAATTGGCTATACAGAAACAGGACAAATTTTCTACCTACTCACACCTGGGCGGGGCAATTGCAGCCGTGGTGGGGATGCTGGCACTGGTATTTTTTGCCAGGCATTCTTTACCCATGATAGCTGTGTCATTAATATACGGGCTTTCGGCGGTATTTATGCTGCTAAGCAGCACGTTGTACCATGCCAACAAAACAGGAGAAAATCAGACCAACTTCCTTAGGAAGATGGACCACATAGCTATTTTTTTCATGATCGCCGGTACATTCACACCGCTGTGTTTTATCTACCTGGAAGGTGGGATGAAATGGGGCATAATCGGGGCACAATGGGCGCTAGTAATCGCGGGCTTTTTCCTTAAAGTCTTCTACATCAAGGCACCAAGGCTGTTTACCACGATTATATATCTGCTGATGGGCTGGATGGCGGTTATCCCACTAAAGCAATTTCTAGAGACAATGCCGGGAAGCTCGCTTCTGCTGCTATTGCTGGGCGGGATAGCCTACTCAGTGGGGGCCGTATTTTATATAAGAAAATGGCCCAATCCCAGGCCGGGCATTTTTGGTTTTCATGAAATCTTTCATATTCTGATTCTGATAGGCGTCTTTCTGCACTATCCGATGGTGTTGAGGGCGATTATTAGTAATTAGTTACGGACAATTAACGAATAGAACCTAACAACTACCAACAGCTGCTGTTTATTATTTGAAGCTAATATTTTTCTGTGCTATAGTGAAGGCCAAAGTAAGAACAGACATTAAGCGGGAAAGTTTTTGAGAATTAGAATTCACTATTCATGGATTGCGGTGTTTGCCCTGGTCACGTTGATCGTGACCACTCAGTTTTCTGAGATTTACCCCCTACTGCAAAGGATCATTTTTGGTTTAACCGTTTCCGTGCTTTTTTTAGCTGCCGAAATACTGCGCGAACATATCATAAGTCTGGCATCTTTCCACGGAAAATCCACGAACAGGACACTAACTTTATATGCTTTTGGCGGAGTGTTTCAGGAGAACAGAGACATCCTAGATTCTACTCAGCGCCCTCTGCTATACGCGGCCAGATTTTTATCCAATTTAGTAATCACGGTGGTATTCTACGGTCTATACGCCACTTTTACCAATGCGGACAGCTTTATATTGGCTGGAATGGCCCAATGGCTGACCTTTATATATTTTCTCATCGTATTACTGCATTTTATTCCCGCTTTCCCTCTCGACGCGGGTAAAATTTTACGTATGCTTCTATGGAGATCAAATGGTGATTATTATAAAGCAACCTACACCGCTAGTTTGATTGGGTGGGCCACAGGTTTATTCCTGGTTTTTAGCGGGGTATTGGTATTTATTATCAGTCAACAGTGGCTGATTAGCTTGGTGATAGTTTTTAACGGATGGTTATTATTTATTGCCGCTGGCAATACCCTCCGCAAAGTAAAAACTCTCAGGCATCTTCAAGGTATTAAAGCGCGGAACGTAATAACCAGGGATTACCCCGTAATGGGACAGAAAGTAAGCATCGGAGAATTACTCAAGGAGCATATTCTGGTCAAAGGGTGGCCTTATATTTTAGTGGTCGACGATACAAAATTAAAAGGAATTCTGACCTTGAGTCAGATAAACACCTTATCGTATAAACGCTGGAACAAAACAACTGTCGGCGATATTATGACTCCCTCAGATAAAATCAAACCTGCTGCTCCTGAAGAATCAGCGGCAACTCTACTTGAGGAGATGGATCTGCGGGGCATCGATTATCTTCCCGTTCTGGAAGGGGATAAAATAATCGGTGTGGCAGCTCGCTCAACCTTGAGCAATTTGGTCAAGATTCGAGCCAAGTTTAGCGTCTGATTACTGAATCTCGTCAATTATTTGTCTAAACCGGCTTTCTTTGTAATAAACTCTCCATTTGGCGGCAAACCAGCGGAAGGGACTTTCTGCCTGAGACGATATCCTAAGCCTGAGATCACGTGGGTCACTCGTTTGCCACGACACCTGGCTGATACTGGTAAATTGAGACCCGGTTTCCAATTCAATTTCATAGTGGTCGCGTATATTTCCCTGAGGCAGTAAGCCCTGTTGATATACGCTCCAATCCACCTGAATGCTGCCTAGGGGGGCAACTCTGGTGGTAAGAGAGAGCCGGCCATCCTGGAGATCATCAGGATTGGTCCAACTTGACTGCGTGATCCCGGTCAACAGAGGAGAGGAATTCTTCTGCGTGGTCTCGAAACCACTGCGTACTCTGCCGCTAAGATCTTCGCCAACTACATCATCCCAAGTCTGCCATTTGAAAAAAGAGCCATTACGGTGGGTAACAGTGCCGCTGTCAGCCAGTACGCCCCCCACCAGATCCTGCCAGTAATCTGTTCCCGGGAAAATATCGGCTTTATGTTCGAAAGCGCCGCCCCTAGCAAAAACAGAACACTCAATATTACCCCCGAAGATATAACTCAAAATCTGGTCTGCCAAATAACCGGACACAGCCTTTGATTCTGTAAAGCCGCTATGCACATATTCCCCATAATAGACTACATCCGCTCCTTCTGCGTATTGGGCTGAAATAGGCACAATCTGGTCATCCATGTCCCTAGGCAGGGCATCAATCCCGTTTACATCAAACTGACTACTCAACGGAGAGGATTCAGCTGAAACGAAAGCTAGCCAGCGTTTATGGGTCCCTACCCATTGTCCATCTTGAGAACTATCATAATCAACAAGAGATTCCAGCGCCCCCCTACTGGTTACCAGCTTCTGGGCGCCCCAATAATCCAGGGCGGTATCTCCTCCCACGTAATAATAATTAACCAGACTCTTCACGGGGCTATTAATAGTCACCACCATAGCTACTTTATCCGCCAACCCCCAAATATTGTGAGCCACTGCATAGAGAGCCGTCTTGCCACCCATACTGTGGCCGATTAGGACCAGGTTCTTCTTACCGGGAAAGCGCAGGTTGATAGCATCGGCGATATTGTGAGCCCAACTCTCAATGTCCACATTATTCGGGTATGACCTCAATAGCGTCTCACTCGAAATACTGATCCCTGGATGAGCATATTGATAGTTGGTGACATAGGCTGGCAGACGGTCAGCAATAGAATCATCGAGGACCTGCATCGCGCTGGCATTGCCATTGAGACCGTGTAGAAAAACAAAATTCAACTCTTTAGTGTTAGCGGTAGATGCAGAAGCTGCCTGCGCCAGAGTTGGGCAGGTGGCTACGACACAGATCAAACTCAAGATAAAAAATAATATACGTCTCATTATCACCATTATAATACTAAGGTGAAAGTCAAAGGTCAAAGGTCAAAGGTTAAAATTCAAAAATGAAATTAAAAAGTAAAGAGTTAGAGCACCAAGTTAAAAACTAAAATATCCGGTTTCTGATTCCCGATTCATTACATTCATGCGGGACCTTCGGCAGTATTCAGTTTTCAGTTTACAGTGATCAGCTACAGTTTAGAGTCTACAATTTTCAGTACACTGCTCCCGCGAATTATTATATCTTTATATTACTACTCGATTTTGCTAAAATCATAGGCAATGAATAAGAATTCTCTCAGATTACTCGCTGGAAGTGACTAAAATGGCAAGAAGAAAAACAAGCAAAATAGCCATTGCGGTATTTACTACGCTCATTTTGACTCTCCTGGTAGTTCTGCCTGCAGCCGCTGCCAACTTTACCACCTGGATTACAATGATTAGCGGTACTACCAACGATCTCAACAATGTCTGGGGGTCTGCCGGGACCGATATTTACGCAGTGGGAAAGTCCGGAACCATCAGACATTTCGACGGTTTTAGTTGGAAAGGCATAAGTAGCGGTATTACAACTGATCTTTATGGCATCTGGGGGGATAGCAGCACTGATGTCTTCGCTGTAGGGAGCTCCGGCATTGTCTTACATTACGACGGCTCCACCTGGAGCTCGATGATCAGCGGCACTACCAATACTCTTAACGGAGTTTGGGGCACTAACGGCACAAATGTCTTTGCGGTGGGTAATTCAGGCACCATTATTCATTACGACGGCTCCACCTGGAGCTCGATGACCAGCAGCACTACCAATACTCTTAACGGAGTTTGGGGAACTAACGGTAGCGATGTCTTCGCTGTGGGTAATTCAGGCACTATTATTCATTACAACGGTTCGATATGGAGCTCGATGACCAGCGGCACGACCAATGATCTTAACGGAGTTTGGGGAGCAACCAGCACGGATACCTTCGCCGCAGGGACCGCCGGTACCATATTGCGTTACAGTGGCTCAGTCTGGAGCTCGATGAGCAGCGTTACCGCTAGCGATCTCAACGCAATCTGGGGCGGCAGCAACACCGATGTCTTCGCTGTGGGCGATTCGGGGACTATCAGTCATTACGACGGCATAAAATGGAGTCCCATGAACCGGGACACACTGACTGACCTACACTCGCTCTGGGGGACCTCCTCCTCTTATGTTTTGACCACAGGGAAGGCCGGTACTATCCTGCTCTACGCGCCGCCTGCTGTAACTTCAATCTCCCCTATCCAGGGTGATCAGGGTACAACGATAAATCTAACTCTGATTGGTACGAACCTCAACAATGTCAATGATGTACGATTTGGCCCGGGCATAGCTGTTAACAGCTTGACCGCAGTCAACTCAAACCAGCTTACGGTCAATATCAGCATTGTCTCGAATGCCTCCCCTGGGACAAGGGACGTTACTGTTACAACACAGAGCGGCAATTTTAACTTGCCTGCCAGTTTTGTAGTGACACAAGGACTACCTACCATCTCATCAATCAATCCCGATCAGGGCAAGCAAGGTGCAACAGTCAATGTCACACTTACCGGCAGCAATCTAACCACTACCACCGCGATACAATTTGGCCCGGGCATTGCCGTTAACAGCTTCACCGCGCTCAGTGCAGACCAGATGGCAGTTAATATCACCCTTAACACCGATGCCGCCGCAGGAACAAGAGACGTCTCCGTGACCACGGCAAGTGGTAATTTTACTTTGGCGGGTAGCTTCGTAGTGAATCCGGCTATCCCTGGTATTACCTCGATCAGCCCCAACCAGAGCAATCAAGAAAAAACGCTGGATATTACCATTGAGGGAACGAACCTGACCGGAGCCAGTGCAGTTAAACTGGGAACCGGAGTAGTAGTTAATCATTTCAACGTCCTCAGCGCTAACCAGCTCACAGTCAATATCAGCCTGGCTAGCGACGCTACCGCGGGAACGAGGGATGTCTCAATTACCACGCCCGGCGGAAGTTTTACTTTAGCCAATAGTTTCACAGTCAACCAAGCACTGCCCGTTATTACATCAATCAGCCCGGATCAGGGCAGCCAGGGAACTACGCTGAATATCACTATCGGAGGCATGAATTTTAGCGGAGCAAGTGAAGTGCGCTTAGGCGCGGACATAGCTGTTTACAGCTTTAATATTATTAGCTCAAACCAGATAATGGCCAATATCACGATTGTTTCTGGCGCTGCCCTTGGAGCAAGAGAAGTTTCGGTTACCACGCCGGGCGGCACCATGACCTTGCCAAATGGTTTCACCGTCACACAATCGCTACCAATAATTACCTCAGTTAACCCCGACCTGGGCAGCCAAGGGGCAATGCTAAGCGTCATCATTAGCGGCAGCAATTTTAGCGGAGCAAACGCTGTAAGCTTTGGTAACGATATCGTAGTGGAGAATTTCACCAATCTAAGTCCGACCCAGTTAAAAGTAGAACTGACCATCGATAAGGGTGCAGAGACAGGACTGAGGGATATCTCAATCACGACTCCAGGTGGTAGTTCAGTACTGGGTAACGGCTTTAATATCAAGCAAGGTTCCCTCGGCACTGTAACGCTGGCGCTGACCTGGACGGGAATAGGAATCATAATCGTGGTTTTTATCGTCATTCTTGAACAGTTGAGGCGAAAAAGAGCAGCGAAGCTATAAAAACAGGTATCAGTTGTCAGTCATCAATTAAAAGTTAAAATATAATAAGAGAAGAAATGGAAACTGGAAAGCTGTCTAGGATTAAAGTAGGCGTGATCATCGTGGCGGCGGGCGACAGCCTGCGCATGCAGGGTGTGGATAAAATTCTAGTGCCGCTGGCCGGTAAGCCCGTTTTGACCTGGTCTATTGAGGCCTTCGAGAAAAATCCGGGGGTAGATCGCATAATATTGGTCAATAGTGAAAGACACCTGGAAGCTGTAAAATGCCTGACAGTGACGCATAAGTGGAGCAAGGTAAGCGATGTTTGCTTGGGCGGGAAACGGCGACAGGACTCAGTAGCGGCCGGACTGAAGATGCTGGGGAACTGTGAGTGGGTGATCATCCATGACGGCGCCCGTCCTCTAGTCAGCCAAGATATCATTGAGCGGGGACTTCAGGCCGCCCGGGAAACCGGGGCAGCTGTCGCTGCCGTACCAGTCACGGACACTATCAAAGCAGCAGGAAAGGATCAGATCGTTATCGAAACCCCACCCCGTGCCCGACTGTGGGCAGTACAAACGCCCCAGATCTTCCGTTTTAGTTTGATTGAAGAGGCTTACCAGCAGGCTACAGGTGACGTAACAGACGATGCAACGCTGATCGAGCAAATCGGTGGCAAAGTCAAAGTGTATATGGGTTCATATGATAATATCAAAATAACTACACCGCATGATCTGGCGGTGGCGGAGTTATTGATTAAAAACCATGAGCACTAATAGGGTCGGAATAGGTTATGACGTACACACGCTAAAAGCCGGACGCAAGCTAGTTCTGGGCGGAGTAGAGATCTTTTACCATAAGGGTCTGGACGGCTGGAGCGACGCTGACGTGCTACTGCACGCCTTGATGGACGCCCTGCTAGGAGCAGCTGCACTGGGCGACATCGGCACTCATTTCCCACCGGGAGACTTGAAGTATCAAAACATCTCCAGCCTTATTTTGCTAGGTAGGGTCAAAACGTTGCTGAATGAAGCCGGCTGGCAAGTGGGCAATGTGGATATGATGATTATGGCGGAGCAGCCAAAGTTGAAGGAATATATTCCCCGCATGATCCAGAACATCTCCAAGGAGCTAGGTTTGTCCCCAGGTGATATTAGCATAAAGGCCGGGACTAATGAGAAGATGGGATTCATCGGTGAAGGCCAAGGGATGGCGGCACAAGCCGTGGCGATGATTGAAAAGAAGAAGGATTAATACTAGCGATAACAGAGCTTTATTTTATAAGCTTCCCTTTACAAATTACAGACAAATCCAAGCGATAAATTCTAAACTCGAAACTATAACAATAAACCACAAAGTTATATAATAGTTTTATGTTAAACTTGCGGTTCTACCAACTGCTCTTTTCGGGCGTCAACTGCTCGTGTCCCCGGCCCCGGCTGACCGGGGCTATCAGCAGACATTTTAAGTAAAGGGGGCAGTATTTTCATGTGTTTTTCAAAAATTAGCAACGATATTAAAGTTATACGCAAATGCGACCCAGCCGCACATAACGTTTTTGAGATTTTGTTCGCCTATCCGGGCTTTCACGCCCGCCAGTTTCACCGTTTTGCTCACACTCTCTATAACTGGCATATTCCCTTTTTCCCGCGCTATGTTTCACATGTCAGCCGCTTCCTGACAGGAATTGAAATCCACCCGGGGGCTACTCTGGGAGAAGGAGTATTCATCGACCACGGCATGGGGGTAGTGATCGGGGAAACGGCCATTGTGGGCGATAATGTGACCATATATCAGGGCGTGACGCTGGGAGGCACCAGCCTGCAGAAAGTAAAACGACATCCCACCCTGGGCAACTATGTAGTGGTAGGCGTAGACGCCAAAATCATCGGCAATATCACCATCGGCGATAATACCCGTATCGGGGCAGGTTCAGTAGTGGTGAAATCCGTACCGCCTAACTGTACCGTAGTTGGCAATCCCGGGAGAGTGGTGGCTGTCCATGATCCTGAGACGGACACCGTCATGAAATTACCTGATCCCGAAGGTGAAATAATAGACAACCTGGAAAAGCGTGTAAATGAACTGGAAACGCGCTTATCCCGCACAGAAGGAAAGAATTAATGAAAATTTTTAACGAGATGACCGGCCAGAAAGAGGAGTTCGTGCCTATAGGTGACCCCGTGAAGATGTATGTCTGCGGAGTAACTCCTTACGATAACAGCCACTTCGGCCATGCTATGAGCTATATCTTTTTTGATGTCATCCGCCGCTATATTAAATTCAGTGGTTTTAAACTGAAATACGTCCAGAATGTCACAGATATTGATGACAAGATCATCAACCGTGCCAACCAGCGCGGGATCTCGACCAGCGAACTGACGGAAAATTTTACCGCCAGCTATTTTGCCGATATGGATGCCCTGAATATCATCCGTCCGGACATCACACCTAAAGCCACCGAAGAGATTCCCAAAATTATGGAGGTAGTCGACCGGCTTATTGAGAAAGGTTACGCGTATCAGACAAATGATGGCAGCGTTTACTTCCGGATAAGTAAAGACGAGGACTACGGCAAGCTTTCTCGCCGCACGCTTGACATGATGATGGCCGGGGCCAGAATCGAGATAGGCGAACAGAAAGAGCACCCCATGGACTTCGCCCTGTGGAAAGCCGCCAAACCTGGAGAACCATCATGGGACAGCCCCTGGGGCAAAGGACGACCCGGATGGCATATAGAATGCACTGCGATGTCTATTAAATATCTGGGCGAGCAGATCGATATTCACGGAGGAGGACAAGACCTGGTCTTCCCGCACCATGAAAATGAAATAGCCCAATCCGAAAGTTATTCCGGTAAGGTCCCTTTCGCCAAATACTGGATGCACAACGGCTTTTTACAGATAGCCGAAGAAAAGATGAGCAAATCGTTGGGCAATATGCTGACCATCAAAGACGTGATGGCCAGGCGGAGCGCTGATGCTATAAGGGTTTTCGTCCTCAGTTCCCATTACCGCAGCCCGCTCTCCTTTACCTGGGACGGGCTGGAAAGCGCTGAAAAGGGCGCTGAAAGGCTGTCGAGAGCGGCCAACAGGGCGGATAGTCCCGACCTTTCCAGTGATGTTCTAGAGACCGTGACTTACCGCCGAGAGTTCGTAGAAGCCATGGATGATGATTTTAACAGCGCCAAAGCAATGGGGATTCTCTTTGATCTGGCACGAGAAATCAATCAGGCCGCTGATTCAGGTAAAAACATAGAGAACGCCCGGAATCTGCTGAAACAATTGGCCAGAGAAGTAATGGGATTACGTCTGGAGGTTCAAGAACATACAGCCGAATCAATAGAGGCGGCTCCCTTCATAGAGCTTTTAATCCGCACCCGCTACGAACTCAGGCAGGCCAAACAGTATCAAATGGCGGACCAAATCCGTAAAACACTGGCGGACCTGGGTATTCTTCTAGACGATACTCCCACTGGCACTACCTGGAAAAACAAGAAGTAGGAATACAGGATAAGATGATCGTCCTATGTGATTTTGACAATTTGAAAGAACTCTCACTAAAATAGGTTTAATAGTATAATAATTATACTATTTTATACTAAATCTTCGGTACATTATGGACATGATGTGAATCAGAAAATCAAGATACTGGTTGATCGGATGCTCAGTGGAGACAAACCATCTCTGGCTCGTCTTATTAGTCTAATTGAAAGGGAGAGTCCGGAAGTCCCCGAAATTATGGAACTGGTCTCACCCTCTCAATTACAGCCTTACCGCGTAGGGATAACCGGACTTGCTGGCGCAGGTAAAAGCACCCTGGTCAACAAACTAACTTCCTTTTATCGTAAGCAAAATCTCACCGTCGGTATCATCGCTGTTGACCCCAGCAGTGTTATTACAGGCGGCGCTGTTCTGGGCGATCGCATTCGTATGCAGCAGCATTACCTGGATGAAGGGGTCTTTATACGCAGCATGGCTACCAGAGGATGCTACGGTGGTCTGTGTAAAGCCGTTGAAGATGCTGCTAAGTTGATCAGCGTCTCGGGGAAAGATATCCTGATTATCGAAACTACCGGTATCGGCCAAACCGAGACCGAAATAACCAAAGTAGCCGATGTGGTGGTTATGGTACTGACGCCGGGATTCGGCGACAGCATCCAATTGATGAAGGCTGGGATTATCGAAATAGCCGATATCATCGTAGTCAATAAAGCCGACATTGAAGGAGCAGACATCTTGGTAAATGAAATACGGAATGAGCTGAAATACAGTACGCGCAAGAAGGACCAATTAGTAATGATGGTACAAGCTTCAAATGATATCGGCGTAGCCGAATTGTTTGAGGAAATCGAGAAAAAAAGATTAGAGAATAATTTAGAAGAACGAATATTGAAATGCTAGATATATCTAAGTTAAAATATCAAATTTTCAAAAATTTAACAATTTGAGTTTTAGAATTGGAAATGATTCCAGATGCAGGATTTAGAAGTTAGGATTTTAATGACGGGGGTGTGGGATGACTCAAGATAAAAATGCGGAAAGAAAAAAGGAGTTTCGTACCACAGTTGACGGTACTGTCGTAAAACAGGTTTACACTGCTGCGGATGTAGCACAACCAGGGGATACCAGCTTGCCAGCTGAATTCCCTTTTACACGTCATGTTCAGGGAAACGGATACCGAGGCAGATTCTGGACCATGCGCCAGTATGCCGGTTTTGCTACTGTGGAAGAAACCAACAAACGTTACAAGTACCTTTATGGTCAGGGCAGTACCGGATTCAGCGTAGCTTTCCATTTACCTACCCAGGAAGGTTATGATTCCGATCATACATTATCAGCAGGAGAAGTCGGCAAGACAGGGGTAGCTATTGACTCACTTAAAGATATGGAACAGCTCTGGGATGGCATTCCACTATCTGATGTCAGTACGTCTATGACAATCAACGCTACTGCCTCAATTATCCTGGCCATGTATATTGCCGCTGCAGAAAAACAGGGTGCAGACCCCTCCAAATTGAAGGGAACGGTCCAGAATGATATTTTAAAGGAATATGTGGCACGCAACACCTATATTTTTGGTCCCGGGCCCTCCATGCGGTTGGTAACTGATGTCATAGGCTACTGCGCCGAAAAGCTGCCTGAATGGAACTCCATCAGCATCAGCGGTTATCATATCCGCGAAGCCGGCTCCACTGCCATCCAGGAAGTGGCTTTTACCATGGCTAATGGTATAGCTTACGTTCAAGCCATGCTGGATAGAGGTATGAAGATTGACTCCTTCGCTCCCCGCCTGTCTTTCTTCTTTGCCGCCAATACTAATCTTATCGAAGAAGTGGCCAAATTCCGCGCGGCTCGCCGCATCTGGGCTAACATAATAAAAGACAGATTCGGTTCAAACAACCCCCGCTCTCAGATGTTAAGATTCCATGTACAAACAGACGGCTTTACTCTCACGGAGCAGCAGCCGCTAAATAATATTATGCGGGTTACTATTCAGTCACTGGCCGCTGTCATGGGCGGCTGCCAGTCACTGCATACCAATTCCTACGATGAAGCCCTGCAACTGCCTACCGAGCAAGCCGTGCAGGTAGCCCTGCGTACTCAGCAAATCATCGCCGAAGAAAGCGGCGTAGCCGATACGATTGATCCTCTGGGTGGTTCATACTACATGGAGAATTTGACCAATCAGATCGAAAAAGGCGCCAAGAAATATATCGAAAAAATAGATGAAATGGGTGGAGCCCTGGAAGCTATTCGCAAGGGTTATATGCAAGCTGAAATCGCCCGCTCAGCCTACGATTATCAAAAGGCGGTAGATAGCGGCGAACAGATAGTGGTTGGCGTGAATAAATACACCTCAAAAACGGCAGACGAAACCACAATCTTTGAAGTTGATCCAGCAGTTGAGAAAAAACAGACTGAGAGACTGAGAATCCTGAGGCAAGAACGCGATAATCTAAAGGTAAAAAGCGCTCTGGAAAAGGTTAAAAAAGTAGCCGCCACCAATGAAAATATGATGCCTGTGCTTATTGAAGCAGTTAAAACCTATGCCACGCAGGGCGAAATAAGCAACGCACTACGTGAAGTATTTGGAGAATACCGTGAACCGAGTATACTCTAGGAAGGTGAAAGATGGGTAGTACGGAATTAAAGACTATACGTGTTCTGATAGCCAAACCCGGCCTGGATGGACATGACCGAGGGGCAAAGGTGATTGCCCGCGGACTCAAAGATGCGGGAATGGAAGTCATTTATCTGGGGTTACGCTTAACTCCTGAGCAGATTGTGGAAGCCGCTATTCAAGAAGATGTTGATGCCGTTGGCTTGAGCAGTCTTTCAGGCGCGCATCTGGCGCTCTTTCCCAAAATCGTCGAGTTGTTGCGCAGCAAAGGCGGTGAAAAAATACTGGTCGTGGTAGGGGGAATAATCCCCAAGAAAGATTTCGCCGTCCTTAAAGAGGCCGGGGTATCCGGTATCTTCGGTCCAGGAACACCGATCCCTGAAATCGCTAAATTCATCCAGGAGAACATTCAGGAGAAATAAAATTGAACGTAAAAAAAATCGATCACCTTGGAATAGCCGTCAAGAATCTGGATGAGGCAGTAAAATTATACACTGAAGTCCTAGGATTAAAGGTTGAGGCTTATGAGACACTGGAAGAGCAAAAGGTCAAAACAGCCATCATTCACGTAGGTGATAGTAAAATAGAGCTATTGGAGTCTACGACTCCGGATGGGACCATTGCTACTTTTATTGAAAAGCGGGGTGAAGGCCTCCATCACATGGCTTTAACAGTAACTAATGTAGAAGATGCTTTAAAGGAAGTAAAAGCCAAAAATATTCCCCTGATTGATGAAAAACCCCGCAAAGGAGTTCAGAATACCCGGATTGGTTTTTTGCATCCCAAAGGTTCTAAAATACTACTCGAGTTAGTGGAGGGTTAGAATGGAAGAAGTAAAAATAGCCCAATTAACTGATCTCGAGAAACGCCGACAGAAGATCGCGGCTATGGGTGGCACGGATAGAGTAGCCAACCAAAAGAAAAAAAATAAGCTGACAGCGCGTGAGCGCATCGATTTATTAATGGACCAGGGCACTTTCACTGAACTTTGGGGATTCGGTACCAGCCGCGGTACGGCTAATCCAGATGACGCTGCTGCGGATGCCGTAGTTACCGGTTATGGACTAGTCAATGGGAAAACAGTCTACGTTTATTCTCAGGATTTCACAACGCAAGGCGGCTCGCTGGCTGAAACCCATGCTAATAAAATCTGCCTCTGCATGGACGCTGCTGTCAAAGCTGGCTGTCCCATTATCGGTATCAACGATTCCGGCGGTGCCCGCATCCAGGACGGGATTGATTCGCTGGCAGGATTCGCTAATATATTTTATCGTAACGTTAAGGCGTCTGGAGTCATTCCCCAAATTTGCGCCATCATCGGACCCTGCGCAGGAGGGGCGGTCTATTCTCCGGCCCTTATGGACGTTATCTTCATGGTCAAAGGTTCCAGCTATGCCTATATCACCGGGCCTCGTGTGGTCAAGGCCGTCATCGGTCAGGATGTTACCGACGATGAACTTGGTGGAGCCAGCGCGGCACAGACGAAATCCGGGGTTTGTGCCCGCTCCGAGAATAGTGAAGAGGATTGCTTTGCTCATATCAAAGAACTATTAAGCTATCTGCCCCAAAGCAACCGCGAAGGCGCTAACTGGGAAGATTGGGGCGATAAGGCCGACCGGATCGATGATGCACTCTATGACATCGTTCCCGCCACTCCCAACAAGCCCTATGATATGAAAAAGGTTATTTCACGTATTTTCGATCAGAAAACGGACGGCAGTAAGAACTATTTTGAGCTTTTTCCCGAGTGGGGCACCAATATCATTACCTGCTTCTCTCGCTTGAATGGAACCAGCGTCGGCATTGTAGCCAACCAACCTATGTCTAAAGCCGGCTGCCTGGATATTAACGCCAGCGATAAGGCTTCCCGCTTTATTCGCTTCTGCGATGCTTTTAATATTCCTCTGGTCACCCTGGTGGATGTGCCTGGATATTTACCCGGTACAGACCAGGAATGGGGCGGTATCATTCGCCATGGAGCCAAGATGCTCTATGCCTATTCCGAAGCTACCGTGCCCAAGCTAACTGTGGTTATCCGCAAGGCTTACGGCGGTGCCTATATCGGCATGTGTTGTCGCGGACTGGGTGCAGATATGGTCTTGAGCTGGCCTAACACTGAAATAGCGGTAATGGGACCAGACGGAGCAGCACCTATTATCTACCGCAGAGATATCGAAAAAGCGGCAGATCCCAAAGCAGTTCTGCAGGAAAAAATCGATGAATACCGCAATAAGTTTGCTAATCCTTTCTTGGCGGCTGGTCGTTTGCAGATCGACGATATCATCAATCCTGCTGAAACCAGGAAACATCTGGTGGTTGCCCTGGAGACAAATCTTAATAAGGAAGATGATTCCCAACCCTATAGAAAGCACGGAGTGATGCCTACCTAAGCCTCTGACTAATCTCGCTAAAATACCTTCCGATTATAATCGGAAGGTATTTTTATTTACTGTTTATGAATATTTAGCCATTTTTGTATTGGTTTTATTAACACATAATTATTTTTTTATTGCCATGACACCATGGTTATGTTATACTTTTCCATAGTTAGCAAAATATAATTAGAGAGGTATTACTTTGGCAGATACCAATTCAATCAAACAATTACTAGAATCCGGTGCCCATTTTGGTCACCAGGCCAGTGGCTGGCATCCCAGGATGAAAAAATATATCTTCACCAAACGTAATGGTATTCATATTATTGACCTTGAACAGACCGTTAAACTTCTGGCCAAAGCACAGGAATATGTAAAACAACTGGTGGCTGACGGCGGCACCATTTTATTTGTGGGCACCAAGAAACAAGCTCAGGAATCGGTAGATTCTGAAGCTAAACGCTGCGGTATGTATTATGTTAATACCCGCTGGCTGGGTGGCACTCTTACCAACTTCACTACCATCCAGTCTCGTATCGATCATCTGGTCCGCCTGGAAGACCAGAAATCTAAGGGTGAATTTGACCGCTTGCCTAAGAAAGAAGCCTCCAAACTGGATGAGGAAATAGTGCGCTTGAACAGGCAGTTAGGCGGCATCAAAGAAATGACTAGGATCCCAACAGCTCTTTTCATTGTCGATCCCTCCAAGGACAAGATCGCGCTGATGGAAGCTCACCGAGTGGGCGTAAAAGTGATCGCTATCTGCGATACCAATTGTAATCCTGATGACCTGGATGTAATCATCCCAGCCAATGATGACGCAATTCGCGCCGTTAAGCTAATCTGTTCCAAGATGGCTGACGCGGTAATCGAAGGCAAGGGAATTCAGGTGATCGCACCCAAAGAAGACGAGATAGCCGCGATTGAAGCTGCTGCTACCGCTCCTCCCGCCAGCGCCATGGCGGCTGTTCTGGGAGAAGCCGATGCGATTACCGGCAAAAATAAAGAATAAATTTTTGGGGGATAATTTGGAAATTACAACCGAACAAATTAAAGATCTAAGACAGGAATCCAGCGCCGGAATCATGGACTGCCGGAATGCTTTAAAAGAAACTAACGGTGACAAAGCCAAAGCTTTAGAGTTACTTCAAAAACTTGGATTTGTGAAAGCTCAAAAATCTGCGGGGCGCACCGCCAACCAAGGCCTGGTAGCTTCTTATATTCACGCTGGCGGCCGCATCGGCGCTCTGGTGGAAGTAAACTGTGAGACTGATTTCGTGGCACGCACTGCTGAGTTTCAAGATCTAGCCAGAAATATCGCTATGCAGGTAGCGGCCATGGATCCCCAATATCTGTCTAAAGATAGTTGTCCGACCGGTGTTGAAGTGGATTTTCAGAATGTCTGTCTTTTGATGCAACCGTACATCAAAGATCCGGCCAAAAATATACAGGATATGGTCACCGAGGTTATTGCCAAAACCGGTGAGAATATTGTAATTAGTCATTTTGCCAGATTTGAATTGGGCAAATAGCTGGTTTACCCTCGGTACTGAACCGCCATTTCGTAAATGAAATGGCGGTTTTTTTATTATGGTATAATATCTGGAAACACATTGCTTTTTAATGTAAACTAGAATAAACGGTCTAAACGGACCGTAAGACGAGCATAGGAGCAAAATGCCCAAGAAGAGATATTCCAGAGTACTCCTGAAGCTTAGCGGGGAAGCCTTTGCCGGGAAAACCGGCTACGGCACCGATCAATCTACACTTATCAAAATCGCTGGGCAGATTAAAAACGTTAGCCAGATGGGTATCCAGGTAGCAGTGGTGGTTGGAGGGGGCAATATTTGGCGAGGTGCCGAGGTGGCCCGTAACGGCATGGATAGAGTCACCGCTGATTATGCTGGCATGTTGGCTACAGTAATAAACGCTCTTTCTCTACAGGATGCCCTGGAAAAGATGGGCATCGTTACCCGCACTCAGTCCGCCCTGGAAATTAATCAGGTAGCAGAAATGTTCATTCGCCGCCGAGCAATCCGCCACCTTGAAAAAGGCCGGGTAGTCATCTTTGCAGCCGGGACAGGCAACCCCTATATGACCACCGACACCGCCGCCGCCCTGCGCGCCATTGAGATCGAAGCCCAGGTATTGCTAATGGCGAAAAACCATGTTGACGGAATATACAGCGCCGACCCCAAGAAGGACCCCAACGCCATTAAATTCGATAAACTCACTCATCTGGAAGCCTTGAATCTACGTTTGAGAGTAATGGATTCCACGGCTTTTTCACTGTGTATGGAAAACAAGCTACCCATCATCGTCTTCGATGTCGAAGCCCCTGGAGGTGTCGAGCATGCCGCTGAGGGTGAACCGATCGGAACAATAGTAGAAAGCGAGGTGTAAGAGATGTCGAGTACTATCCTGGGTGTCGTAGACAAGAAAATGAAAGCCGTTTCGGAAGGCTTAAGGCAAGAGCTGGCCACTATCCGCACTGGTAGGGCTAGCCCTTCCTTGGTGGAGCATATCAAAGTGGATTACGCCGGAGTAGCCACACCCCTCAATCAGCTCGCGGGGATCACAGTTCCGGAGGCCCGTTTGTTGGTTATCCAGCCCTGGGATCCTGGTAGCCTACACGGAATCGAGCAGGCTATTTTGAAATCCGATTTGGGATTGAACCCTCTTAACGACGGCCGCTTAATCCGGCTCAATATCCCCCTGCTCAGCGAAGAGCGCCGTCAGGAACTCACTAAGATAGTTCATAAACGATTAGAGGAACGCCGAGTAGCGGTGCGGAATCTTAGACGCGACGCCCTGGATGAACTGAAAAAAGCTGAGAAAGCCAAGGCCATTTCGCAAGATGAATCCAGGCACGCCCAGGATCAGCTTCAAAAAATCACAGATAACCATATCGCTGTAGCTGAAAAAATCGCCCAGGAAAAAGAAAAAGAACTGCTGTCAGTCTAGACCAGCGGATGTGATATTGTGAACAACCTACCGGCCCATGTGGCAATTATCATGGATGGGAACGGCAGATGGGCGGAACGGCGGGGACTACCGCGATTGGCCGGTCATCTGGCTGGGGTTAATCGTATTCGCTCGGTGGTAGCTACACTGCTTGATAACCAGGTACGGTATGTTACTCTATACGGCTTTTCCAGTGAAAATTGGAGCCGTCCTGAAGAAGAAGTCCAGGGATTGTTTCAGATCCTGGAGGACAGAATAGGTCAGGAAGCCGCTGAGATGCACCAGCAGAACATCCGGATCAAGCATGCTGGACGTTTGCATGAACTGCCCCTTGGGGTGGGTAATGCCATAGGGAGGGCTTGCAGTCTCACCCAACACAACAATGGCATGGTTTTGATTTTCGCTTTTAATTACGGCGGACGCCAAGAACTAGCCGACGCCGCTCGTAAAATAGTTGAACAGAATATTCCCCCCACGAAGATCGATGAACAAATATTTGCCGCCAATTTGTACACCGCGGGTATTCCGGATGTTGACCTGGTAATACGTACCGGGGGCGAATTGCGAATTAGTAATTTTTTACTCTGGCAGGCTGCTTATGCCGAATTTTATTTCACCAAAATACTCTGGCCAGATTTTACCCCCAAACAGGTACAACGCGCTCTATCGGCCTTCACAAAACGTAAAAGGCGATTCGGAGGTTTATAGAGCGGATATATTGAAGAATCTATATGATATCACATTTAATCCTGTTACGTGATGTAAGGAGGAGCGTTTATGAACACCCCAATTATTTACTATGTGAATCTGGGTTTCGCCTGGCTTCTGGTTTTCATGTCAATTTGGGGATACACAACTATCCTGCGCCATACCAGACAAAAAATGATCTTCTGGCTGTTTTTCGGCATCGCCTGGATGCTGCTGGGCATCTCTCATATTTTCACAATTGGAGGCACTGCCACGGGTGTCTGGTATATGATGGCTTTGCGAATCGGAGGGTACGTCTTTATGGTGATCTCGATTCTGAGCCTGATGATGCACGTCGTTAATCGCGATTCTCTTTCGTAAGCATCTACCTGATTTCTGTGGTACACCTTAGCCTCTATCCAAACCAAGGAACAGTTTAGAAACGGAAGGAGCAAGTTATGCGCTATATTGCAAAAATAGGCGGCAAGAAATATCTGGTAGTTATGGCAAGTATAATCATGGTTCTGATACTGGCTGCCTGCTCTGCGGCACCAGTGAATAGCACCGCTGTTGCACCTGTAATATCAACAACTGCTAACTCTTCTCAGACGGTGATTCAAACGACTCCCACACCTTCTCCTTCACCTTCGATTACCCCAACAACTACTACACCCCCAATGTCATCGTCATCCACCCCTGAACCAGCAACGCCAAATGCCGAACCACCTCCCCCCACATCACCGATTTACACCCCAACAGCCAAGTCATATATACCTACAGGGACAGAAGCTTATGTGCTGGAACTCATCAATAAAGACCGCCAGGACGCAGGCTTTAACCCTGTGGTATTAAGCTATAACGCCGCTGCCCAAGAGCATGCCCAAGATATGCTGGATAACAATTACCAGGCTGCCCACTGGGGAACCGACGGTCTGAAACCTTATATGCGCTATACAGTGGCAGGCGGATTGAATTACGAACAAGAAAATAGCGCTTACCTCTCTACAAACGATCCTCAATTAAATTCCATTGAACTCAAATTAGCCCATCTACAATCTAGCATGATGGCAGAGATTGCTCCGAATGATGGGCATAAGGTGAACATGCTGAACAAATGGCATAAAAAGGTCAGCCTGGGAATCGCCTATAATACCGAGACCGTGGCTTTGGTACAGCAGTTTGAAGGCGAGTACGTGGAATATAGTAAACCGCCGACTCTTGAAGGCAACATTCTTTCTTTAACAGGACATTTCACACAGAATGATATCAAATTAGAGAATATTATTATAACCTATGACACGCCTCCTCAACCTCTTACTACCGCCCAGTTGAACCAGGATATTTACCATCATTACGGGTTGGGGCAACAAGTAGGAGCTATCCTGCAGCCTCCCCCACCTGGAAGCTATTACCCTAACCTATCTCCCAGGGAGATTGTGCCTACTACCGGTAGTTTTAATTACCATGGTTGGTTTGATATTCAAGAGGATATTAGCAAAATACTCATCAAAGGGCCAGGGGTCTATACCGTGGTGCTGGTAGCAACAGTAGGCAATACTAATGAAAGGGTCAATATGACTAATTATAGCCTGTTCTATAAACTGTTTGTAAATTAAAAACATATAATGAAATAAGCTGGGTGGCTACAAGATAATTCGGTACGGAGGGAAAGTAAAATGTTTAAAAAGATCTTAGTCTGTCTTGATGGCTCTGAACTGGCAGAAAAGGTTTTACCCTATGCCGAGGAACAAGCTGAGCGTTTTGATAGCGAATTGGTACTTTTTATGACCGTTTCTGAGCCTTACTTTATCACTCCGGGAGTACCTGGAATACCGGGTGTCCCAGTAGATACTATGAACAGGGAAAACCTGATCTTTACTGAGAAGAACGCCGCCGAAACGTATCTAAAATCCGTAGCTGATAAAATCCTATCTGAAAAGAAAATAAGGTTATCTTTTGAATCTGCCGTGGGAATTGCGGGACAAGCCATTATTGAATACAGCGGTAATCATGGGATAGAGTTAATAGCGCTAGCTACGCACGGCCGGAGTGGCTTGGGAAGGGTAATATTAGGCAGTGTAGCGGATTATGTAATCAGACATTCTGATCTGCCTGTGCTGCTGATACACCCCAAAACAAAATCGAAGTAATGCAATTTATTAGAAAGGCTTATATTAAAATACTGATACTAATTCCCCTGAATTGAATTAGCCAAATAGTGGTGCCTTTGTCGTGCCAGCATAAAGGTAGGGATCAAACCGAGTAAACATAGCATGGCAATGATTAGAAATCCATACTTGAACATTCCCGTAGTATCTTTTAGCCAGCCCAGTAGATAAGTCGCGCCGAATCCTCCCATATTGGCGAAGAAATTGCTAAAACCGGTGGAAATCCCGGCTTTGCGCAAACCCAATATCTCAACCGGTATTGAGAAAAGAGGACCAAAATACATCTGCAAGAAAATAGCATTGATGACAATGCATATAATCAAAAAAAGCATGCTATTAATAGAAACCAACAATACGGCTGTAATCCCCAGAACAGCCAACGATACCATAATCACTATTATGGGGTTTTTAAGTCGGTCTGATACGTATCCGCCCAGGATATTGGAAGGAGCGATAAGGATAGCCTGGGCAGCGATGATATACCCCACGTACTGCAAAGATATTCCCTTTTCATTGATTAAAAAACTGGGTAACCAATAGGTAATGCCCAGCATCGTGGCGTAACGGACAACTTGCAGACTCCCACAAAGCCACATCAGCCGAGAACGGAACAATAGCAACGCCTCTAGAATACTGGCTTTTCTGCGATCAATTTGAGTCGGCGATTCTTTGCCATACTTCATCATAATAAGCGCAACCAAAATACCTAGAGAAGCAACACTGATAAAGGCAATATGCCAGTTGGATAGAGCTACGATCAATGGGCCAAGGATATTAAATATAACGCTGCCGGATAATCCACCGACAAGAAACAAACCTGTAGCAGTGGCTCTTCGATTAGATGGAAACCAGCCGGTTAATAGGGCCATGCCAGGCGTAAAAATAAGGGCACGGAAAAATCCGCTCAGCATCTGATTGACCATGGCCTGCCAGTAATTGGTGACCAGCGCAAAAGTAAGAGTAAGGATAGTAGCTCCCAGAACGCCTATAACGAACAACCGTTTTGGGCTGAAACGGTCTGATAAAGAACCAACTGGAATTTGCATTAAAGCGTAGACCAGGGTCGTGGCTGCCGCCAGACTTCCGCCCTGGGTGAAGCTCAATCCCAGATCTTGCCGTATCAAAGGCAGGAGGAGGGCGATCCCACCCATGGAAAGCGCTTGAAAACTCTGACATATCACAGTCAAGGTGATTGTTGTTATCCGGTTTTTTCTGACTTCCTTTTCTGAGGAATCGGAATCCATCTTTACCTCAATCTTCCGATCGATCTTAATTTATATCTATATAACCTAATTAGCTTAAGATTTCCCATTGCTTTAAAGTGATTTCCCCCTAAAAAGGCATCCCTAATTCGAAAGGACGCCTTAAATTTCATATCCCGAGATAAGGTTTTACATTAGGAACGGTGGGGGTTAAATTGCGAAATACGGTTAGAATGCCTTAGCATCAAGATAAAAACGATAATCATAGCCAGGAACAAAGGGATTACCAGCCAGGTGTAAACCGATTGGGTGAAGAAAAGAAAGTCGAACAGGCCATGGGCCGTGATGGCGCCTATCAACCCTAGCCATAGCCATATTTTCGCTTTTATTTTTAGCTTAACCAGCGCCAGAGGATAGCCCCATAAGGCCGAAAACAATACATGCGCCAAATTCGAGAACATTCCTCTGACGAGGATTACCTGCCAGCCGAAATTGATAATATAAAACACATTTTCCAAGGTGGCAAATCCCAGAGCAGCCGCGGCTGCGTAAACTAGACCATCCGAAGGTTCATTGAAAAAGCGGCTGCGATAAATACCTATTCTGACAGTCATAAATTTCGCCGCTTCTTCAGTAATTCCAGCTACCCCAAAAGATACATAAGCAGCAGCAGAAAGAGTCAGTTGGGCTTGAACAGAACCGGGATATAATATGGATTCGATAATCGCGACTGGTATAGCCACAGCAGCACCCAATAAAAAGATCTTGATAATCTGAATTTTAGGCTCGGGTTGATATCTATCGCCTTTATAAATCAACCAGAGCCAGAAGGCGCAGGGTGCTAGAGCCAACAGTATCACGCTCGCAATCTGTATCATATCTACATGTTATATAGTATGAAGGTACACTTCAATTACTAAATTTAAAAACCCAAAAATCGTTGAGACGTTTGCTGAACTCCAGGTTAATAAGTATAATCAGGGTTGGCCCCATTAAAGAAAGAGTAATAAGAGGAGATGAACTTGGCTCGAAAGATCGGGATCCTGATCATCGCTGCCCTGGTTACCATTGTTTCACTATTGAGCGCTTGTGGGGGTAGCCAAACTGGTAGTACTACCAAATCCCCAGGCATCACCGCTGCTCCACCCCGTGGTACCACCGGCACGATATCTATCGGCACCGTGATTGAGTCCTCCCCTATCCCGGTCACTCCCCAGGGTGGCAGTTTTACACTTAACCAACCAGATAGTCCAATAAATGGGATGGTTCTGGGTGTGCCTCCCGGAGCTTATGCGAACAATCTGGAGTTTAAAATTTCTTACGCTCCTATCAACAAGCATACATTTGGTGAGAATTTTAACCCCTTAACACCGCTGATCAAAATAGATAACGGTGGCGGTCTTGCGGCAGAAATAATGGAAGTGACCATACCGGTCAAGGTGCCAGCTGATAGTTTCGCCATGGGTTTTATCTACGATGAGAAAACCAACACCCTAGAGGGGCTCCCCACCCTAGCCCAGGATGCTAATTCAATTACTGTGGGCACCAGA
>JANYAV010000011.1 GCA_025361145.1 Dehalococcoidia bacterium | reverse complement strand
CAGCCGCAAACTCTTTAAAAGGCGCAAGAACCAAAAATAGTAAAGTTAAAACTGAAACAGCCAGCATCAACCCTAGCCTGGGTTTGGCGATAAATTTTATTAATCTGACAAATATAGAGCTTAGCATTTATCTTGCTCAATCTTCATGGAACGCATCGATTTAGAAATAACATTCCCCACTTCTATATTATAAAATAAATATTAATATCCAGTTAAGGCAGAGAAGTGAGAGGTTTCCAGAATTAAAGACAGGAAGGTGCGCTTATTGGCCCATCATACCGGATTTAGTCGGGGTTTTTCCGAGATTACCGCTACCCTGGGCAAAGGTCAACTTTAAAGTTGGGATTTGCCCTTTGAACGTATTGCCCCAGTCGGTGGAAATATACTTAGTTATGGAATTGATCTTGCTATCTATGACGGGCCCGTCAGCATATTCAATCTGGGTAATATACTTCTGAATGTCCCCGCTGGATTTTTCGAAATTGCCAGGGCCTAACGTCGAGCCACTAGCCGCTCCTGAAATGGGTACGCTTTTAAGACTGATACGATAGAAGGTACCGCTGGGATTCGCGGTTGTGCGCAAAATTTGGCGGGAATAATACATAGATTCGATCCAATTACCATCAGCAGAGACACTGCCGTGAACCTCGTCGGTGGTATCTTCTCCGGCTAAGAACTCCTCCAACCTGCCGTTGAAAATTACACCCATCCAATTAATGGGGACACCTGAGACACCCAACTCAGAAGGAGCGGTCACGAGTGTGCCTGAAGAGCTGAAGGTCATCACACTGAAGAATCTTACTGATAGATTGCCATTTTGTTGGATTAAAGCCAGGTTGTTCTGGCTAACGGATGTACTCGAAGGGGAAATACAAGCCGCAAGAAACAGAACAGTCAGCGCTATTGCTATGCCGATGCCGATGGTTCGTTTAGCAAAAGAGAGTGAGTTGTATTTCATACTATTTATTATATGGGGTGGGCCAAAGATATTCCAACTTTAATCGGCATTATAACACTGTAGGCCTGAAAGTGGACTTGATGCATAGTCAGTAGATTATAATAGAGGGGAAGTAAAGTCTTTAAAATCTCAAAATATTTTTAAGCGGGGGAAAAATGAATAAAACGAGATTAATATGGTTACTTTTAGCTCTTTTTACCGCAGCAAGTCTTTTGATGACCAGTTGCAATAACGGGAAAACAAGCACTCCCAGTCTAACTCCTTCCGATAGCCCAACTCCTACTCCGACACCCCCCGTGGCCATGAAAAATTATTCAGATAGCAATTTTGGTTACTCACTAGATTATCCGCTGGAATGGCAGGTTGAAAACCCGGTGATTAATCAATTTCGAGCTTTCAGCCAGGGCATGATTTCAGGGAACAGTGATTTTGGTAATAATGAATCAGGGATTGTGGTCACTATTGATAATTCCAAATATTCTCAGGACGTCACTTTAGAGGTGTATTATCAAAATTTTCTAGCTTCGGCCAGACAATCCGCTGACATTAAAAATTTAACTGAACAATCCGCTGCTAAGGTTCAATTCGGCCAAAAAATCTCCGGGTATGAAGCAATATGGTTGGTAACAGATTCAGCCGGCCAGTGGGAAATGAAATGGTACATTGCGAATACGCGAAGTGAATTTTATGTGATCTGCGTCTATTCTATTGAAAGTGCCTATGATAAATATGCTCCGATACTGGATGCGGCGATTAATAGCTTCACATTCATCGATATAACGACCACACCTACAACCAATCCAGCTGCTCTTCCTACCTCCACCAAAACCAACTATTCCAGTGCTCCTCCTATGACAATAGACAAAAATAAACAATATAGGGCAACAATGACTACGGCTTATGGGGAGATGGTTTTTGAACTTTTCCCCGCGGATGCGCCGCAGACTGTCAATAGCTTCGTCTTTTTGAGCCGTGACAAGTTTTACGACGAAACCATTTTTCATAGGGTTGTGCCGAATTTTGTGGTCCAGGGCGGTGATCCTACGGGAACGGGGAGTGGAGGACCTGGCTATCAGATTCCAGATGAAATATCCAGCCGCAAGCATATCGCCGGGACACTCTCCATGGCTAACGCTGGCCCTAACATTAACGGCAGTCAATTCTTTATCTGCTATTCAGATCAGCCTTCGCTTGATGGAGGTTTTACAGTGTTCGGGCAACTGACCCAGGGGATGGACGTTCTCAATAAAATCAAACAAGGCGATAAGCTGTTAAAAGTGACTGTGGAAGAAAAATAAACAATAGCAACAAACCACAGCATAGAAAGGTATGAGATATACACAAAAGGAGCCCCTGATCTGATCAGGGGCTCCTTCGTTTAGTTGTACAGACTAGTTATCTGTCAGGATTTTATCAAGCCCGCTTTCTGCGATAAACCATCACCGCGATAACTACTGCTATCACCACTATAGCGCCCGCTATGATCAGCCAGGTGTTGTTGGATGAAGGTTTGGGAGCAGGCGCGGATGTGGTGGTCACAACCTGCGTTGGGGTTGATGTCACTATAGGCGCAGGAGTCGTAGTTACAGGGGCAGTGGTTGTGATCACAGGTGTAGCTGTAGGAGTAACCACGGCGGTTATTGTGGGTGTCGCGGTAACAGTTGGGGTCACTACCGGAACTGCAGGTTTAGGATATAGAATCGAATACAGGGTAAAGTGATTGACCGTGGCTGAAATTGTATGTTTGACCAGGTCAACCACACCGGGTAAATTGACCCATTTCTGAGTTATTGTGTCATACCAGGCGATGTACAGAGTTGAAGGATCAGTGCCGGCTGCCAGTTTAGCCGGATCATAGGTTAAAGTGATCGTAACAGGCGCGCTGAAAGTAGCGCCCGTGGGACCAAAGTCAAAGAATACGCCAACCGCCTGAGTATCTTGAGGCGGAGCCGGTGGGTTAGCCATCGGAGTAACGGTGAGTGAGACCAGAGGAACACCGCTGGCAGTCAATCCCTTTACACCTGAGGCGACCGTCACTGATGCGGTTCCAACGACATCTTTAGCCACTACAGTAGTCTTGAATGTACCGGCAGAATCTATCGCATTACCCAAAGCAGTTACGCCGAACAGAGAAACGGGGGTAATGATGGGTGCAGGAGTAGGAGTACTCCCGCCACCACCTGTGTTGCCACCGCCGCCACCTGAAACCACTGCAGCAGCTACCGTAATTGTTCCTGAGTCAACACTGGTTATTCCGTTGATCGGAGCATGAATAACCGCACTGCCAACACTGTTAGCGGTCAAGGTAGCACTCTTGTTGTTGACAGCTGGGGTCAAATCGGTATTTACTATGCTACCAACAAGTGACCAGCTATCCGGAACCGCATTGGCGATAAAGTTACCAAACTGATCGCGGGCAATAGAGTAGACAGTGATGGACTGGCCTACTGTCAGGGTCTGCGTCGCAACTACACTCCCGCTGCCATTGGCGGCAGTTTCTACGCTGATAACACTGGTGGTACCAGCCGCTAAAGGACCAATAGCGGGCGTGGTATCGGCAGACAAAGCCCCGGCCGCGAAATGTAGATTGAAAGCATCGGTCTTACTGTACCCCAAATCGGTGAACTTAGCCAGACCGTCAGCTCCGCTGGTAGCGGTCAGAGTTCCTCTTAAGGTACCGGTACCTGATCCGAGTGAAACTGTTACAACGGTGCCGTTGACAGGATTACCGCCAGCATCTGTAACCAGAAGCCAGGGTTGTGTGGTAAAGGCAGCACTGACCCCGAGTGTGCTGGCAGGAGACTGGCTAATGGCCAGATGAGCCGCACCCAGGCTGCCAATGATGGAAATGATGCCTGAATTACCTGTTAGTCCGGCTCCATTATCGGCATGAATCACCGGAGTTCCATCGTGATTGGGAGTTAAGACTACACTGGCTCCAGTGGTTGAGCTTAAGTCCCCTACCACTACGTTGCCGACTGTTCCGGTTAACGACCAGGTGACAGAAGGATTAGCCACAAAGGTGTTAAAAGCATCGCGGGTAATGGCGTACAGGGTTAAAGGAGCGCCGCCCACATTCAAGCTTTGAGCCGAAACTACGGCACCAGTGCCGTTCGCAGAAGTCTCTATTCTGAGTTGCGTCGCTGGGCCTGCCACAACGGAGATCATCCCTGAATTAGCGGGTACCGCTGCGGTGGTAGCAGTGATGACTCCGGAACCACGCAGATTTCCAGTCATCACCGCACTCTTTTTATCCACGGCAGCTACGAGGTCTCCGGCCGCCACATTGCCGTTGGTGATGGTTAAAGACCAGCTGTCAGCAGCTACGTTGGCGATAAAAGCATGAGTGGTCTGATCGCGGAAAATGGCGTACACCTGTAAAGCACTGCCGACAGTCAAGGTCTGGGCAGGGACAAGTGCTCCGGTTCCATCAACAGCAGTTTCAATAGTAATGGTGGTAATCACGCCGGCAGCCTGGGTAGTAACGCTCAGCGGGCCTGAAACATTTTGTCCGGCTGCATTGTTAGCAATGACCTGATACCAATAAGTAGTGCTGGCCGTGAGAGCGGGATCGTCATAAGAAGTGGTATTGGCCGCCAGAGCGGGTAAGGTAGTCACCGCGGTAAAACCAGCATCGGTGCTACGCTGCACAATAAAAGCTGTCTCAGTGGCGGAGTTATCAGTCCACTGTAAGTGAACGGTGGTACTGCTGGTAGCGATTGCCTGAGTCAAGGTAGGCGCCGCAGGAGGCAGCAGGATAACGCCAACGACTGAACCGGAGGGTTGCGAATCGCCACTGGCGTTGTAGGCAGTTACCTGATAGTAGTAGTTGGTATCGCCAACCACAGTATTATCACTGAAAGTGGTGGTATTGGCCGTGGCAACTGTAAAGGTTGGCACCGGGCTGAAAACTCCGTTCGTCGACCGGAAGATGTGGAACCCGGTCTCGTTGCTAGAGTTATCAGTCCAGTCTAGTCTAATGGCGGTATTAGGGATGAGTGTATTGGGATCGACAATAGCTGTTAATCCGCTGGGTGCGGCAGGAACGCCTACCGGTGCCGGAGTCGTTACTGGAGCAGCATTAGCAAAAGCTGAAAAAACTCCAACTGAATTAAAGGCATTAACACGATAATAATAGCTGGTATTCCCAACTGTTGTAGTATCCGAATATGAAGTAGTGTTCGGAGCCAGTATCAAGTTAAAATTGGTCCAATTGGTAGCAAAGTCAGCAGAAGTGGCTCTTTCAACGACATAACCGGATTCATTGTTCGCATTATCTACCCAGGCCAGATTGACCTGGGTAGCGCTAGCCGCGGTAGCGGTCATTGCAGTAGGTGCAGCAGGGGCAGAGGCCACTCCAGGAGTAATGACCGGGAAATCAGTGGCAGGGGCATTAACCGTCACAGAACCACCACCGACACCTGTTTGAGTAGCTGTAACCCGATAATAATAGGAGGTACCGGCTGAGACACTGGTATCAACATACCACATGTTGTCGGGAGGGGTGATAGCTGGATCGGGCGGAGATAAAGTGACCTGAACCAGGTTAGCCCCGAAATTGGAGGCTGTTGAGCGCTCGAGAAGGCTGGAAGTTTCAGTAGCAGCCGTGTTAGTATCCGTCCACAACAACGTGATTTGCGTGGCACTATCTGCAGTAGCTCTAAAAGCGGTGGGCGCCGTGGGTGCGGCCATAGGCAAGATCTCCGAAGCCGGATTGACCACCATCAAAGGCATAGCGGTTAAAACATTGGCGTAAGCTGAGTTGCCAGCGGCGTTAAAGGCGTAGACCCGATAGTAGTACAAAGTACCGGAAACGACGGTGGTATCAGTGTACAGTCGTGTGGTTGCCGCCAGATTGAAGGTTACCAATCCAGCAGTGAAGGTATTATTAGTGGCGCGCTGTAAGACAACCCCGGTGGCAGCGTTAGGAGCAACGGCATTATTAGTCCACCTCAGGCTCATTTGAGTAGGACTGGTGCGGGTGATGGTCAAGTTGGAGGGCGCCGCGGGAGCCAGCAAGCCAGTTAGAGTGGTAACAGGGAAGGGAGGAGTAGCGTTGGTCATGGCAGAAGCACTGGCACCATTGACAGCATAGATTCGATAATAGTAGGCCGTACTAGCCGTCAGGCCGGTATTCGAATAGGCAGCAGTACCAGCGGCCAGATTGATTACTGTCAATCCTGCAGTAAAGGTGCTGTTGGTAGCTCGCTGGATTACGATAGCAGCCCCGGCAGCATTATTGGTCCAGGTGAGATTGACCTGAGTGGCGCTGGCTGCCGTAGCTCTAAAGTTGGTAGGAGCTGCAGGGGTGGGTCCAACATTAATAGCGGCTGTGTAGGCTGAATTAGCCGTCATTTGCGGATATCCATTGCCATAGCCGACGGTGTTAATAGCCATCACCCGATAATAATAGCTGGTAGCCGCGCTTACAGTGGCATCAGCGTAGCTAACATTTACGCTGTAGGCTCCGGCAGGGGAGCTGGAATTAGCGTTAAAGGTGACCACATTGCTGGTAAAGGCAGCGTCAGTCGCACGCTGGACGACAAAGCCAGATTCGTTGGCGGCATTATCTATCCACCTCAAATTGACGGTAGTACCGGTACGTGTAGCAGTCAAGGTTGAAGGGGCATCAGGAGGTACTACCAGGATAATCGGGCGCATCATATCATTCTCTTCATGGCCCAGGATATGGCAGTGCCAGACGTATTCGAAACCGAAGTTAACCAGAGTATTAGTCACAGTAACAGGATTATTGTTAGGATCTACTCCAAAAAACTGTCCGGTACTGTTTAAGGGATTTACCAGATCGAGAGGCCGAACCGCATTGGCCATTTTAAAAGGAACTGTAGGCGCAGTGGGCCTCATTGCCACAATGATGTCTTCCAGGGGATTCATGCGCACAGTCTCTTTCCAACCCAATTCATTAGCATCTGGCGGTTTTACGGTGCCATCCCAACCGACGCGGTTTAGCACCTGAACGTTAAACAAATGGAAATGGATGAAATGGGTATCCACGCCATTATGGGTAATTTTCCAGACCTGTGTCCCATCTGCGGCCGAACCTAAAACGGCAGCTGCCGGCGTATCTAACATCAATTCCGTAGGCGGATCGATATAGCCATATGGAATGGTAGTTTGAATGGTCGCATTAGTGTTAGGCAATTCTACGCCCAGGGTTGCGTTCATGCGGCCGTATGTCACCTCGAAAAGTTCCTGAATAGCTTTAGGCTGCATGGTGATATTTACGCCCAGGGCGATAGCTGTAGCCTGCACCGGACCCGTGCCGGTAGGAGCACCGATAGTGACTATAGGAACTGAGGTATAACCAGTGCCCGCATTAGTCAGTGTGAAACTGGTCACGGCACCAGTTATTACAGTAGCCGTGGCCGCAGCACCGGTACCCGGTCCGCCGCTAATAGTGACGGTGGGATTCGTGGTGTATAAAGAACCAGGATTCGTGATATTAATCGCGGTAATTACACTGCCATCCACAGTTGCGACGGCAGTAGCCCTTACACCGGCGCCACCGGGGGCGCTGATGGTGACTGTCACCGGAGCGGTATAGCCGCTGCCTCCACTGGTTAAGACCAGACTGGTAAGACCGCCCACTACGGCAGTAGCCGTGGCGGTAGTGCCAACCGCGGGTGGAGCAATGGTCACCGCCGGATTGGCGGTATAGCCGCTACCTCCATTAGTCACCTGGACTCCTGAAAGAGCGCCATTAGAAAGCAGGGTATTGAAGATGTTAAGAGAAGTATCCTGGATTCTGGCATAAGCATCAGCCGGGAAATTGGCATTGTAGGCCGCGTCATAACCCGCAACCGGGATAATAGGTTTAGGTTGAGTGGCCGCAAAGGCGGCGGGTATAGCAGCATCCAGTGCTGCTTTGTTAAAAGCCGCTGCCGGTGTTCCAGCTACCTGGAACTGCATAACAGTACGGGTGTTAGGACCATATCCAGGTTGAGTAGTCGGCGCGCCGCCGATATCGGTCTGGTCCGGGTCACCGGTATAGTAATCAGTTCTGGTATCAAAAGCCGGAACAGGGGTTGGGGCATCGTTGTAAAGTATCAGCTTGGATCCCGGAGGCACCTGGGAGAAATCAACAATAACATCCGCTCTTTCAGCCGGGCCGATGAAGAGAGAATGAGTAGAGACATTCAACACAGTTATGCTGCGGCGGAAGTATTCATAACCTATCGGTTGGTTAGCGATGGTCGCGGTAGCAGGTAAAACACCGCCCTCAGAGCCGATCTGGATTAAATCAGGCCCAGCCGCTCTGGCATCAGGAACACCACCAGCGCGTCCGTCAAGCTGGTCAGGGGAATAGCCGGCAGTGCTGGGATTTCCGGCAACTGCGGGAACCATGGGAACTTCACCGGCATTGGGATCAAGCAAAGCGCCGGTAGTAGCATCCCACATCTGGCCGTTGGACGCCGCATAGAACAGAGACAGGTTAAGAGCACGGTCGTTGCTGGCATTCAGGATTCTGAACCGATATGCTTTGGGCTCTATGGTCAGAAAAGGATAAGCCGTACCGTTTACGACAGGTGTGTCCATAAAGGCTTCGGGGGTAAGCGAAAGATCAGGTACACCAGGAATAGTGGGACCTTCGCTGGTACCGGCCACAAAGTAAGGATTAGGTTTCGGGCCGTTCACTAACCCTTGATAAGGCGGCCAGAACCAGGGTCCGTAGTCCCATCTACCCATAGCGTTAGTACCGGAGGGATCAGCCGGGTTCTGGTTAGGCATATAGACATGGGGGAACCACAGATTGCCGGTGCCGCCCCATTTAGCCGGCTGCCAGGTAGGATCTTCGGCTGCCAATTGGGTCGGTCCGGGTACAAAGGTGCGGTCTTGAATAACCAGAGGAATTTCAGCCGCTGGGATCACTCCGGTAGTGATCAAATTCTGTTCGGTCGGGTCACGGACAATATAGCCCGCCGCCTGGCCGGTGTAAACATTTAAGCGAGTGATGCCATAGGCATGATCATGATAAAACATCAGTCTGGCGCTTTGCTGGTTGGTATAGTAGAAAGTCATTGAACCAGCACCGGGATTGTTGGTAGCGCCGGCAGTTCCAGCCGGAACGGTGACATGGGTGACAGGATCGTACCACATATCCGGAACATTTTGTACGTCAACTCCTTTAGGATAAGGAGTTATTTCAGTGGCTGGAGTGGTCCACTGGTCAGGCGTACCATCACTGATCCAGGGAGTGGCTCCACCATGAAGATGCAAGGTTGCGCGATTTTGAGTATAGCTGTTGACACCATCTACAGACATGCCTGAACCCATCACCGTAGTATCTACAGGAATAAAGAGATTGCCATCAGCCCCTGTAGGCAGTAAGTTGGTGAATTTGATCCTGACAGCCCTGTTTTCCTGGGCTACAATGATCGGTCCCAAATAGTTGGGCTTTTTAACCGTAGCGTCTGTCGTATTGGTCTGAACATAACCCTGGAGTTCGGTGGGAGGCAGGTCGCTGTTCATCTGCTCGGTGTAACGTACCAGGGCAATTTCGTAATAGTCAGTATTGGGATAAGTAGTAGTATCCGGAATAGCCACCGGAATATATTGGCCAAGATTGTTAGTGCCAGCGGCGTTCAGGCCGGGCAGCGAATCTACAAATTTCCGTACACCGATAGTTTTGTTATAAGCGATAATGGCCGTGCCGGTGGCCCCGGTCCCTCCGCCTCCGCTAATGGTAACGGAAGGGACAGTGGTGTAGTTGCTGCCACCGTTGGTAATGGTAATGCCGTTAACCCGTCCCAGGGCAATCCAGGCCCTGGCCGTAGCACCTGTGCCGCCGCCGCCCGATATGGTGACGGTAGGAGCGGAAGTGAAACCTGAGCCGCCGTTGGTAATAAGGATACCGGTGACAGCGGTGCTGGTGTCCTTGATCAGTGTGCCATAGCCGGTGCCGCTGGTGACGACATTAACCGCCACGACTTGTCCGGCGGTCGAGCCAGAACCAAGGGTCGCGGTAGCGGTAGCGCCACTACCTGCTCTACCGGGTAAAGTGGTTAAAGTAACAGTAGGCGCGGTAATATAACCGCTGCCGGGGTAGGTAATATTGAATCCGGATATAGATCCTGTGGTAGCCAGAGTAGCCGTAGCAACAGCTTGTCTGCCACCCGCCACATTGGGAGCACTTATGATGATAGTCGGCGCCGAGGTATATCCTGTACCCTGATTGCTCAGAGTGATGCTGCTGACTATAGAGTTGATGCCGTTAATAGCCGCCACTGCCTGAATACCGCCAGCAGTGTTGGAAGGGCCGATAGTAATAGAAGGCACGGAGGTGTACCCAGTACCTGGATTAGTGAGAGTGACTGAGGTGACCTGCGCTGAAATTGCCGCAATGGCGGAAGCGCCGGAGCCTGTAGTATCACCCACCGCATTAGTAAACACAACTCCCGGAGCTGCGGAATAGCCAAATCCAAAATTAGTGAGCACTAAGCCGGTTACTGAGGCTGATATAGCCGCTGTGGCAGTAGCTCCGGTGCCCCCGCCTCCAGTCAATGAGACGGTCGGTGCAGAGGAATAGCCTGTACCGGGACTGGTAACGGTGAATCCAGTTACCGTACCGCCAGCCATGACAGCTGTGGCGGTAGCAGGCGCTCCAGCCGGAGAGGCAGCCACTGTGACCACAGGAGTTGAGGTATAACCGCCGCCGCCGTTAGTGAGATTAAAACCGATAACTGAGGCTGAAATAACGGCAGACGCCACCGCGCCGGAACCTCCGCCGCCAGTAATATTGATAACGATAGGCGATAAAGCGTTGTAGCCGGTACCGCCATTATTAACTGCGATACTGGCAATGCCACCGCCGATATTAACGGTTGCGCTGGCGCCAAGTCCACCACCTCCGATAATAGCAACCGCAGGCGCGCTGGTATACCCAGTACCTGCTGCGGTCACCGTGATGGCTGAGACCACCGAGGCAAAGCTGGCGGTAGCCGCAGCTCCATTGCCGGTGGTATCACCGACTGCATTAGTAAAAACTACGGTTGGGGCCGAGGTATAACCGCTGCCGACTGAGAGGAGGGTTAAACCGGTCACGACGCTGGCAGTGACGGCAGTCACCGTAGCCTGAACCGGGCTGGCTCCGGTGGGAGCGCCGATAGTAATAGTAGGAACGGTAATGTAACCACCGCTGCCGGCGTTAGTAATGGTAACAGCAGTTACCGTGCCATTAATAGCAGCGGTAGCTGTGGCTGTAGTCCCGGCCGTCGGAGCAGCGATCGTTATTGAAGGATTAGCGTTGTAACCGGTGCCAGGTGTGAAAGTGAGGCCGGTGACAACTCCAATTGAGGCAACGGCGGTAGCCGTAGCCCCTGATCCGGTAGTGTCGCCCACTCTAGGAGTAATTGAGACGGTCGGATTGGCAGTATAACCGGAGCCTTTATTAGTGATCGTAAACCCGCTAACAGATCCACCGCTTAAAATAGCTGTGGCTGTGGCGCCGCTGCCTGTGACATCGCCCACAGCGTTGGTGATAGTAACGATTGGGGTTACGGTATATAACGTACCACCGACACCCAAATTGATGGCGGTAACACCACTGATCGATGCTGTAGCTGTCGCTGCGGTAACAGGAATATTACCAACAGGCGGAGTAACCGTGACCAATGGTGCCGCGGTATAGCCGGTGCCCCCGTTTCCAATACTGACACTGGCAACAGGGCCGCTTATCGTAGCAGTCGCAGTAGCTCCCAGGCCCGGGCCTCCGATGGCAACGCTGGGCGCTGAGGTATAGCCCGCACCACCCACCAGGGCAGTGACCCCTGTGACAATAGAATCAATCGTGCTGATTGCCAAGGCCGGAGCGGAAGGAGTCCCGCCTCCAGTGAAACTGACCACAGGCGGTAAGCTGTAAGCACTACCGGGATTAGAAAGAGAAAGACCTGTAACAATGCCATCGATGGCAGCAGTTGCAGTTGCACCGCCTCCTCCTCCGCCGCTAATGACGACAGAAGGAATTGAGGTATAGCCGCTGCCTTTATTAGTTAAATTAATGGAGATAACCCCGCCGGCTGGAGAAAGGGTGGCAGTCGCGGTGGCGCCAGAGCCGCCGCCTCCAGTGATAAAGATGGAGGGAACAGAAGTATAACCGGTACCCGGGGTAGTTACGTTGATGCTAGCAATAGCGCCAGAAATTACTGCGGTAGCAGCAGCGCCCGTACCAGGCCCACCACCGCTAAAGGAAACTCCCGGAACAGAGGTATAACCGCTGCCGCCAGATCCCAGAGTGATCGCAGAAACAGCGCTGGCGGTTGAGATGGTGGCCGTTGCTGACGCCCCTGTACCACCACCGCCGGTGAAGAACACGGTAGGCGCAGTTGTATACCCACTACCTGGAGTGGTTACAGCAATAGAGGCTACGCCTCCAGAAATACTGGCAGTAGCCGCAGCTCCAGAGCCATTACCGCCGGTAAATGAAACGATGGGCGCGGCAGTATAGCCGCTGCCGCCGGAAACAATGGAGATTCCGGTTAGACTATTAGACCCGGAAACTACGGCAGTTCCCAGAGCGGTAGTGCCGCCAGCGGGAGCTGGGCTAAAAGTCACGATGGGTGTTCCGGTATAACCAACTCCGCCACTGGTAATAATCGCACCTGTAATGAGTATGGATAGGTTAGCTGTGCCTGTAGCTTGAGCTGTAGCGCCACCTCCGCTGAAGGTGACGGTGGGGAGAGAAGTATAGCCTGTGCCAGGATTAGTAATAGTTATGGTATTCAGAGCACCGGTCAGAGTAGCGGTGGCCGCTGCTCCAGTACCCGCTCCGCCGGTGAAACCGACGGTTGGGGCAGAAGTATAGCCAGTACCGCGATTAGTCAGGGTAACGCTGACCACAGACCCTGTAATGGCGGTTGTAGCGGCAGCCCCGCTGCCACCTCCACCACCTGTGAAGGAAACGGTCGGTGCGGAAGTATAACCTGAACCTCTTGAGGCTGGGTTGACCGTGACGGAAACGACTACTCCGGTCACAGTAGCAGTAGCCGCGGCTCCAGTTCCACCGGTACCGGTATTATTGAAAGTAATAGCCGGAATGCCGGTATAGCCGCTGCCGCGATTAGTAATGATAATTGAGGTGACCTGGCTGGTAGCGGAAATAGCCGCTGTTGCAGCTGCACCGGTACCGCCGCCGCCATTGAAAGAAATGGTAGGAGCAGTCGTATATCCACTGCCACCGGCAGTAACCGTGATAGCAGAAACCCTGCCGGCTGAAACAGTAGCTACAGCGGTAGCTCCTGTCCCTCCGCCTCCAGTCAATACCACGCTAGGAGCAGTGGTATAACCGGTTCCTCCGGCAGTGACCGTGATGTTGGCTACTACTCTACCAATTGTGGCAGTAGCGGTGGCCTGAGTCCCTCCACCTGCGGGAGCGGCTATGTTCACTACAGGGGCAGTAGTATAACCACTGCCGCCAGCAGTGACGCGTGCCCCGGTAACCACATTAGCAATAGTGGAAGTAGCGGTAGCTTGAGTAGTGGCGCCACCTCCGGAAAGATTAACGCTCGGGGGCAGGGTATACCCTGTGCCGCCGGCTGATACAGTGATGTTAGAAACGACATTAGAAATATTAGCCGTGGCAGCGGCATTAGTTCCACCGCCGCCGGTAAAACCGACAGTTGGCGCGGAGGTATAACCTGAACCGCCCGCTGAAACATTAACGGTATTAACAGTATTAACAATCGTAGCGGTGGCCTGGGCCTGGGTAGTTGCTCCACCACCTGAAAAAACAATCGTGGGAGGGCTGGTGTAGCCAGTTCCTCTGCTCACGATGGTGATGCCGCTGACAGTTCCTGAAATAACGGCGATAGCCGTAGCCTGAGCTGAAGGAGTTCCACCACCGCTAAAAGTGATAGTCGGAGCGGAGGTATAGCCCGCGCCGGGATTATTAATAGTAATACCGGTCACAACGCTTTGACCACCAATGGTGGTCACGGCGGTAGCCCCGGTGCCGCCGCCCCCGGTGATAAAGACCTGGGGAGGTGAGGTATAACCGCTGCCCCCGTTAGTCAAAGAAATACCCGAAAGAACTCCAGTAATGGAGGCTGAAGCCGTAGCTCCAGCGCCTCCGCCCCCGGTAATAGTTATGCTGGGTGGCGAAGTATAGCCGATACCAGGATCAGTCACAGTGATACCAGCCAGATTATTGGATACAATAGCTGTCGCGGTCGGTGCAGTTCCCCCAGCCGGAGGAGCGCTGAAAGAGACCGCAGGTAGATTTTGTTGAGCAATAGGACTATTAGCCCAGTTAGGAGTGGTGCCAAAGTAGTCTGGGGTAGTACCCGGACCGGGTACCAATGCTGGCTGTATAGAATCAGGGCCAGCCTGAGCAGCCGCCGCGGCCACTTGCACGCGAGCCGCTGCCGCCCGTTGTGCAGCTTCATGTCTCTGGGCATTAGTCGTAGTGCCCATCGGAGGCATCTGTTGGCTGGTATCACCAACAGCCGGTGGGTCGGCAGCCAATACCTGGGTAGTGCCCCAGGTAAAGGTTGGCATTAACATCGCCAGAACCATGATTAGGGTGATTAAATACTTGAGCGCTTTCATACTTCCTCCCAACAAACTATATAATCAGGAAATTATTTTTTTCAGGTAAAAACAGAACAAGCGATATACCAGGCTTGGTATACAATTCGGTTTATCATGCCCCTAATCTTCATTCTAGAGGTTACCGCAAATTCAAAGCATACGGTAAAATACTTAGTTTTTTAGGTCGCACTACGTATTTTATCTTTTCATTTTACTTTATTTTTTATATAAACTCAGCGAGATTTCTGTTGCGAGTGTCAGACGGGGACATAATACTTATCTTTAGGTTAAAATTAGACATCCTAACTCTTTGAAAAGCAAACGGAAACAAGATAATATAGCAGCAGATAATTGGAGAATCATTAATCGAGGAGACACCAATGAAGAAGCTGTATCGCAGCCGAGGCGAACGTATGATATGGGGAGTTCGCGGGGGTCTGTCCAAATATTTCAACATCGATCCGGTTATTATCCTGGTTCTGGCAGTAGTTTCGATATTCATCAGAGGCCTGGGAATCATCGCTTGTTTTATTATGGTTATCACCGTTCCAGTTGAAGGTTAATTATAAAGAATCACGAATTAGTTAAAAATAATTAAACGGAGGGAATAGCAATGAATAAGGGTGGAGCTGGATTCGCGGGGGCTTTCTGGTTTGCGGGGTGGTTATTCACAATCAGTTTCGCCAATCTGGTCTGGTGGAAAATTTTGCTGGGAATAGTGGTGTGGCCGTGGTTTCTGGGGGGCGTTTTAATGGGGTAGCTGCGAGCTTCGAGGTACGAGCTTCTAGATGAGAGTTATCCCCACCACCCTGAGATGCTTTGTCGGGCGATGCCCTCCTCCAGCATGACAGCAGAGCTGTCAGTTTTGAGCTTGGACGAGCTTCGAGCTTCCAGCGTGGAAAAAGAGCAGAAACTAAACACTTTGAGGTTGAGGGTTTTGTTTTTCATAGAGCTTGATCAAAGCCAGGGTGTACGCCGCGTTTTGAGTAATATTGGCGTAATGGCCAGGGTTTATCGATTGAATTTTGGCGTACTGATCAAGTACCCGCTTTACGTAGCGAATGTGTTGTTTGCGGATGTTATCCGGTGAAACACGGTAATAAAAATCGTTTTCAGAAATATTCTGGAGTGTAAACTTTGATTTACCGCCTATAATGGTCAATTCCTGGCCGATAAAGGTCTTGCAGAAAGCAACAAATAAATTAAGCTCTATGGGATTCATAGGACACCTCCCAAACCAAAAATACGAAATAAACGTAAGTAAGTCAAAAGTCAAAAGTTAAAGGTTAAAGAGTAATTGACCAAATCACAAATCGCAAATAAATTTCAATATGCAAATTATCCCGATGGGTTTCACGCATGCGGGACCTACGGCAAGTCACAAACAAGAAATATCTAAAAACCCAACATATTTGCCAAACCGGCGGGATTCATAGCTAGGCCGGGTAACAGGCCGAAGAGCAAAACACCCAAGCTGCAGAAGATCAGAGCGACTATCAACGCTGCAGAGGCGGGGACTTTTTCCGCGGAAGCTGGTTCGTTCATCCACATGACTTTGACTACCCTCAAGTAATAGAAGGCTGAGATAACGCTGTTAATAACGGCGATAATCACCAGCCAAAGCAGATCATGCTGTACCGCTGCGCTAAAGATATAGAATTTAGCTATAAAACCGGCAGCCGGGGGCATGCCGATCAAAGAGATCATGGCCAGAGTCAAGGCGGCAGCCAGCCAGGGCGAGCGTTTGCCCATACCCTTAAAATCGTCGATCAAATCGCTGCCGGTCTCGCTAGTGATAGCGATGATGGCGATAAAAGCAGCCAGGTTGGTGAGGGAGTAGCTGACTAAAAAGAAGAGCAGCGGCGCTTGCCCCGCAGAGGTGAGAGCGGGAGCCAGACCTACGGTGGCTAAGCCGACCATCAAATAGCCGGCTTGAGCGATGCTGGAGTATCCCAACATTCTTTTAATATTATCCTGCTGGATGGCGATAATATTACCAACAGTCATGGTAACAGCGCTCAAGACGGCAAAGATCATACCCCAGTCCAAACCGAGATTAGAAGGTTGGATAAAAGCCGAATAAAAGACGCGTAAAATAATGGCGAATCCGGCGGCTTTACTGCCTACCGAAAGATAAGCGGTGACGGGAGTGGGGGCGCCTTCATAAACGTCTGGTACCCACATCTGGAAGGGGACCATGGCGATCTTAAAACCAAAACCGGCAATCATCAGGACGATGCCCACAAACAGACCAGGGCTTACCAGAACAGCGGGGGCAGAATTGACCTGACCGGCGGCCAGGGTGGATTGAATCGATCTGGCGATTTCACCAAGCTGGGTCTGACCGGTGAAACCGAAGACCAGCGCCATGCCGAAGAGCAGGACGGCGGAGGCTACGGCGCTTAAAAGCAGATATTTCAGGGAAGCTTCAGCGGACTTACCATCTTTGAGGAAACCCACCAGAGCGTAAAGCGAGAGATTAACCAATTCCAGCGAAATAAACAAGGTAATCAATTCCGTGGTGGAGGCCATGAGCATCATACCCAGGGCGGAGAGGAGAATGAGGGCATAGTACTCACCCTGGAAACGCTGGAATTTAGAAACATAGTCGGTTGAAGCCAGAATGACAAGTATGGCGATGCCAGCGAAAAGCAGCTTGAAGAAAATAGCGTAATTGTCTACTGCCAGCATATTGTTGAAGGCAGATTGGGGAGTCCCGTTCCAGAGGCCTAAAGCGAAGGCGGATGAGATTCCCAAACCAAGGATACTGACGGCGGCCAGCCAAGATTTCTGCTTGATAAAGAGGTCGAGCAGAATCACCAAGACGGCGGTGATGGCGAGGGTAAGTTCTGGCATTAACAAAGAGAAATTCAAATTGACTCCTAATATACCTTAAATCCAAAATCCAAAATTCGAAATACTAAATAAATTTCAATATTCAAATTGCAAATTAAAAACTAACTACCCCGCCACCAGATTCTTCGGCCCGAGCAAATCGGGCCTCCAGAATGACACCACACTAAGAAACTCCAAATCTCAAATTACAAACAATAATTAAACTACAAATCTCAAACACCTAAGGTATAAGAAATTTTGCAATGGGTTCGATACCCATATTATAAATATTAGTCAGGATCGACGGGAAGATGCCGACCAATAAGATTAAGGCGACGAAGGCGACCATATAGACCATTTCAAGTTTATCGGCGTCTTTGACAGCATTGAATTTTTCCAGGGCTGGGCCGAAGAAAACCCGCTGGATCATCCAGAGTATATAACCAGCCGCCAGGACGACACCTATGGCAGAAATCAGGGTATAAACCTGGATACCAGCCACCACTTTAGAAGAGAAGGCGCCCACAAAGACCAGGAATTCCGCAGCGAAGCCGCTGGTTAAAGGCAAGCCTAAAGAAGCCAGTCCGGCCAGTGAAAAGACTACAGCAATTAAGGGAGTCTGTTTAGCCAGTCCGCCCAGTTTACGCAGGTCGCGTTCCCCTGCGTTATGCATTACCAGTCCGGCCATGGCAAAGAGAAGGCCGGTAACAATGCCGTGGCTGAACATTTGCAGGCTGGCGCCGACGAGGCTGACTTGAGATAGGGCGAAGATACCCAGCAGGACATAACCCATATGGCTGACGCTGCTATAAGCGATCAGGCGTTTAAGGTCGGTCTGCCGTAAAGTTATAGCTGCGCCGTAGATAATGCCAATAACCGCAAGAACAATAAATAAGGGAGCCCAGGTGCGGGCGACGTCTGGGAAAATACTAACGCAAACGCGGATTATGCCGTAGCCGCCCATTTTCAGCAGAGCACCAGCCAGCACAACACTGACACCCGTAGGGGCATCGGTATGTGCATCCGGCAGCCAGGTGTGAAGGGGGAAGACAGGCAGTTTGATCGCAAAGCCGATGATCAGCAGGAAAAAGATAGCGGTTAAGGGAATGACAGCTGCCGCGGCGCCGATCTTTTGAGTGATTTCCAGCATATTAAGGCTACCGGTGGTGAAATAAAGGGCCAGAATACCCGCCAACATGAAGGCGCTGCCTACCAAAGTAAAAATCACGTATTTCATGGCTGAATAGGAGCGACGCCCGGTACCCCAAATCGAGATCAGGAAATACATAGGAACAATCTCAATTTCCCAGAACAGGAAGAAAAGCAATAAGTCTAGAGAAGCGAAGACTCCCAGGATGCTGGTCTCCAGCAGGAGCAGCCAAATAAAGTACTCTTTGACTCTAAGATGAACTTTCCAGGAGATGAGAACGACAAGGAAACCCAGGATGGCCATTAAGAGCACTAGCGGCAGGCTGATGCCGTCCACTCCCACATGGTAGAAGGAGTTGATGGCAGGGATCCAGCTCAGGTTTTCCTGGAACTGCATAACCCCAATGGATCCGGAGGAGCGATCAAAGACGAAAAAAAGATAAAAGGCCAAGGCTAGTGGAATAAAGGTGAAAACGGCCGCCAGCCATTTGATGGTTTTTTCAGCCAAACGGGGTATCAAGGCGATGAGGATAACCCCGAGAACGGGCAAGAAAATTATTAAGCTCAGTAAACCCAAGTTATATGCCTACCTTATAAATCCGAAATTCAAAAAATTCTAATATCTAAATTCTAAATCCCAAACCTGATCAAATAACCAATAACCAAGAAACAATAACCAAACAAATCTCAATATTCAAATTCCAAATTTCAAACATGTTAATGGCCGAAAATTAATACACAAACGATAATGGCGATCAGGCCCAGGCCTAAGGTTAATGCATAGACCTGCAACTGGCCAGTTTGGGCACGCCGAAGAGCTTTGCCTGCGGCGTTGGTCGCATCACCAGCACCGTTAGCGGCTCCATCCACTACTCCTGTATCAAACCACTGGAACCCGGCGAATAATTTATTCAGCAAGAAGTTATTAACAAAGAGCTTCTCATATAACTGATCCAGCCAGTATTTATTCAAGAAGAGGGTATAAAGCGGTTTGAACAACTTACCTACTTTTTCAGGGGAAAGCAAACGGGTATTGTACATGATCGCCGCAAGAGCAACCCCGGAACAAGCAACCAGCAAGGCGATCCAAGGGAGGGGATGAGCGAAAACACCGAATAAGCCGGCAATAAAGCTGTGAGTTTCTCCAGCCTCGCCCATGAAGGCATTAAATCCACCAGTGACGTTCCAGAAGCCGGAAACTACTGCCAGAACACCCAGGATGATCATCGGAACCAGCATTACAGCCGGTGACTCATGGCGAATGCTATGGCCTTCAGCATGTTCGTGATGTGTCTTAGCTCGGGAAGCTCCAGTAAAGGTCATAAAGACTGCCCGGAACATATAGAAAGCGGTCATAAAGACAGTAATCAAAGCCAGGACAAAGAGAATAGGCTGCTTATCCAGAGCAGAAGCCAGTACTTCATCCTTGCTCCAGAATCCAGCCAGAGGCCAGATGCCAGCCAGACTGAGTGAACCGACGATAAAGAGGCCGTAAGTCCAGGGCATGACTTTGCGCAAGCCGCCCATTTCACGCATATCGAAGGTGCCAGTGGCATGATTGACAGATCCGGCTCCCAGAAAAAGGAGAGCTTTAAAGAAGGCATGATTGAAAAGATGGAAGATACCGACAGCTACACCGCCAGTGGCAAGCCCGAGCATCATATAACCTAATTGGCTGACTGTAGAATAAGCGAGGACTCGTTTAATATCAAAAGCGACCAGGCCCATAGTGGCGGCGAAGATGGCGGTAAAACCGCCGATGATGGCTACGGTGTTCATCGCAACCAGAGAATGCTCGAAGAGGGGAAGGGTGCGGGCTACCAGAAAGACGCCAGCGGCCACCATGGTAGCAGCATGGATCAGGGCGCTGACGGGGGTGGGGCCTTCCATCGCGTCTGGTAACCAGACATGCAGAGGGAATTGAGCGGATTTACCGGCCGCCCCAGCAAAAATACCGATAGCTGCCCAGGTCAAGACCGCTCCACCCAAAACGCCAGAAATTGCCAATCCTCTTAAAGCAATAATATCGAAAGTGCCGGTATTGGCGAATAAAAGCAGTAAAGCGGCTAGAAAACCGAAGTCACCCAAACGAGTCACGATAAAGGCCTTTTTAGCGGCGTTGGCGGCGGCGGGTTTATGGAACCAAAAGCCGATCAGCAGATAAGAACTGAGACCGACCATCTCCCAAAAGACGAACATCATCAAGAGATTATTAGCAAGCACCAGTCCCAGCATGGACATAGTGAAGAGAGACATCCAGGCGAAATAGCGATGATAACCGGGGTCACCGCGCATATAACCCTGTGAGTAAATCTGAACCATGAGGCTGACCAGAGTGACCACGACCAGCATGACCGCAGTAAGGGAATCCATTAAGATGCCAATCTGGACTGATAAGCTGCCGATGCTAAGCCAGGTGATGGCCGGAACAGCGATTTCATGGCTGGCCTGCTGCATAACTGAGAAGAGCGTCCAGATGGAAAGTGCCAACGAACCGCCTATCGCGGCAATAGCCAAATAACCGCTTATCCGGTTGCCGGGTTTAACCAGCGGACGGACGACAAGCGCGATCACCGCAAACGAGATAAGCGGCAGGAAGAAGATCAACCAGATTAATTGATAGGGTATCACAGCGTTCTCAGAATCTCCTCAATCAAGTGTTTCTTATCGGCAGGTACCAAAATACGGTAAGCCACCAGTTCACGGCCGGGGGCTTCGCCGGTTACAGGCAAGATCTGGGTGGGAATACCTTCACCCTCGAAGTACTCCTTCCACATCTCAGCAAGAGCTAAATTAGGGGCTGTCTTAATCTCAGACCACATATTTGATAGTTCCTAAATAGATTCATAATTACCATTTCATCAAGTCAATTTTATTAGTATCGATAGTATCACGGCTACGGTAAATAGAGATTATGATAGCAAGGCCGACGGCGACTTCCGCGGCAGCCACAACCATGATAAAGATGGCAAAGACCTGTCCTGTTAAAGCAACAGGTGTAACGTACCGTGAGAAGGCCACCATTAGAATATTAACCGCGTTAAGCATAAGTTCGATTGAGATAAGAATAACAATGGCATTACGTTTGGTCAAGGCGCCATATAACCCTATACAAAAGAGGGCGGCGGCCAGGATCAGAAAATGCTGTAATCCGATCATCCTATTTCTCCCTCGCGATAACAATAGCGCCGACCACAACTGCCAATATCAAAACAGCAGAAATTTCCAGCGGAAGGATAAAACCGCTACTTCCTAACAGTTGTTTAGCCAGGGCCGGGGTAGTGTCGGCTATCGGCTGCTCAATTGACTGTTTCCAATTAGTCCCTAAAATGGCAAAGACAAGCAAAGCGAAAAGGACCACAGAAACGAATAAGGCCGGTAGTCCCAAGCGGTTGGGTTGACTGCCGTGGGCAAACTGGCGGGTTAACATGATGGCCAGAATTATGACTACGGAGATGGCTCCCACGTATACTAGAATCTGGGCAGCGGCCAGAAAATCGGCACTGAGCAGAACAAAAATGCCAGCTACCGCTATCAGACAGACAATCAAAGACAGGGCAACACGGAAGATATTTTTTTGCACAATGACGCCCAAAGCTGCGAAAACAGCCACGGCGGCGAGAATATAGAAGGCGATAGTCGTTCCCATTTTCTCCTTATAAAACTACGAAGCTGGAGCAGCAGGTGTTGATTCCGGCGGAGGCGCTGCTGCTGGCTCTATATTCGCATCTCCAGATGGCTTGATTACAGCCTTCTTTTTATTGCGATCGATTAATAGGGTTTGCTCAGGGAAGTCCTTTTCCATATCAGTGTGCATGAAGGCGCTGGCTTTGCGGGTTTCAGAGGCCAGCAATCCGTCATTACTTTGAATCAAATCCTGACGGCGGTATTGCGCTCTCTCATAGGCGTAGCCCATGTGGAGGGCGTTGTAAAGACAAGACTCTACGCAGAGACCACAGGAGATGCAATAGCCGGTATCCACTTCAAAGCGGGTAATAATACGTTTCCCGGGATTGGCCGGATCAACCTCTGTTTCCATATTAATAGCGCCCTGCGGACAGGTCTTAGCGCAGGTTGTGCAAACCACACATTTAACATTGTTCCAGACCAGTTCATTGCCGCGCGTGCGCCTGGAAGGAACGAGCCTCTGTTCAGGATACTGAGTGGTGATCGGGTGGCGAAAGAGGTGTTTGAAGGTGACAAGCAGGCCCTTCACCAGTCCGACGCCATATCTTTCAAACTTCAATTTTGCCCCATCCTAACTTAAACAGTTTAGCCCACAGCAGTATTAATATGGACATTATAGCAAGGTTAATGGGAACTAACACCCAGCTATAGGAATCCTTTAAGAGAAGCACTTCAACCGCGGTTATCAGTAGATTGATAACGGAGAGTGGAAAGAGGAATTTCCAAGCCAGGGCCATTAACTGGTCGATCCTGACTCTGGGAAAAGTGGCACGGGTCCAGATCATGAGGCCAAAAACAGCCACTATTTTTAAAACAAACCATAACCAGGGCGGCAGAAGCGGACCTCGCCAGCCGGAGAGAAAGACGGTGGTAATAATGGCGGACAAGGCCAGGGCTTCGGCATATTCCACCAGATAAAACATAGCGAATTTCATACCGGAGTATTCGGTATGATGTCCGGCGACTAATTCAGAATCAGCTTCAAGTAGATCGAAAGGACTGCGGTTGATCTCCGCGCAGCCGCCGATGAAGAAGAGCAAGAAGCCCAGAGGCTGCGTTAATATAAAGGGAATATCTTGCGCGGCGACGATTTGCTGCATGGAAAGTGAGCCGCTGATGATAATAACTCCCACCGTGGAAAGCAGGAGAGGAATCTCATAGCTGACCAGTGCGGCTACATTACGCATAGCCCCCAGCAGAGAATACTTATTACTGGAACTCCAGCCAGCCATGAAAACGCCGATGGTTGAAATAGAAGTGACCGCCATGACGAAGAGAAAACCGATATTAAGGTCAGCTAGCAAGCCGCCGTTTTGAAAGGGAATCACGGCGAAAACCAAGAGAACCGGGAAGAAAGCTACCACAGGAGCCAGCCAATAGACCAATTTATCGGCTTCGTCCGGAATAATGTCTTCTTTGAGTAAGACTTTAACAGCATCCGCCACCGGCTGGAGTAGACCAAAAGGACCGGTACGGTTAGGTCCCAGACGGGCTTGCATGCGTGCGAGGAGACGACGCTCAAGATAGATAAAGACCATTACCATAATGATGACAAAAGCCAAAATTATGACGGTAAATAACAGCCAGTGCAGCCAGGTAAATTCAGTCACTATCTGTCTACCTCTCCCATGCAGATATCAATGCTGCCGAAGATAAGAATAGCGTCGGCGATCTTCCAGCCGACAATCATATCCCGGAGAGCGGTCAGGTTGAGCAAACTGGGCCCGCGAATATGATAACGGTAAGGAGCGATGGAGTTATCGGAGACAATATAAAAGCCCAATTCACCTTTGGGAACTTCGGTACGTGAATAAATCTCTCCCACAGGAGGACGGATCAATGCAGGGACTTTAGTCTGAATATCGCCGGCGGCTGGCATCTGTTGAATGGCTTGCTCGACGATGCGTAAACTCTGGCGCATTTCCAGCATTCTAACCCAGTAACGGTCATAGCAATCGCCGGCCTTGCCGGTGGGGACCTCAAACTGAAAGCGGTCGTAAATAGAATAGGGGTCAGCTTTGCGGATATCCCACTTGATCCCGCTGGCTCGTAAGACAGGGCCGCTGGCCGAGGTGTTAATGGCCATTTCCCGGGTTAAAATACCCACACCTTTAGAGCGGGCGAGTAAAATCTCATTTTCTTTGAGTAACTGATCGTACTCATCAAAGAAGTGGGGCAGGTCCGTTACTACTTTTTGCAAGGCTGGCAGAAATTCTGCTGGAACGTCTTGAGCCAGGCCGCCGGGACGGATGTAGCTATAGGTTAATCTCTGCCCGCTGACCATCTCGAAGAGATCCAGTATCTTTTCTCTTTCCCTGAGCATATAAAGGATGGGAGTCATGAAGGCGCCACAATCGTTTAATAAGGCACCGGCAGCAATCAGGTGACTGGCGATCCTTTGCAATTCAGCCAGAATTACCCTCAGATACTCAGCGCGTTCGGGTACCTGGATACCAGCGAGTTTTTCCACAGCTATACAGTGGGCCAGATTATTGCTCATGGCAGAAAGATAATCCAATCTATCGGTGAGGGGAATTATGCCTGTATATGTGCGCTGTTCAGCCAGTTTTTCAATACCGCGATGGAGATAACCGAAGACAGGTTCCAGCTCCACAATGACTTCACCGTCCATGGTAGCTTTCATGCGGAAGACTCCATGGGTGGATGGGTGGGAGGGACCAATATTTAAAATAAATTGTTCAGTGTTCAAAGACATAATTTATAAAATCTCAAATTAAAAATCTCAAATGTTATAAGTCAAAAATCAAAGGTTAAAAGCCAAAAGTGCAAGTAAAAATTCAAAAGTTAAAGCCGAATTACGACCTCCCAAATTACAAACTAGAGTTTCCAGTTTTCAATTTAATTTACTGTAAATAGTATTTGCGCAAGGGATGTCCAGAGAAGTCTTCCCACAATAAAATACGCTTAAGGTTAGGGTGACCGAGAAAAGAAATACCCAGGAGATCGAAAATTTCTCGTTCCATAAAATCCGCTCCTTTCCAGAAATGGGTAACGGAAGGCAATTGCAAATTATTTCTGTCGCAGCAGCGGACTTTCAGGGTGAGAATTTTATTTTGTTCTAAGGAAGATAAATGATAGACAACCTCAAAATAATCGTAATAATCCACGGCAGTGAGATCAGTAAGATAGTTAAAAGAAAGAGCTTGATTATTTTTTAAAAAGTCCGCAACTTTCAATAGAAATTCGCTTTTGATAACCACGGCCTGATTATCAAACTCAATAACCGCCTGCGGAAATTGGGCGGTAATCAAATTGGCTATATCCTGAGCGGGTAAAATAACTGTCATTATGGATATCCTATTCTATTAGCCTTCCTTCAAGGAGGGTAATTTGATATCAGTGTGTTCTTTTCCAATTTTCTTTTGCAGCATCTGGATACCATACAGCAGGCCTTCGGGTCGGGGAGGGCAACCCGGGACGTAAACGTCTACGGGGAAAAGCCGGTTATAGCCTGGAACAACGCTATATGAATTAGCGAAGATACCGCCACTGCAGGCACAGGCCCCCATAGCGATCACCCATTTAGGTTCCGCCATCTGATCGTAAATACGTTTGACCTGGGGGGCCATTTTCCAGGTAAGAGTTCCGGCAGTAATCATAAGGTCAGCTTGCCTGGGTGTGGCTCGTATGATTTCCATACCGAAACGGGAGATATCAAAACGGGAGGCTGCGGTGGTAATGAATTCAAAAGCGCAACAAGCAGGGAAACAGACGGTTGTCCATAGCGAGGAGCGTCTAGCCCAGTCAATCGCCCAATCAACGGTGGTTAGCAATATATTGTTTTTAATCTCCTCATCCAGCCAGTTATCCGGATCAGGAATGATGCTGGTACTGTTAGCTTTAAGAGAAGCGATTTGGCGGCCTTCGCTAAGATCATCAATACGCCCGTTGTAGGGGCAAGAAAGATTTTCTTGTTCTATTTCCATTCCAGCACCTTCTTTTTCCAGGCATAGAGATAAGCGATGATGATTAAAAAGATGAATACCAGAATGGCGAAAAATCCCGTCCAGCCCAATTGACGCAGTCCTACAGCCCAGGGGTAGATAAAGAGGACCAGAATATCCATGGCTATGAACAATAGGGCATAAAAATAATAGCGGAAATTAAATCTAACAAGGGTCTTGCCGATAGTCTCCATACCGCATTCGAAGGTAGAATTTTTAACGGCGTTGGGTTTATGGGGGGCAAGACGGATCAGCCTTAAGAAAAGCGGCAATAAAATCATCACGGCAGCCATAGCTATCGCGACTAACAGAAATAATCCGATGTAAGCGTAATCGGTAAGCAATCAATTCTCCGGGACAAGAAGATAGTTTAAATAATCTTACTATAATTTGACATCTATTGGCAACAAAATTCGGATAACTAAGTCGTAAAAGAGCTAAAGTGTAAATGAATCAAGCTGATTAACCTTTTAATCCGACTGAAAGGGAGAGATGAATTTTAGCCTTTTTCTTAGAGGCCGTGTTGTTACAGGTTTTCCTTAGATATCAGTTATAATAGGAATGCTGGCTAACTTCCCATGTTATTTGGCTGGTTTTAAGAGTCTGCTGGATCATTTTGCTATAATAGACTCAGATGTCTCAGAAAAGTAGGAAATTGAATGCGGGTTATTGCAGGTTCAGCTAAAGGATTTCCGCTTAAAGGGCCAGATATGAAGTTGACCCGGCCGGCCACTGACCTGGTGCGGGGGGCCACTTTCTCCATATTAGAGGGCCTGGCAGCCGACTGGTCACTTGTACTGGATCTATATTCTGGCACCGGAGCCATGGGTATTGAGGCCCTGAGCAGGGGGGCAGGTTGGGCGGACTTTGTTGACCGCCAGCGAAGATGTTGTGATATAATTAAGGATAATCTGACTAAAACCCGGCTGACGGAACAGGCTCATGTTTATTGTTGCGAGGTCGCAAAAGCTATCAGCTTCCTTGACAAGGAATACGATGTCATTATAATGGACCCGCCCTACCGCAACCGGGAAATCGGGGAAATCGTTACCAAACTGGCTAATTCCAAGTTGGTGGGAGATGAGACTATTGTAGTCGTTACTCATTCTCCACACCTGGTGCTGGAAACCAGCTATCCACCCTTGAATTTGATCAAAGAGCGGAGACATGGCGATAGTTGCATCGCTCTTTACCACAAGGAGGTTAAACCTTGACTATAGCTATTTATCCGGGCAGTTTTGATCCTATCACCAATGGACATCTGGATATCGCCCTCCGGGCCAGCCGGATTTTTGACAAATTGATTATTGGTATTTACGATCGTCCCTCTGAGAAGACCCTTTTATTTTCCACCCGCGAGAGAGTTAGATTGGCGAGAGAAGCGGTTAAGGACAATCCTAAGATTGAGGTAGTCTCCTATAAAGGGCTTACTGGAGATTACGCCCGTAAAGTCCATGCGCATGTGATGGTGCGTGGCTTGCGTATGGGCGGCGATTTTGAGAAAGAATTTACCCTTTCCATGATGAACCGCAGGCTATATCCTGAGCTAGAACAGTTGTGTTTAATGTCAGCGGTGGAATATCAATTTCTCAGTTCCAGTCTGCTGAAAGAGGCTGCCAGTTTGGGGGGAGATATTGAAGGACTGGTGCCGTCCATTGTGGCTCGGGCTTTAATATCGAAATATGGCAACAAAGGTTAGTCTGTTTGAAAAAAATTACCGATTATTGGAAAATATTATTGGGAGGAATTCTAAATGGCTTACAAAATTAATGAAGATTGCATCAGCTGCGGCGCTTGTGAATCCGAGTGTCCCAATGCAGCAATAAAAGAGGGCGATACCACTTTTGTCATTGACCCGGCAAAATGCACCGAGTGCGTGGGTTCATTCTCTGTTCAAAAATGCGCGGAGACTTGCCCCGTCGGAGCACCCAATCCTGATCCCGCTCGCAAAGAAACCAAAGATCAGCTTTTAGCAAAGTGGAAGACCCTGCATCCAGGCCAGACTCCTAAAGTCTAGTAAAGCCTTTTTCCCGATATGGAAGATCTATAGAGTAAAAAACCGGGGCTGACTGCCCCGGCTTTTTTAGTTTAAAAAGGAATTCTATTGGAAGAACTGTTGGACGTTATTGAACTCAGGCGGCAGCAGGCCCAGGACAAGGGGAAGCTTATCCAACAGTATTGGAGCTAGTTTGGAAGCAGTCATGTAATCACCTGGATTGCCTACCTGTATCCAGATGGCTAACAGAGAAGCGGCTAACAATGCGCCCAGAATTATACCCAGCACAGCTCCACCGATACGGTTAAGCCAACCCAGCATAATGGCTGAAAAAATCTTGGTCAAAATTATACCCAGCAGCGTAGCGACCAACATCACCGCTAGGAAGATGATGATGAAAGCCCCAATACGGGGACCACTATCTCCGGGAATAAATCCCAGGTGGCTGGAAAAGGTCACATAATAGCGTCCTGCTAATACGATACCAACTATCAATCCCACCAGCGATAAAACAGATTTGATCAAGCCGTTGATGAAACCTCTGATTGCGGAGGTAATAATTATGATTAAAATAACAATATCCAACCAGTTCATAGTTTTATTATATTACTACCTTTTTTAACGGAAATGCAACAAAAAAATTAGAAATCATAATATAAAAATATAATCATTACAAGACAAGGTGCTAGATCATAAATACAATATAAAAAATTGGGAACATCTTAATAGCTACTGATAATGCAGCGCATCAATGGGGTTGAGGCGTGCGGCGCGCATAGCTGGATAAATTCCGGAAGCCAGTCCGATCGTCAGAGATACTCCGATAGCCAGTCCGACCACATCTGGGGTTACCAGAGCATTGATCTTCATTCCGCCAATGTCAATCTGTGAAATGGCAAAAGAGAACAGCCAGCCGATAATAATACCAATCGTCCCGCCGATCAGGCTCAATACTCCGGACTCCAGCAGAAACTGAACGAGAATATCTCGTTTTTTTGCTCCTACGGCTTTACGAATGCCGATCTCACGGGTGCGCTCGGTTACGGAAACCAGCATAATATTCATTATACCGATACCGCCCACGACTAATGAAATACCTGAGATGGCTCCCAGAAAGATGCTAAAAACGCCGGTAACCTGGTTGATTATTCCAACTAACTGCTGCTGGCTGATCACCGAGAAATCGTTTTTTGCATCTGCAGTCAGGCGGTGCTGTCGGCGCAGGATATTTTGAATGTCTAATGTTGTATCCGGCATTATGTCGGTATTAGTTACCCGTACTGCGATTTGCTGAACGGCATCTTCGCCGCTTGAAGTTCTTTGTGGGAAGAGCCGGGTCTGAAAAGTAGTGATAGGAACGTAGATCACGTTGTCCATACTCATACCCATCATCGAGCCGCCAACCGCATCCAGAGTGCCGGTGACGGTAAATCGGTAGCCCTTAATTTTAACGCTTTGTCCGATCGGGTTGCGCGTACCAAAAAGTGAAGCGGCAGTATCCGATCCCAGCACTACATTCAAACTTCTGGATGAGACATCATGCTGGGTAATGAATTGGCCGGAAGCTACAGTGTGGTTCATAACTTGAAGATATGTCGGTGTGACACCCTCCATCACGGTAAATTTATCGTCATTGTTGGTGCTAACATGGACGAAGTTCTCATTGGAAGGAGCGATGGCGGTAACTCCATAGGCTTTTTCTATAGCCTTAGCGTCCTCTAAGGTTAGGGTGGTTGTGGTGGTAGAATAACCGGTCATACCACCTTCACCTGAAGAAGGTACGATGACCAGCATGTTAGTACCCAAACGGTCGTAAGTAGAGATGATACTGGCTTGAGCGCCGCGTCCTACAGACATCAATGCAATCACCGAGGCTACGCCTATAATGATGCCCAGCATGGTCAGAGCTGAACGGAGTTTATTAGTTAATAATGACCGTATGGCCATGGTGAAAGATTCAAAAACGTTCAAAGGGTCACTCCGGGTTCAAGATGAAGATGGGGATGCTCGACGGCATAATCTTTAATTAGGTGGCCGTCTGAGACGCGAATGATGCGTTTGGCCATCTGGGCTATATCAGATTCATGAGTAATCAGTACGACTGTCATACCATCATCATTCAACTTTTTAAAAATCGCCATAATTTCAATTGAAGCCGCGGTATCCAGGTTGCCGGTAGGTTCGTCGGCTAATATTAAACTAGGATTGTTGATAAGCGCTCTGGCGATGGCTACTCTCTGTTGTTCTCCGCCGGACATCTCTGTGGGTTTATGGTTGATCCTTGTACCTAGTCCCACCCGTTCCAGCGCCTCGATAGCCCGTTTGCGCTTCTGTAAAATACCGCTGTAAATCAGGGGAAGTTCTACGTTGGCAATGGCATTAATACGCGGCAGCAGGTTATATTGTTGAAAGACGAAACCGATTTTTTTATTTCTAAGTTCGGCTAGACGGTTATCGTCTAAACGACTGATATCCTGGCCTTCCAGCAGATATGTGCCGGAAGTGGGTTTATCCAAACAGCCGATGATATTCATAAGAGTAGATTTTCCAGAGCCTGAGGCGCCGATAATGGCCACCATCTCTCCGTTAATAATAGTCAGGTCTACGCCTTTCAACGCGGGGACTTCTAGTTTGCCCATTCGGTAGGTTTTGGTGATATTTTTAAGTTCAACCATTTTTTCCGTTATTGTCCGAACATTCCCAGGCTGCTTGCGGCAGTACGGGTATAGATCAAGATATCGTTTTCGCTTAGTCCACCTAGTATTTCTGTATCAATCCCATTGGTTAGACCCAACTGTATTTTGCGGGTTTCAGTCTTGCCATTGACCAGGACGTCTACCACCGGATTACCATCAGCATCCTCTTTAATGACTCTAGAAGGTATCAATAGGACATTAGCACGTTGATTAGTAACAATGTCCACAGTCGCGCTCATACCCAGTTTAATGGAGGCGGGCAGCGGATTGGTAAAGTCAGTTTTTACTTCATAGACCACTACACCTGCGTTTTGGACGTTAACCATGGGTACTAGTGAGACGGTCCTGACTGTGCCGTCATAAGTAACATCAGGGGCTGAATCCAGGTGGATAATAACGTGTTGACCTTCTTTAACAGAGGCTATATCGATTTCATCAATTTGGGCACTAATATGAATACGGGAAGTATTCAGTATATAAACCAATTTGTTCGTGCCCAGACCGGTGCCTGAAACTACATCACCTTCGCGGACGTTTAGATCGACGATATATCCATCGATAGGGGCATAAATGGAAGCGTCTTTTATCTGTTTTTCAGCTACTACCACGGCTTTATTGGCTTGATCTACTGTCAATTTAGTCTGCTCTACGGTTTGTTTAGAAACATCAATGTTTTGGTTAGCCAGGCCAATGTTTTGCTGTGCTGATTCAACCCCTTTTTGGGCAAGGGTGACCTGCTGCTGCTTTAGCTGGATATCTTCTACGATTAAGCGGTCATAGGTTTGTCCTCCCAGGTTGTAAGTCTGTTGAAATGGATCGTAGATCATGATTTCATAGGGTGCAACATTAGTGTACTCATCTTTGGCCAGTAACTTCTGAAGGTCGGAATTCCGTTTGTCCAATTCCGTATTGAGCTCAATTAGGTAGGTGTTAAGATATTTGTATTCCGCGGTATTTCCGGTCGCGCTAGCCTGTTTGCGATTTACCTCTGTGGCGTTGATGAGCATCTGTAATTTCATAATCTCATCTTTCAAATCTCCCACCGCATGAATCCTATCCAGGTTAAATTGAGCCCCGGTTAAGGCAGATTGCGCCTGGGTGAGGCCAACCTGAGCTTGGGTCAGGGCTATTTCAGTCTGAGTTACGCCTATCTCAGCTTGACTTACGGCTTTCTGCGCCTGGGCTGCGGCGACTTTGGCCTGTGATAAGGCTAGCTCAAGGTTATCAGTTTCCAGTTGAGCTAGAATTGTGCCTTTAGCAACCAGGTCACCTTCTTTGACATAGAGCTTGGCGATCTTCCCGCCGGTACCAAAATTGACTTCAGCATCAGCCTCAAAGTTGACTCTACCGCTGCCGTTGGCCTTGATAATCAAATTTCCACGGAGGACTGAAATTTGCTGCTGTAGATTCTGATTCTGTGTATTACCGCAGGCAGAAACTGCTAATATGAGCAGGATAAGTAATATCGAAATAACACCTAAACGCCAACCACGCATTTCATCTTCTCCCGTAATGACCTTACGTGATCAGCATACATCGTATACGGGAAAAATGGCAATCAGCGCATAGGATAACCTTAACCCCCCAATTTTTTAGCTTTCTCATACGCGGCGGTTACAGCCTGAGTGACCAGGGCGTTGAAACCGCCCTTTTCAAAGGTAGTGATGGCTTCAGCGGTGGTGCCTCCTGGCGAGGTTACCATGCGGCGAAGTTCGGCGGGGGTCTTACCGGATTTCTGAAGCAGGTGGGTTGAACCCATGAGGGTTTGCGTGACCAGTTTTTGGGCGACTTCCGGCGTGAAACCCAGTTTAACGGCTGCTTCGGTCATGGCTTCTACCCAGAGAAAGACATAGGCCGGGCCGCTGCCGCTGATGGCGGTGGCCATGTCCAGATATTTTTCATCGTCTACACAGATTTCAATTCCCATTACGCCTAAAATCGAGGCTGCCCAGTTTTTCTGTTGAGGCAAGACCTGGGGCGTGGCAGTCCAGACTGTCATGCCCTCCCCGATCTGGGCCGGAGTGTTGGGCATTGAGCGTACGATGCAATTATGAGCAAGCCCGCTGCTAATGGTATTGATACTTTTCCCGGCCAAGATCGAGATTACCAGTTGGCTGGGTTTCAATTGCCCTTTTAACTGTGAAGCAACTTCGCTGAAAATCTGTGGCTTCACGGCCAAAACGATGATGTCTTTGCCTTTCACAGCATCGATATTACTGTCGGTAACCATTACCTGATATTTCTGTTCTAAAGAATCGCGTTTGCTTTCCAATACGTCACAGACGTTGATCTCGCCTGCCCTGGCCACCCCCTTGCTCAGAATGGCAGAAAGAATGGCCTCCGCCATGTTGCCGCCGCCAATAAAAGCTATTTTCATCCCAATCTCCTGTTTTAGTATCTAGCTATCATTAATTAGACTTAAATACGTATTTATTGCCTGTCTCCGAAGATGGCTCTGCCTATCCTGATCATGGTAGCCCCTTCTTCGATGGCGATCTCGAAATCCTCCGTCATGCCCATTGACAGATGTTTTAGATTATAATTATTTTTAAGTTCCCGGAGTTGGCGAAAAAATGGTCTGACTTCCTCAGGATTATTAACAACGGGTGCCACGGTCATCAAACCACGGAGCTCCAGGTTTTTTAAAGTTAAAACGTTTTTGATTACTTGCTCGATTTCCATGAGTGAGAAACCACTTTTACTGTCTTCTCCGGCTACATTAACTTCCAGCAGAATAGGGATCTTTCTGTCGGCTTGCCGGTCGATAGCTTGTGCTAGTTTAAGCGAGTCTACGCTTTGAATTATATCGCAAAGCCGTAAAATGGTTTTGACCTTATTGGACTGCAGGTGACCGATCATATGCAGGGTTGGGTGAGGTCGGAGTTGGGAATAAAAGCTGAATTTGTTTTCTGTTTCCTGCACGCGATTTTCACCAAAATCACGAATACCAAGGCCAAAGACCTGCTCAATAATCTCAGGGGCGACTGTCTTGGTGATGGCTACAAGAGTAATCTCGGAGGGTAATCGATTGGCGCGCAGACAAGCTCGGTCGATACACTCTCGCACTCCTTTCAGATTGGCCTCAATATCCGCGCTCAAAACTACCTCACGACCAAATTGATCAGTTTGCCGGGTACATATATGATATTGATGACCTGCTTGCCTTCAACATGCGGTTTGACCTTGGGGCTTTCAAACGCCAGCTTTTTAGCTTCTTCCTCAGAGATCGAGACGGGCACGTCAAAGCGGTCGCGCAATTTGCCATTGACCTGGATTACCAGGGTAACCTGTTCTGCCTCTATTAGCTTAGGATCAAAAATTGGCCATTTCTGGTTATGAACGCTGTAAGGATGCTGGGTCAGAGACCACAGTTCTTCTGCCAGATGAGGGGCGGTGGGGGTGATCAGCAGCATCAGGGTTTGCATAGCGTTTTGCCAGACTGATTCGGTAACAGATCCTTTCGAACGTACATTATCCAGATAGTTGGTATATTCCATCAGACTGGAGATCATGGTGTTAAAACGGATTTTTTCAGTATCTTCGGTAACGGTTTGTATAGTTTTATGGGTCAACCGCGTCAGATCGCGGTCGGCTTTTTGCCTTTCCTCGCTTGCCACAATGGAATTGGCAGTGTAGCTCTCCAGCACCAAATTCCAGATACGGTTTAGCCAGCGGTAAATACCGCTAATGCCGCTATCATTCCAGTCACCACCTCTTTCCCAGGGCGCGATGAACATCAAATAAGCCCGCACGGTATCGGCGCCCATCTGCGAGACATAAAGATCAGGATTGACTACGTTCCCGCGTGACTTGCTCATCTTCATGTGCTGGGATATGATTGTCCCCTGGTTGAAAAGTCTCAGGAAGGGTTCGCCGAAATCAATCAGCCCGATATCACGAATGGCCTTGGTGAAAAAACGAGCATAGAACAGGTGCATTACGGCATGTTCGGCCCCGCCGGTATAGATATCGACCGGCATCCAGTATTTAATATTTTCTGGGGTAAATGGGGCTTTATCGTTATGCGGACTGGTATAACGGAAAAAATACCAGGAGGAACACATAAATGTATCCAGTGTATCAGTTTCACGCTTGGCAGCTCCACCGCAGACCGGGCAGACGGTATTAACGAACTTCTCGTTATATTTTAAAGGAGACTCGCCAGTGGGCTTAAATTCCGCATCTTCCGGTAGTTGGACCGGCAAGTCTTTCTCCGGCACAGGCACAGTCCCACATTTTGGACAATAAATCATGGGGATAGGAGCGCCCCAATAGCGTTGGCGGGATATCAACCAGTCGCGCAACTTGTAACTGACAGTGGCTTTACCCCAGCCTTTCTGCTCCAGGTAAGAAGTGACGGTTTTAATGCCCTGGAGGTTGGGGGTACCGTCAAATTGAGCCGAATTGATCATTGGTCCTTCGCCAACATAGGCCTCTTTCAGTTGCTCGCCTTTCCAATCGGGCGGGGAGATAACCACTTTAATAGGCAAATCATATTTTTTCGCAAACGCGAAATCCCGGGTATCGTGAGCGGGGACAGCCATGACCGCACCGGTACCGTAACTGGTCAGCACATAATCGGCGATCCAGATAGGTACTTTATCTCCAGTTAGCCGGTTAACGGCAAATGTACCCGTAAAAACCCCGTCCTTTTCTTTCTCAGTAGAAAGTCGCTCAATATCGGTCTGACGGCGGGTCTTGGTGATATATTCTTCTATGGCGTTCTTCTGGGCACGTGTGGTGATTTTGGCTACCAGGGGGTGTTCGGGGGCCAATACCATAAAGGTTACGCCATGCACCGTATCTGGGCGGGTGGTGAAAACCCTAATTTCCTTGTCAGGAACGGCGGGATGATCCAGCTGGAAAGAGATATCAGAACCTTCACTGCGTCCTACCCAATTTTTCTGCATGGTCTTGATGCGCTCAGGCCAGTCGAGGCCTTCGTGTTTCATCAGTTCATCGGCATATTTGGTGATGCGGAAAAACCATTGTTCTAGATCACGGTGTATCACGGCTGAATCGCATCGCTCGCAAAAACCCTCCACAACCTGTTCGTTGGCCAGCACGGTCTGGCAACTTGGACACCAGTTAACTGGCGCCTTACTGCGGTAGGCCAATCCGGCCTCGTAGAGTTTCAGGAAAAACCATTGAGTCCATTTATAATAATCAGGTAAGCAGGTGATGACTTCACGGCTCCAATCATGCATCGCACCCATGGTCTTCAGCTGTTTACGCATATTCTCGATATTTTTCATCGTCCAGGCGGCCGGATGAATGCCCCGTTTGATAGCGGCGTTCTCAGCCGGAAGGCCGAAAGAGTCAAACCCAATAGGGTGCATTACGTTAAAACCTTGCATTCTTTTAAATCTGGCATGGACGTCTGAGGGTGCCATGGCGTACCAGTGGCCGATGTGCAGGTCCCCTGAGGTATAGGGGAACATGGTCAGCGCGTACCACTTGGGTTTGCTGGTTATCTCTTTAGCTTCATAGAGCTTATCTTCAGCCCATTTGGCCTGCCATTTTGTCTCAATTTCCCGGTGATTGAATTTTTCAACCATGATGATTCGTTCTCCTGTTTTAGAAGCGCCTGGACGAGATCAAAGTACGGTAAAAATTAAAACTGCGTCTGTCGCCTTATCGAAATTAATTGTAGCAATATTGGCTATAGGGCGCAACCGGAAAAGCTGCTTTTTAACTCTTACCGGTTTGACACTTTATCTCCTAAAAACGTAAAATTAAGCCAGAAAACTCATATAAAAACTTAATAATCTGACTATCTTTTAGCGGCAAAATGCCGGTAGGATTGACTCCGAAATATAAAAAAGGGGTGATATTTTGTATCAAAAAACCTCTCTGGAGAAGGTGACCTCGAGTATTACTAAGGGACATTCAACGGGTGGTCTATTGTATAAAAAAACCACTCTCAAGAATGGTCTGCGTGTCCTTACCTGTGAGATGAAGGAGACCCACGCGGTATGCGTCGCTCTTTTTATAGGGGTGGGTTCGCGTTATGAATCTACAGTCGAAGCGGGCACCTGCCATTTCATTGAACACGTATCTTTCCGCGGCACACTAAAGCGTCCGACTTCCCGGGATATTTCCGAATCCATAGAGGGCGTGGGAGGTATTCTGAACGGAGCCACTGATAAAGAGCTTACCTTCTATTGGTGCAAGGTGACCCCAGAACATTTTGAAGAGGCGGCTGATGTTCTGGCAGATATGTTGTTGAACTCCAAATTCGAGCCTGATGACATTGAAAAAGAACGCCAGGTGATCATCGAGGAAATCCATATGTGCAAGGACTCACCTTCCCAGCAAGTAGGCATGTTGATTGATGAATTGCTGTGGCCAGGGCATCCGCTGGGGAGAGACATTGCTGGCTCTAAAGAAACGGTAAGTGCCATCAATCGGGCAGGTTTGCTAAAATTTATGAATTCAAAATATAATCCAAAAAATACTTTAATCGCCGTAACCGGCAACGTTAAAGAAGCCAAGGTATTGGCGACGGTGAAGAAATTACTGAGCAGTTGGACCAATAACGCGCCTCGCCCGGTCTATACTGCTTATGAAGAAAAGACTGGTCTGAGGCTAATAATAGAAAAACGGGACACTGAACAAGCCCATCTTTGTTTGGCCCTGCCTGGCATCTCCCTGCGCCACCCGCGACGGTTTCATCTGGACTTGCTGAATGTTATATTGGGCGAGGGTATGAGTAGTCGGCTTTTTGCCGAAATCCGCGATAAAATGGGTTTGGCCTATGGTATCAGTTCTTATGTGGAGCATTTTTTGGACAGCGGTTCTTTGACCGTAGCAGCTAGTGTCTCCCCCTCCAACTTGAATAAAGCGGTTAAAGCCATTATCCAGCAGCTTAATCTGCTCAAGGAAGATATTCCAGAGTCTGAAATGCGCAAGGCTCGTGAGATTTCTAAAGGCCGTTTAATGCTCAGGATGGAAGATAGCCGTAACGTGGCTGGATGGCTGGGTGGACAGGAGATGCTGGCGGGACATATTCTGACAATGGAAGAGGTGGTGATGATCATTGATGGTATACAGGTCGTGGATTTGCAGCGGATTGCACGGGAGCTGATACATACTGAGAAGATGAGGCTGGCGGTAGTAGGGCCGGTTAAGAGTTCGAACGCATTAAAGAAGATGCTTGAAATAGACGCGGAATAAACAAAAATCAATCTTCAATAACTCTAAAATAATTAATATAACAAGAAATTAAAACACCCCCCGACAACAACGTCGGGGGGTGTTTGTTTAATCGCTATCAGTGAATTCCGGATTATCCGGAATTCGGCGGGATTACATGTCCATACCGCCCATGCCACCCATACCACCGGGGCCGCCGCCGGGCATAGCATCTTTCTTCTCAGGAATATCAGCTATTAGTGATTCGGTGATCAAGACCATGCAGGCGATGGAAGAGGCGTTCTGCAGGGAAGTCCTGACTACCTTGGTGGGATCGATAATACCCTTCTGAATCATATCGCCGAAATCATCCAGAGCGGCATCGTAACCCCAACCCTTGGGGCTTCTCTTAATGGTGTCGACAACTACCGCACCGTCGCGTCCAGCGTTCTGGGCGATAAAGCGGATAGGTTCTTCAATAGCCTTTCTGACGATGTCCAAACCGGTGGCCTCGTCGCCTTCAAGTTTGAGTTTGTCCAGGGAGGTGAGGGCGCTCAGCAGGCCGACGCCTCCACCGGGCAGAATGCCTTCTTCTACTGCGGCTTTAGTGGCAGAAAGGGCATCTTCGATTCTAAGTTTCTTTTCTTTCAGTTCGGTTTCAGTAGCGGCACCGACTTTAATAACGGCTACACCGCCAGCCAATTTGGCCTGTCTTTCCTGTAATTTCTCCCGATCGAAGTCAGAAGTGGTCTCAGCGATCTGAGCCTTGATCTGCTTAATGCGCGCCTGGATATCAGACTCGGTGCCTTTGCCTTCGACGATGGTGGTGTTATCTTTGTCCGAGGTCACTCTACGGGCGCGGCCGAGGTCTTCCACGGTCACGGAATCTAGTTTGCGGCCGATTTCTTCGGAGATGACCTTTGCACCGGTGAGGATGGCCATATCTTCGAGCATGGCTTTTCTTCTATCGCCGAAACCGGGGGCCTTTACAGCCAGGATATTGATAGTACCGCGCAGCTTGTTGACCACAAGGGTGGCCAGGGCTTCGCCATCGATATCTTCAGCTACGATCACCAGGTTTTTGGAAACCTGCAAAATTTTCTCAAGAGCGGGAAGGATATCATTAATGGCGGAAATTTTCTTATCGGTAATTAAAATATAGGGATCTTCGATAACGGTTTCCATACGCTCGGCATTGGTGACGAAATAGGCGCTCAGGTAACCGCGGTCAAATTGCATGCCTTCAACAAATTCGGTCTCAAACTGGGTGCCTTTGGACTCTTCAACAGTGATGACGCCGTCTTTGCCGACTTTTTCCATAACATCGGCAATCAGGGTGCCGATTTCTTTATCTTTGGCGGTGATGGTGCCCACCTGGGCGATCTGCTCTTTGCCTTTAACTTCAGTGGAATTCTTCTTAAGATGCTCGATGATGGCCTTGGTGGCCTTCTCTATGCCTTTCTTTAGAGCCAAGTTATCGGCGCCGGCGGCGATGTTCTTAAATCCGCCATTTACCAGAGCATGGGCCAAAACGGTGGAAGTAGTGGTGCCGTCACCGACCGCATCGTTGGTCTTGGTGGCCGCTTCTTTGACTAGCTGGGCTCCCATGTTCTCAAACGCATCGGGGAGTTCGATTTCTTTAGCGATTGTAACGCCGTCGTCTACGATTTGAGGCGCGCCCCATTTTTTATCCAGGGCTACTGCATGGCCTTTAGGGCCGAGGGTTACTTTGACCGCATTTGCAAGTGTATCAATACCCCTTTTAAGGGCGTGTCTTGCATCTTCACCGAAAATAATTTGTTTTGCCATATCTTATTATCTCCTTAAATTGTCTCTTAAATTTTCTTGGCTAGAATATCGCTTTCGCGAAGGATAATCATTTCTACGTCATCGATCTTGATTTCCGAACCACCATACTTGGAGTAGATGACTTTGTCTCCAACTTTGAGGTCCATAGGAATACGCTTGCCTTCTTCGTTAAGTTTACCGGGGCCCACCGCCACTACTTCCCCTTCCTGAGGTTTCTCTTTGGCTGTATCGGGCAGGTAGATACCACTCTTGGTTTTTTCATCCTTCTCGGTGGGTTTGACTACCAAACGATCAGCTAACGGTTGTAACTTGACTGCCATGCTTTATCCTCCTGATTAAGTTTTTCTACTTTTTATTTTGATTTAGCAGTCAAAATGATTGACTGCTAAGATATATAATAGCGCATATATCCACATCGTGCAAATCAGCGCTGGACTGGATTCAGAAAATTTCGGGAGAAAAAAGATGGGCAGGAGCAAAACTGGCCCTAATAAGCCTCGGCATTCTTTCTTCAATTGTAAAAACAGGTGTTTTTTACCCGGATACTGTATGTTCACCTACAAGGATTTATTCTAGGAAACTTATATATTCTAATAGAACATTGTTGGATATACAAATAAAAGGGGGCAAAATTCAAATATCAAAAGGTAAAGATTATTTTGACCTTTTTATCCTGAGACGTGTAAAATAGCAGCATGTCGCAGAAATATCAGGCTGATAAACCTCAATGGGATAGCCAGAGCATTCAGTCCCTGCGCCGTCATTTAGGACTCACGCAGCAGGAGATGGCCGAACGTTTGGGTACGCGACAGCAGACCATCAGTGAATGGGAAACCGGTATGTATCAACCGCGGGGAGCCTCCGCGACGCTATTATTTATGGTAGCGGAAAAAGCCAACTTCGATTATCAAGCGAAAAATCCATAATCAATTTCTAATCTTCAATTTTCTGTGATCCTCCAAATAATATCACAACGGAATAATGCTATTGACAAAATACACGATAACGTGTACTGTTGAAGATAATCGTAGATTGGGAGCTTTATCATATTGGAGATGGATATAAAATTTGGCGATATGCCTTTTGAAAATTTTATCGGTGATTTGGGTATTCCGTCACAATGAGTCCTAATGTCGTGCCAGAAATAGAAGTGGTGCGGCGTTGGCAGCGGCAAATGGACAGCCAGCGCAAAATGCTAGCCGCCGACGGACGATCAGTAGAAGTTATTTATCCCGGCCGTTTGAACGACGGTCGAGGAGGGGATTTCAAGGATGCCGTTATTCTGTCCGGTAATGACGTCAAGCAGGGCAATATCGAAATCCACAGTTGCACTTCGGGTTGGCAAGCCCACGGCCATCACCTTGACCCTCATTATAATCAGGTTGTGCTTCATGTAGCCTGGCAACAGGACAGTGGTGAATGTATTTTTTTAGAAGATGGGCAAAGCGTTCCGACTATTGTATTGGATAGAGAACTGGCTGACATGGAAGAGGGGGGCAAGACGTTGCCCTGCAGGATGAGCCAGACTGCCGAGCTGAGTAACATCCTGGAGAGGTTGGGAGAAACCAGACTGGCAGAGAAAGTTGAGCGATTCAGTTCAGCTCTTCAAAAAATGGAGGCTGAGCAGGTCTTTTATGTTGGTCTTCTGGAAGCTCTGGGATATTCTAAAAACAAAAGACCTTTTCTCAATTTAGCTTGCCAGGTGCCACTAACTGATCTAAAACAATTGGGTGTGGGAGGATGGGATCGGATAAGGCTTCAGGCATTTTTATTAGGTTCAGCCGGTCTGTTGCCGTCGCAGCGCCGATTAAAAGAGTGTGCTGATAGTTATGTTGGGGAATTGGAAAAGATTTGGAGTGAGATTGGTTCTGTCCAGTTAATGTCCCATCTGGATTGGGAATTTTTCAGGGTAAGGCCCAGCAACAATCCGGTATGCCGTATCATTGCCCTTTCACATGTGTTTTTCCGCTATCGGCGATATGGCTGGCTGGATACCTGGCATCGGGTAATTGAGCGGGCTGTGGAGGATGATAAAGGTGTAGATTGGGGAGCGTTACTAAGGGTCAGAGCGCAGGACTACTGGTACGGCCGTTATGATTTTTGTCCATCTGCTGTTAGCCGTAATAAATGGCTGCTTGGAGAGGGGCGAGCCAACGAGATCGTTATTAACGTAATTTTTCCCTTTTTCAAGGCTTGGGGCGAGTTGATCGGGGAAAATAAGCTCGTAAGCGGTTTAGATAATATTATCCGCCGTTATCCTCCTTGCGAAACAAATTCTATACAAAAGCACATGCTCGGTCAGTTAAAAGCTGAAAAGGCATTAGTGAATTCTGCACTTCGTCAGCAGGGCTTGCTGTATTTGTATAAGTCTTATTGTACACAAGGACGCTGTTTGGAATGTCTGCTGAATAAATAGATGCCTCCGGGTTAAGCCTTACTCGGCAGTTTCTCCTTTGGGTGAAGGTGTTTCCAAGATTACCTTAGTATGCGGATAAGGAATTTCGATCCCCTCTTTATCGAAAGCCTTTTTAATGCGTAGCCGCAGTTCTCCGGCCACTTCCCATTGTCGAGATGGACGGGTGTCAGCTATTACTTTGATGTCAATGCCAGATTCTCCCAGGTTATCCACCCGCAATGCCTTTGGTGCGCTGGTAAGATAGGTTTTCCAGACTGGATCCAAGATCATTTCTTTACCCACCTGGTTAATGACCCCCATGGCTTTATCCAGGTCGGTCTCATAGTCTACTGATACATTCAGATTAACTCTTGAGAATTGTTTGGTTAGATTACTGGAGACCCGGATTTCACCATTGGGAACCACGTGGTAGACGCCGTTCGTATCTCTCAAAATAGTACGTCTGAGATTAATTTCTTCCACTTCCCCATCCACCCCCGCGATTTTTACCACATCGCCTTTACGGTACTGGTTTTCCAGAATAATAAACAAACCTGCAATTACATCCTTGACCATGGATTGGGCTCCGAAGCCTATCGCTACACCCAGGACGCTTGCGCCAGCCAAAACAGTAGTAATATTAATGCCCAAATTGCTGGCAAGGCTCAGCAGGAAGACGAATATAACGACAACTTGAATGACCGCCACAATTACACTTATCAAGGTATTGGAACGTTTTTGTAATTCTTCTTCTGTTTGTTCCGCCCGAGCACTACGTACGATGCCATCAATTACTCTGGGGGTTAAGAGAGCTGTCGTTAAAAGCAGCGTCACCGTGACAATGGTCATGACAGCCATGATTACCCCGTGGTCCAGTAAAAATTGATTGATTGGAGCTGACTTATAGCCCAACATATTTAATACCAGAATGGCGCCCAGGATAATACCCACAATGGGGGTTCCCCAGATAAGAGCCCCTGTGATCAAATCATCCAGGCTGCTGGAAGTTCGAGGGCAAATCTCAGCTTTGTACCATTTAAAAGTTGCTACAATTATCATGACGACGGTATAGATGCCAAAAGCTACAAACAGCACTGGGATGATTTTGTTTTCCAGTTCTAACCAGGCTGGGGGCGTCTCGACCAGCTTATAGGCAGTGAACACACCTAGCCAGATACACCATAAGAAGGTGGCGATGCGTGTTTCTTGAATCATAATATCGTCGAAGCAAGTAGCAGTCTTAGCGGCTAGTTTATGGATGAATTTGTAAAGATAGCGTCTCAATATATATAAGACCACGATAACCAGGATCCCTATAATGACCGGAAGCCACAGGCTTTTAAAGTTTTGCGCGTTGAATAGTTGTGTCAGATCCATCTCTTTTCCTTTAATAAATATCTAATAGTAATCATAAAATTTTAATAGCCCTTTAGCAAACAGAAAAAGAGGAGCAAGGTTTAGCTTTACCCCTCTTTTTTCTCTCGAGTCTGATTAGGACTAGGTGCTGAGTCTGTTAAATTGGCTGAAAGCGTTCAGTAGACGGTTGCGCTGGACTTCCAGTTGGGTGATCAGGCTAACAAGGTCTTTTAACTTGTCACTATTGCGGTAGGTGCGGCGTAGTTTTAAATGCAATGCACGTAATTGTTGGACATCTGCCTCACCTGGGGTTTTGACCAGTAATCCAGCAAAAACTGTATTCGGTTCACCGTAAAGCCCCGTGACAGCCGGTTGCTCACCGGAAGGACTTTCGGTTTTGACGCTGTAATCACGGTCGGAAGGTTCTCGCAGGTTTTTACCCTGGAACCAACCCACTCCATCAGTGTATACCCCCGAGATATAAGCCCACCCCCCATTAGAGAGCAGGTCCCAGGTGACTTCAACGGTAGTATCATGATAAATGTCTTGTAATACCAGGTTTGTGCTGGAAGTCAGGTTGTTAACACTGTCTACAAACGTAGTCAGGTCCTGCATAATAGGCTGTCCTTCAAGCAGGGCTTGCAAGTCCAGGAAGGTGGGATGGCGCATCCAGGCTGGTTCGTAACGGATCTGGATTTCCCCCTTCAATATCTGGCTGTAAAGGGCAGGTGAAGCCGAGCTACCGGTAACATTCTCAGCCAGTTCAACCAGCCAGCCAGTATTTGAATCGGGTTGAGGCAGAGGCAAGGATTTGGCGAAGTCGATGATGACCTTCAATCTGGCCTGGTCTTCGGAAGACAGAGATTTTGAACCTTTAGGTTGTTGGGGCGCTTGCGGCAAGGCTAATCTCCAGGGCATGGCCGATTTACCGCCATCAATCTGTTTGAACTCAGCGTTGATTATTTCAGGAATAACGATTTCAGGCGAAGCGGCAGCTGCTTGTGCTGCCCGACGTCTTGGGAGCAATTTAGTCATCAGGAAGAATACGCCATAGCCCAGACCTGCAATAACCAGGATCAGGATTAAAATAAACAGAAATGGGGAGATCATACCTGACTTGAGGTATTGGGGTTGAGACCAGGGACTTTCATTGCCGGCGGCATCAATGGCGTTGACTCTCCAGTAATAATCGCCTCTGGGTAATGCCTCAGCTTTGCTCAAGGAATATTTCGTACCATTCAACCCGGTTTTTTCCAGAGGGTTGGAAAACTCCGGATCGCTGTCCAACTGGAAGGTATAGGTTACCGGACTGCTGGCGGTCACTTTGGTCCAGAAGAAAGAGGGAGTGATGCTGCTCATAAATCCGACTGTTTCCCCGTCCTCAGGGTTGGTGGGTTTGGGCACAGCAGGAGCAGTCCCGTCAATGCTGAAATTCATGACAGCGGTATTGGCTGAATCACTGGCCTTAATCTCATGGTCACCCGCCTTTGATGCGGGGATGACGACAGATTTACTGAAACTACCATCTGATAACGCGGTGGTTTTCGCAAGGTTGATATCATCGTAGGTGATATTGATATTGCTGCCGGCAATGAACCCGGCGCCTTTAACTACCACCGCAGTTCCTACAGTGCCGGTCTCAGGAGATAAAGAAACCGCTGCTTTAATCTTAAAAGTAAGGTTATCTATACTTAAATTAAGCCCTTCCGCGCCGGCAATACTGATAACGTGATTACCAGAAGCGGCATTTGGGATCGGGAAAGAGGTGATCCATGCTCCAGTAGAACTAGCCGTAATATCACCGATAACTTCTGTGTCGTCAAATTTTATAGAGATATTCTTCTGGCCAGGGCTGAAACCAGAGCCGCTGGCAGTAATGATACTTCCGGCGCTGCCAATAGCGGTGTCCAGTTTGACACTAGGCAGAGTAGTAAAAATTGCTGTGACCTTAGTGCTACCCACGGTCGCGGTAATAGTATGATCTCCACTGGTGGAGGTTGGCACAGTAAAGTTGGCTGTCCAAGCCCCTTCGGTAGTTTTAGGCACTGTGGCAACCGGGTCTGAGACACCTTCAAAAGTTATTGAAATATTTTTGTCATTGGCCCCGAACCCAGCTCCGGAGACGCTGATAGAGGTCCCTACTGTACCGCTGGTCTTATTAAGCGAAATTCCTGCTCCTACAGTAAAAACCTGATTTGTTGCTGCTGTAGTAGTTGGCCCAGAGGCATTGATGTTATGAGGTCCAGATGAAGAAGCGGGGATGGTTATAGTTGAAGTCCAGGCGCCGATTTTCCCAGCATTAACCTGATTTCCAATCGGAGAACTATCCCAGGTAACTGTAATTCCCTGTTCACTATCAGCAAAACCAGAGGCTGTTATTAGTACTTGAGTTCCAGGGGGACCGCTGGTTTTTGCTATTGTCAGGTTGGGGGTTACCGTGATCGTCTTATTGGTTACAGCCGAGGATGGGGTTGAATCTCCAGAAGCATCAATTGTATGTGAGCCTCCAGTAGAAGCGGGAATATTAAAAGTAATACTCCAGCTTCCTGTAGAAGTGGCTGTAGTAGAAGTTCCTATCAGATTGCTGTCATAAGTGACGACAACATTGCTTTCACTAGGCGCAAAACCTGTCCCTGAGACTGTGAGTGAACTCCCCACTGTGCCAGTAGTTTTATTTAGAGTTATGATCGCATTAGAAGTACTGGTAAACGAATGTGTGGATTGAACGCCAGCCGAGTCTGAGGCAGTCACAGTATGAGAACCTGAGGAAGTGGAAGGTACAATGAAAGATGAACTAAAATACCCGTTGGTGTTCGATTGAATACCGGATTTCACACTTATACTATCGAACGTCACTTCGATAGCTGAGTCGCTAGCTGTGAAGCCAGAACCATAGATACTAATCGTAGTTCCGGTTGTTCCTGTATAAGCACTGAGGGTGATACTGGGGGTTACACTGAAAGTAAGAGTATTGGAAGCTCCGCTGATTGCTGAAGCGAGAATTGCATGATCACCGTAAGGCCAGGTTGGAATATTGATAGATTTACTGAAGGTACCTCCTGTGGCAGTCGCAGATGTCCAGGGGTTGCCGTCATTAGTGATTGAAACAACCTCGCCTGGGGTAAAGCCTGATCCTTGAATTATCACTGGAGTTCCTACAGGTCCGCTGGTAACGCTACTACTAAAAATAATTGTTCCAGCAGCCAGAGCTGAAATTGGCAAAATAAGTGAGAAGATTAACACCAGGATCAATGCAGCAGAAAAGTATCTAAAGAGTCTTCGCATTTACGCAGGCCTCCATGTCTTAAACTAGATTCTTAACCATATTATATACCAGCGGTTTAATTGTCACGATTATAACGTAAAGCGAAACGTTATTCAATATAAATTAGTCTTGATACCTGAATTCAAGGTCACCTTTATTCTGCTCTTATGTTAACAATCAATTATTAAGATACTATTAAGCCGGTATCCACAAGGCGAGCTAATAATTTTCAGCCAGTAATTCATAAAAGGCCTGTGGATGTTTGCAGGCGGGACATATCAATGGGGCTTCGGTGCCCTCAAAAACAAAGCCGCAGTTAGCGCAATGCCATTTTACAGGTGCAGTTTTCTTAAAGGTCTCACCTTTGACGATGTTACTGAGCAGCTGGCGGTATCTGGCCTCATGGAATTTCTCGACTCTGGCGATCTGAGTGAAGGAGGAGGCTATCTCCGGGAATCCTTCTTGTTGGGCGGTGCGTGCCGCATCGCTATATAATTTACTCCATTCAACATTTTCACCAGCGGCAGCGGCTTGCAAATTAGCCTGGGTGTCCAGGATCATGCCAGCGGGATAAGAGGCCGTGATTTCCAGTTCTCCACCTTCTAGATATTTAAAGAAGATTTTGGCGTGTTCCTTCTCGTTATCCGCAGTCTCAGTGAAGATATTGGCGATTTGCTCAAAGCCCTCTTTGCGGGCAGCGCTGGCAAAATAGGTGTAACGGTTGCGGGCCTGGGATTCGCCGGCAAATGACGCCAGTAGATTTTTTTCAGTTTGAGTGCCTTTGATGGATTTAGACACGAAAACGCCTCCAATTATTATATTTGGGGTTAGACATTCAATTCTTGATTATGATTTATTTGGTTATGATCTTGGGAATTAGCTATTTCAGGTGTCCCATAAGTATCCATGAAATGTGATCATGATCGTGGTTAGGACGCAAGTCATGAAATATGTGTTCGTAGAGGGCGTTTATAGTCAAAAAATCGAAGTCTTGTTCCAATTCCTGACGAGTGCAAAGGTGCATATAACGGATGTCGAAAAATGAATTGGGCTCGCCATCTACCGGTGTACCCTTGCCGTAATGTTCAGGGTCACGTACTGAAAAAGTGCTTAAAAATAATATACCATCGGGTTTGAGGCAGCGTTTGATGGTTTCCCTGAGTTGGGTTCTTTCTTGCGGTTTTAAAACTTGATACAGGTTAGAGACAAAGATCACGTCATATTTATCGCTGACGTTGGTAAAATCATAGCAAAGAAACTCAATCTTTTTTGCCAAAGAGCCCTTTAGAGACTGCATGGCCATATCTATGGCTGGCTGAGAATTGTCCAGCCCTAAAATGTGGCAGGGCAGATTTTGGGCTAGAAAGATCGCGTTCCGTCCGTAGCCACAGCCGAGGTCCAGGATGAAGATGTCTTTGCGGTTCCTGAAGGCCTGGCTTTCTCTTAAATAGTTGTAGGCAACCACAGCCAGTTGGCTGGGGTTGTCTCCCCAGACCTTTTTGTCGCGGTTGTAGACCGAATTCCATTGGGATTGGTTTGAAACCATATTCTCATCCTTGTCGAGAAGCAAAAGGCATTAGGTTTAACTTCATCCATTATAACTTCTTCCCCAAGACCTGGACAACTAGCAGGGAATTGAACTTTGTCTCCATGGTTTTCCTCTGTCTGAGTTTGACGGAAGATAGTTTTTTATAATAGACTGGTTTCGATTGCATTAAAAAAGGAGAGTACCTTGCAGTACTTTTTAACGGATGAACAGAAGACTATTAAAGAGCTAGCCAGGAAGCTGGCTGAAGAACGCATTTTGCCGGTGCGAGCCCATCTGGATGAGGCTGAAGAATTTCCCTGGCCGATTATTAAAGATATGGCGGATTCCGACCTTTTTCGCGTTTTTGTCCCGGCGGAATACGAGGGATTGGGTGGGGGCTGTTTAGAGCTTTCTTTAGTGGTGGAAGAACTTAGCCGCGTTTGCAGCGGCGTAGCCATCAGTTATGCCGCCACCGCTCTGGGTAGTTATACCTTAATGGACTTTGGCTCTGAAGAACTCAAACGCAAGTTTTTACCGGATATCGCGGCAGGGAAAAAGCTGTGTGCTTTTGCTTTAACCGAGTCCACTGCGGGCAGCGATGCTTCAGGCATTCGGACCACAGCAGAAAAAGTTGAAGGCGGGTATCTACTAAACGGTACCAAGCAATTTATTACTAACGGTGGTGAAGCTGAACTCTACACAATTATAGCCTTAACTGATAAATCTAAAGGCCCTCGCGGCGCCAGCGCTTTTATGGTTGAAAAAGGCACTCCTGGATTCACCTTTGGCAAGAAAGAAAAAAAGATGGGCATCCGTGCCTCGGCTACCTGTGAATTAGTTTTCCAGAATTGTTTAATTCCAGAAGGTAATATTATCGGCAGGCCGGGTATGGGCTTCATTATGGCTATGAAATTGCTCGATAAATCTCGTCCGGGTGTAGGGGCTCAAGCTCTGGGTATCGCCCAGGGCGCTCTGGAGGCAGCCTATGAATATACTTCCCAGCGTATCCAGTTCGGCCAGGCCATTATCAACCAACCGGTTGTGCAAAGCATGCTGGCGGACATGTCAATTCAGGTAGAAGCTGCTCGTGCCTTGATTTATGCGGCGGCCAGATATGCTGATAGCGGGGCTAAAGACATTACTGAAAGCTCGGCTGCAGCTAAGGTTTTCGCTTCTGATGTGGCTATGCGCGTGACCACCGACGCTGTTCAATTATGCGGCGGGGCCGGTTATATGAAAGATTATCCGCTGGAAAAGATGATGCGGGACGCCAAGATTACTCAGATTTATGAGGGTTCCAATCAGGTCTTGAGAAGTGCTGTCGCTGCTGAACTGCGTAAAAGAAAGGCCAAATCGTAATGAATATAGTCGTCTGTTTAAAACAGGTTCCGGGTACTACCGAGGTCAAGATCAATCCTGAGACCAACACTCTTATCAGGCAGGGTATCAAGAATATCATCAATCCCTTTGACAGCTATGCGCTGGAGGAGGGAGTGCGCTTAAAAGAGAAATTTGGTGGGAAAGTTACCGCTATCAGCATGGGGCCTGCTCAGGCTGTGGATATGCTTAAAGAGACTATTTCTCTTGGAGCGGATGAAGCCGTACTGCTGAGTGATAGGGCATTCGCCGGAGCAGATACCTGGGCGACCGCTTATACGCTGGCCGGAGCTGTGAGAAAGATGGGTCAAATCGATCTGATTATCTGCGGACGCCAGTCCACGGATGGAGATACCGCTCAGGTAGGCCCAGAAATGGCGGAGATGCTGGGAGCGGCTTTTACGGCCTATGTCTGTCAGATTGAAGAAATCAGCGCGGGTCAAATGCGGGTCAAGAGAATGATGGACGAAGGTTATGAAATTATTCAGTCCACCTTACCCGCTGTAATCACCGTGACCAAAGAGATTAATATTCCCCGCCTCCCCTCCCTACGCGGCGTAATGAAATCGAAAAGCGCCAAAATCCCCATTTGGACGCTCCAGGACATGGGTTTAGATCCTAAGAAGGTCGGCCTTAACGGCTCTTTTACCCGAGTGGTTAAAATTTTTACGCCTCAGCATGATAAGAAGGCCGAGATGATCCATGGAGAACCTGAAATTCAAGTGACCTGTCTGCTCGGCAAGCTTAGAGAAGGCGGTCTGGCTTAGTTTATTTGGAAAGGAAGAAAATTGGCTATTAAGATAAACCCGGAAAAATGTACTTTATGCTCGATTTGCGTCAATACCTGTCCCTTTGGCGCTCTGGAATTGAAAGAAGATAAGATAGTGGTCAACGACCGCTGTACGCTTTGCGGGGCCTGTCAAGAAGCTTGTCCCAGCGAGGCTATTACATTGGAAGAAACTCAGAAAACCGCTGTCAGCTCAGAGCATAAAGGCGTTTGGGTTTTCGCTGAGCAGAGAGATGGCAAGGTTAAAAGCGTTTCTCTGGAGTTGCTGGCTAAAGCCCGTGAGTTAGCAGCCGGACTTAAAACCGAAGTATGCGCGGTTTGTTTCGGGCATGGGGTTCAGGATTTACAGCAATTAATTACTCACGGCGCGGACAAGGTTTTTCTGGTGGATAGTCCTGATTTATCCTCTAATCCTGAGGATTACTTGACAGCTCAGTTGAGCAACTTGATTCAGCAATATAAACCGGAGATAGTGTTAGCCGGGGCCACTGCCCTGGGACGTTCCTTCATTCCGCGGGTGGCAGCTAAAGTCAGCTGCGGATTAACCGCTGATTGTACCGGGTTGGAAATTGATATTGAGAAGCGGCAGTTGCTGCAGACCAGGCCTACTTTCGGCGGTAATATTATGGCTACCATTATTTGTCCTTCCAGCCGTCCACAGATGGCTACAGTGCGTCCGCGCACTTTTAAAAAGAATGCGCCCGACGGAGGGCGTCAGGGTCAGATCATAAAGCTGGATTTCAATAAAGAGGGGATAACGGCCCATAGCCAACTCTTAAAATTTGTTGAGGATGTTTCTGAAAAAGTTAAACTGGATGAGGCGGATGTGATTGTGGCGGGAGGGCGGGGAGTCGGGAAAACGGAAAATTTCCAATTGATCGCAGAACTGGCGGCAGCTCTGGGAGCTGCGTTAGGTTCCTCCAGACCACCTGTGGATGAAGGCTGGCTACCCTATTCACATCAGGTAGGGCAGACCGGCAAGACGGTCGCTCCTAAATTATATATTGCCTGCGGTATTTCCGGTGCAGTGCAGCACCTCGCAGGTATGCAAACCGCCGACACTATAGTCGCAATTAATAGCGATCCTTCAGCGCCTATTTTCGATATCGCGACTTATGGTTTGGTGGGTGATCTGTTTAAAATTGTGCCACTTTTAACCCAGCAACTTAAGAGGGAATAAAACCCTTTATTTGGTCGGGTTCATTACTCTGCCTGCAAACAAAATTGTGCCGGTGGGATTGTCCCGGATAAGGTAGATGAAGGGGTGATCTACAGTCATTTGTTTGACTTCCAGCGGCATATCATCCGTTCCTATTACTACTCCAGTGGCGGCAGCAGCTTCCGTTCCCTCTTCGTCGACCGTGACGAAGGCTTTATGCACTACATCGCTGATATACAGGTCCCTGGCTCCATCTATACCTGAAAAATCGGCTTCGGTTGGAGAAAAAGCCAGCGGCATGCCAAGGTCGCTAAGGGTCTGATTCAGACTAAATTCGGAGCTGACGCTGAATTTTGGCAGGCTCAAATTGACTTCATTATTGCTCAGACTATCCAGAATGGTTTTCAATTGGGTGCTGGTTAAGGCTTTTTCGAAATTGCTGAAATTCTCCAGTTTAGGTAATAGTATGATCATTGAAAGCTCATTGCCGTCATAAGGGAGTTCTACTACTTGAAAATCGGTGCTCTCGGTATAGCGGAAGGAATCCTGCTGTCTCATCAGAGGGACTGTGACTATATTGCCATCAACCAGGGTAAATTGACCTTCCTGGGTCATACTTTTATTGAACTGTGAAGCCCAGGCCGCATTGAAATAAATGGCGTTGGTAAGCACCAGCCTGGTCATGTCGGTAACTGATCCTTGAGGTAAAAGGTCCTTGATTTTGGCTTCTGTCTGGTCGCTAACCCACTGGTTGATTGTCTGGCGGGCAGGTTCACTCTGATTTATATAATCCACAAGGCGCATTCCTGCGCCGTAGTTCTGTGCCAGCAGATCCAGATAGCTGTTGCTGAACTTAAAGTCTTTTTGTCCCCAGATCGCATTAACCACGTTGAGCCGAAATCCCTTCCCGTCAGTGCCATGGGCTCCCTTGCCGCGTTTGGCTAAGGCAATATCCAGACTGTTAAAAGCCGGATGTAGTTGGGACTGGGCAAGCTGGAAGCGCAGGGCTGTCGCCATCTGCTTTTCAGTTTCTCCGCGAGCGCCGCCGTAGGTCATGGCCAGGGCTTCGGAGATGCTGTAAGGTGAATAAAAAAGGTTCCCATCTTTAGTTTTTAAGAGTTGATATAGGCTAAGGGCAAAATCAGTGTTGTTGCTCACTAAAGCGGACTGCGCGGATGGCGATACCGCCGGTGCGGTCTCCCGGGGTTTGTCTGACTTTACTTCGGCGGCAGCGGCCGGTTGAGTACAAGCTACCATAGTCGAAATAACGATCAGGCTAAGCATTATAATAATAAGTTTTTCCATAGAACGCTCCTTCTTTAGGGTTCACTATTATTATAGATATTCCTGGGAATATTCTGTGTTCATCTAGTAATAACGGAAAAAGCGGATATTAGTTAGGGTTTGGTCAAAAATATACAACCTGGGGAAAGCTCTAAAACATCATGGAATGGCCTCAAAATACCCAGTGAAGTTTGTCTTGACAAAGAAAAGGATAAACTATAGCATGAGATTGAGGTTGTGCTAGATGGGGAACCAGCGGTGCCCTGTACCTGCAATCCGCTTTAGCAGGGTTGATTTCTGGCTGTAGGTCCTATATTAGTAGTTCCGCTCGAGTTAAGTGGTGTTGAAGGCTGGGTCCTGCGCGGCAGAATTCTATGAAATCCGTCAGGTTCGAAAGGAAGCAGCGGTAAATAGTTCTTTCTGGGTGCCGCAGGAATACCTGGCCCGAGCAGGCTGGCGCGGGCAGGCTACCGAGCGGGATCAAGAGTCGGGGCACAGCCTCTTTTTTTACAATAAGAGCTGAAAAATGACAGAATCCTTCTTCCCGGAAAAGTCGCTTCTCGTACGTACCAGAGAATTGCTTGAGCGATACGAATTAAGAGCGCGTAAAAGTCTTGGGCAGCATTTTCTGATCAATTCCGGTGTGCTAAAGAAAATAACCGCCGCCGCTGACCTGTCCCCTGCCGATATTGTGATCGAGGTTGGTCCTGGTCCCGGTGTTTTAACTGCTGAACTGGTCAAACAGGCGGGCTACGTTGTTGCCATAGAAGTGGACAAATCAATGGTTGACCTCTTAAAGCAGACTTTTTACGCCTCCGATAATCTGTCACTCATCGCCGGGGATGTCCTGGAAATCGAACCTCAAGACTTGATTCAGCAAGAAAAAGACCGTTTTCCGGAACATTTGAAAAGCGTCACTGACTATAAACTGGTAGCCAATCTACCTTACTATATCACTCAGCCTATTATTCGCCATTTTTGTGAGGCCGCAGTCAAACCCCGCAGCCTGGTGATCATGGTACAAAAGGAAGTAGCTAAAAATATAGTGGCTCAGCCAGGCGATTTAAGCATCATGGCTATCAGCGTGCAATATTTCGGCAAACCGCAGATTGTCGATTATGTACCAGCTGCCAATTTTTACCCTGCTCCTAAAGTGGATTCCGCGATCCTCAAGATTGATATGTATGACCGCCCCATGGTAGAAGTAACCTCCGAGAAAAACTTCTTTAAGACCGTTAAAGCCGGGTTCTCTTCGGCGCGCAAACAGGTGGCTAATTCGCTATCACATGGACTTGATATACCCAAGTCAGAAGTTATAGCCTTAATGCAAACTGCAGGAGTTGATCCCCAAAAAAGGGCGGAAATGTTGACCTTGGCCGAATGGGCAAAATTGGAAAAAGTCTTGGCGAAGGATAATAAATAGATGATGACCACTACGGCGCCCGCTAAACTGAATTTAACCCTGGAAGTCCTTAAAAAAAGGCCAGACGGTTTCCATGAGATCCGCAGTGTGGTGCAGACGGTCACTTTCAATGATAAAGTGAAAATCGGTCCGGCTCCTAGAGTGGAAATCAAGTGTAATCTGCCGGAATGGTCGGCTTCAAAGAGCCTGGTTGCTAAAACTGTCAGCCTGCTGCAAAACGCTATCGGTAGCCATCAGGGTGCCCTAATTGAGATTGAAAAGCGCATTCCGCTTAGTTCAGGATTGGGCGGTGACAGCAGTGATGCCGCAGCTGTCTTGCGCGGCTTAAACCTTCTCTGGAATTTAAAGCTTTCATTACGTGATTTAATCGCTTATGCCGCGCAGCTAGGTTCGGATGTTCCACTATTTCTCTACGGGGGCACCGTGCTTATCGAGGGCAAGGGAGAAAGGATCAGGCCTTTACGCCCCATGCCGCACATGACTGTTATTTTATTGATTCCATCAACATTGAAGACAGATAACAAGACTCAACAGATGTACGCTCAGTTAACTGTACGTAACTATACCCCCGGCAGTATTACCGAAGACTTTCTTAACATGCTGGACGGCAAGGCCAGCAAACCTGGGATCGGCCTATTTAATGTGTTTGAGGAACCGGCTTACCGCTATTTTAGTGGTTTGAAAGAATTGAAAAATAAATTTATGGAGGCTGGGGCTGAGGGTGTGCATGTGGCTGGTTCCGGGCCGACCCTTTTTAGTTTGACCCGGGACGATGTCAAAGCTTATGATATCCATAAAAAGTTGCTGGGTATGGGATTACAGGCGTATATGGCAGATTTTTAATATGAGGCAGGGTCAGTGAGTCCAGAAAAAGAATTAAAAGCCGGTTCAGCACGTTTCCTGCGCAAAGCCAAATATGGGCTGGATAAATTTGTGCTGATAGGCAAGCAAAAAATCCATTACGTTGAAGCCGGTCAGGGCGATCCGATTATTCTGATTCCTGGCTCAAGCAGCACTTACCGGGCCTGGGGACGACTTATGCCGTTGCTGGCAGGAGACTACAGGCTGCTGGCGCTGGATTATCCGGTCAATACTTCTTCCCCAAGCAGTCAAGCGGGTGATTTTAAGGCCGTCCAGGAATGGTCTGAAATTATTGTCAGCATTATTAAGCAACTGAAACTGGGGAAGGTCAGGCTGATTGGCTGGGGTTTTGGGGGAGCGGTGGCCTTCGATCTGGCTGCCCGTTTTCAGGAACTGGTGGATAAAATTGTTACCGTCAGCTGGTATATCACCGGGGCAGCTGAAACTAAATCTATTTCTCACCATGACTGGAAAAAATGGGGACTCAAGAGCAATTCAAATGCGGGCTTGATGGAAGAGGCTAAAAATATCAAACAGCCGGTACTCTATCTTTACGGGACAGGCACTATCAGCCAGTCCTCTATGACCAATAATTTAACCTTTTTACAGGCGTCTATTCCGCAAATCTGGATAATCGGATTGGAAGGCGGGATTTTTGAGTTATTAGTGAAAAGCCCCCAGGAAGTTGCCAGCCTGATTACCAAATTTCTACACACAAATATTAGTCATCAGTAACTATTAAACATTAGTTAGTAACTACGAACTACTAACTATTTTATCGTGACCCTTGTATCGCCAGACTGTATTATTACCTGACCGATGATCTTCGCTCCGGGCAATGCTTGCAGCATCTTGTCCGCATGGATTTTTGAACAAATCACCGTCATGCCGATGCCCATATTAAAGACATGATTCATCTCGTTTTCTTCCACATTGCCAGCCTTCTGTATGATGCGGAAGAGCGGGGGGACTTCCCAGGAATGGCCATCTAACTGGGCGGCTAAACCTTCTGGCAATGAGCGGGGAATATTCTTGTAAAAGCTGCCTCCGGTAATATGGGCCAGTCCCTTGATGGAGGGTTGGAGGGGTTTGAGCGCTTTATAATAGCAACGGTGGGGTTCAAGCAGGGCTTCGCCCAGGGTGCGGCCCAATTCCAGATAGCCGGTATTGAGGTCTTTAGCCTCAGGGAATATTTTTCGCACCAGTGAATAGCCGTTAGTATGCGGGCCGCTGGAAGGTAAACCGATGATGATATCGCCGATTTTGATATTGTCTCCCAGGATCATCTCATCTTTTTCCACCACACCTACGATAAAGCCCACCAGATCGTAATCATCGTCCGCATAAATACCCGGCATTTCCGGAGTTTCACCGCCGATCAGCGCCATGCCGATTTCCTGACAGGCGTCTGCCAGGCCTTTGACCACGATTGCGACGCGGTCCGGGTTGAGTTTACCGGAGGCGACGTAATCTTGAAAGAAAAGCGGGTTAGCCCCGCCGCAGTAAATATCGTTGACGCAGTGGTTAACGATGTCCCTGCCGATGGTGTCGTGTTTATTAAGGGCGATGGCGATTTTCATCTTGGTGCCCACGCCGTCAGTATGTGAGACCAGCACCGGGTTCTTGTAGCCTTTAAACTCATAGAGTCCGCCAAAAAAACCGACACCTCTCAGGACTTCCGGCCCGAAAGTGGGTTTGGCCAGTGCGGCGATTTTCTTTTTTAGAGTCAAACCGGCTTGAATGTCCACTCCGGCGGCGGCATAAGTCATCTTTTCCATAGGTATTCTCCTCGAGTTAATCCAAGTAAATTTACTGAAATTTTGAGACAACACCATTATAACATTTATAACATTTTGGAAAGACTTGGAGGAGTCAATACATTGGGGCATTGTGATTTAGAATTGGCTGCATGGGAGGACTATACTAGCTTAGGTGCCCCAGTTTCCATGGCCAGTTTATCCATTTGAAGCTGGACCGAAATGGGGTAGTCGCCGGTGAAGCAGGCGGTGCAGAAGTTTTCTTTGGGGAGGCCTACAGATTTCACCAGTCCGTCAATGCTGAGATAGCCCAAGGAATCAGCGCCGATGTAGTCTCGGATGCCTTCAATGGATTTCTGGGCGGCGATCAATTCCCAGCGGGAGGCCATGTCCACACCGAAGAAGCAAGGGTGTTTGATGGGGGGAGCGCAAACCCGCATGTGCACTTCTTTGGCCCCGGCCTTTCTGAGCAGATTAATGACTTTAGGGGTGGTAGTGCCGCGCACGATGCTATCGTCCACCAGCACAACCCGTTTATTATTCAAAATATCGCGCAGGGGATTGAATTTCATCTTGACGCCCAGGTCTCTCATGCGCTGGTCGGGGGCAATAAAGGTACGTCCGACATAACGGTTTTTAATTAAGCCTTCGCCATGGGGAATACCGGATCTGGTAGCGTAACCGATGCCAGCTACTGTAGCTGAGTCCGGAACACCTACCACGAGGTCGGCCTCAACGGGATATTCCTCGGCCAGAGTCGCACCCATAGCCTGTCTGGCTGAATAGACTAACCGACCGTCTATGATGCTATCGGGGCGAGCAAAATAGATGTATTCGAAGATACAGGTAGATTTTTTCTCAACGGCGGCCTGTCGGTAGCTATGCAAGCCCTGGGCATCAATGGTGATGATTTCGCCCGGATCGATATCCCTGACAAAGAGAGCGCCGATGTGGTCGAGGGCGCAGCTTTCGGAAGCTACTACCCAGAAACCATTGATCTTGCCCAGACAGAGCGGGCGGACTCCCATGGGGTCACGGACGGCGATCAACTGGTCTTTAGTAAGGATAGTCAGGCAATAAGCGCCCTGGATGCGGCGCATGGAATGACGTATTTTCTCCACCCAATCGTCGCCGGGGGCGGAATGAATAAGATTAGCAATGACTTCGGAATCGGTGGTGCTGTTGAAAGTGTAGCCTTTTTCGCTGAGTTCTTTATAGAGGTGTTCGGAGTTGACGATATTGCCGTTGTGGGCGATGGATATCAGGTTATCTCCAGAACCCACCACGAGGGGCTGGGCGTTGCACATGCGGCTGGAGCCGGTGGTGGAATAACGATTATGACCTATAGCGATATTGCCGGTGAGTTGACTTAGAGACTCCTCGTCAAATACCTGAGAGACCAGACCCATTCTGGCGTAAACTTGAATTTTCTTACCATCGGAAGTAGATATGCCGGCACTTTCCTGGCCGCGGTGCTGTAGAGCAAATAGGGCGAAGAAGGTAATTCTGGCGACGTCTTCGCCTGGGGCATACACTCCGAAAATGCCACAAGCCTCTCGCAATTTCCCCTGCCTTAAGCCAAATTGTGAACACAGACTGACAACTTTATTATACCCCTTAGGTCTGGACAGGGTCAATTTAAGTGAGCTTTTAGCCAGTGGATGAGACTGTCTACCGCCGCTTCGCTGCGGCGCAGACGGTGCTCGCTGCCTTCAACGACGATGAGCTGGCGCGGTTCACCCGCGGCCTGATACAGCTTTTCAGAGCTGGACAGTGGCACGACTGGATCGTCAGCAGCGTGGATTAATAGCACCGGCCTGGGTGAGATAGCCGGGATGGCTTTCAGGGCGTTAACTGCCCGGAAGCCGGCCAGCCAATCCTCCAGGGAAGGCGGGAAGGCGGAATCGCGGATAATACCGACCTTGCGGAAATAGTGAAGCGTGATTTGAGGGTTGGCGGATTCGCTGATAGAGGAAAAATTGGCGGGGCTAGCGCAAGCGGCTACTGCCACCACCCTCCGGTCTTGGGCGGTCACAAAGAGAGAGACCGCTGCCCCGGCGCTGAATCCGACCACAGCCAACCGTTTTTTATCGATTTGGGGTTGCTGAGAGACCGCGTCGATGGCAGCGATCAGGTCGTGCGTCCAACCCAAAGCGTCGAAGTTGCCCTGGCTTTCGCCAGTGCCCCGGAAGCGGAAAATATAAACAGCGAACCCCTTGTCGCAGATGGTTTTAGCCAGTAGCGGATAGCCCCCATCAGTGGGATCGGCGGTGCCTGATGGGACGCCGTGGCAAAGTATGACGGTGGGAAAGGGGTGTTTAGTATCCACCGGCAGGTACAATTGACCTCTAATGTTTAGTCCGTCTACTATCAAGTCCAGGTCTTTGAGCATTAGTACCTCAATAGTTCTGAGTTCCGAGTTACGAGTTCCAAGGTTTCCCAACCACCCTGAGATGCTTCGTCCGGCACCCTAAAGGGTTTCCCGCTATCCTATTCGCTGCGGCGAGTAGAGGAAGGTCGGGACTCCAGGATGACAGCAAAGTTGTCAGTTTGGAGTTTTTAAACTGGCTCTGAGAGGATAGTATAACTTTGAAGAGAGGATGTCAAAAGAAAGAACCTGTAATTAGGGATTAGTTGTTAGTAGTTAGTAATTAGTTCCGATTCACTGCGCTCATGCGGGACCTACGATATTTAGGAACCATGCTACTTATTTAATTGTTAAAGAACGGTAACCACTGCTAGCTGCCCGGCAGGGTTAATACCATGAGTCTATTCTAGAACATTTGATCTACATTAGCAAGCAAACGAATTGACTCATAATTAGTGTTACCGAAAAGGGCAGTGTTGCGTCAGAATTAGTGTTACCGAAAGGAGGTAACTATGACGCGACACAGTATAAAGGAATATGCCCAAGCGATACAAAAGCGATATAAG
>JANYAV010000015.1 GCA_025361145.1 Dehalococcoidia bacterium | reverse complement strand
GGAGGATTTTAAGTCCTCTGCGTCTGCCAATTCCGCCACCCCGGCATATTAGAAAGTTAATGGAGGCGACGAGCGGATTCGGACCGCTGAATGGGGGTTTTGCAGACCCCTGCCTTGCCACTTGGCTACGTCGCCATTATTAATGGAGCGGAAGACGAGGCTCGAACTCGCGACCTCCTCCTTGGCAAGGAGGCATTCTACCACTGAACTACTTCCGCAAGATTCCCTTTTTTAAACTACAAATTAAATGGTGCCGAAGGAGGGATTTGAACCCTCAAGAGCTTACGCTCACCACCCCCTCAAGATGGCGCGTCTGCCAGGTTTCGCCACTTCGGCGGAAATGGCAGGAGTGGCAGGAATCGAACCCGCGACAAGCGGTTTTGGAGACCGCTGCTCTACCAACTGAGCTACACTCCTACTTCACAAATATCTATAATATCATAATTGGGAGTTTTACGCCAAAATAACCTCAGAAGAAAAGGGCGAGTTTCAAGTTGCAAGTTGCCAGTTCCAAGTTGCGATTTGGTCATGATTTCATATTTGGGGACTATTATGGTAAAATTATATCCGTTGTTCAAATAATAATATCAAAAAGAGAGAATTTTAATGGCTGATGAAAAGAAATTAACCGATCTAAAAGAATTTATGGCTTCTGTTAATAAGAAGAACACCAATCACAACGGTAAGAAAATCCAGTTTGCTTTCGTTAACAAAAAGCGCAAAGGCTAGATTCTTCGTATCTGCGTCCTACGGAATAAATGGGTGTCCCTCGCGATTGAAATCGGGTAAATAATGAGTGGGGGCATCCATCTCCTGCAGCCAACCGTTTGCCATCCCCAGTTTTTCCATAACTTTGACTACCACCGCATATTCTTCATAGGTTATCGTGCGTGATAATTCCGCTATTTTTACCGCCTCATGACAGGGGAAGTACTGCGACATTACACTTAAGGTTACTTCCGGCGAAATGTTGCGAGCAAGCCACTTTAAAGACTCCTGGCTGCCCGCTAACTCTTCTGGAAGTATCAAATGCCGCAGAATCAATCCATGATAGGCGACCTGGTTTTCATCCGTTTGTAAGGGCCCGACCTGGCGCCACATTTCCTGGATGGCCCGGCGGTTATGCGTCACGTAATTCGCTACACCTGAATATTTTTTAGCGATCTCGCTGGCCCCATAGCGGATATCCGGCAGGTAAACATCTACTATACCATCCAGGGCCTTCAAGGTTTCAAGCCTGTCATACCCACCGGAATTATAGACCAGGGGTAACCTTAAACCGCGGGGCACGGCCTCGCATAAAGCCTCCACGATCTGCGGCACGAAGTGAGAAGGCGAGACCAGATTGATATTATGGCAGCGCAATTCATCCTGTAGATAAAGCATGCGGTCGGCCAGACCAGAGGCGTCAATAGTGTTTTTCTGCTGGTTTTCAGGGGACTGGCTGATCTGGTAATTCTGACAGTAGACACACCGCATATTGCAGTTGGCGAAAAAAATAGTGCCAGATCCGCGGCTGCCGGAAAGAGCCGGTTCTTCTCCGCGGTGGGCGCAAAAAGAGGAGATTATAGCAGCGCGGCCCGAATGGCAAAATCCCTCTTGTCCGGCCAGTCGGTCCACTGCGCAAACCCAGGGACAGATATCGCAATGAGCCAGCCGCGCCAACAGGGCTTCCGCCCGAATTTTTAACTCTCCTGAACGGAATAATGCCAGGTAACCCGGTTCTCGTGTTTCCATGATTCTTATTTTGACGTATCCAGTAAGAAGAGGCAAATGAGAACGATTAATCAAATCTCAATTCCCAAATCACAATGATCTCGTGGATTCTTGTGTCATGCTGGAGCGAAGCGAAGCATCCCAGGGCGGGGAATTCCACCCATCACCAGATTCTGTCCCGATTCGTTTTTCTCATGCGGGACAGGTCGTTCCGCCAGAGGCGGACCTCCAGAATGACAGCACCTATTGGAATTTCGCTCTTTCCCTGCTATATTGAAAGTAATTCCCATTGCCATCCCTTCTCCCTTACCTGAAATCGCCTCAGCGAATAGGATAGCGGGGACCCTTCAGGGTGCCGGAGAAGGTCAGGATGAGGGTGCAAGATTATACTTAACCCCTCGCCTTTATCCTCTTTCCCGATAAATGCGGGATCTAAGACCACACGGGCAGAGGAAAAATAGAAACAGGAGCGTGAGGACTTTGTCTAAGCAGCCGGAACAACCCAGAAAATCGCGTCTAGACCCGGTTTTATGGAGCTGCCTGATGCTGGTGCTGGGCTTTTTCTTACTCTTTACCTACCTCGCTCCCAAAGTGGCTGCATACGTTGAGACTAACCAGATTCCGCTGGATCAAATGCAAATACAGATCATCCCTATTCTGATCTACTTTTTCTCCGCGGTGGTAATTCTAGGCATAGTTCTCTTTATCATTCCGGTACGTTTCTTAAAATATGTAATGCAGTTGGTTTTCGCTGTTCTTTATGCCTGGGGTATCGTTATTATCTGCGGTTTGGTGCTGCCAGGTTGGCCGTCTGTGGCCATCGGAGCGGCCGTAGCCATCATCTGGTTGTTCCGGCCGGTATTGTGGCTGCAAAATGTCCTTTTACTGCTAACCTTGACCAGCGTAGGAGCGGTTTTCGGCGTACTGATTTCACCCTGGACCGTGGTCTGGGTGCTGGTAGCCCTTTCGATCTATGATGTGGTAGCGGTACGCCTGGGTTACATGATGTGGATGGCCCGCAAACTCTCGGAATCTGATACCCTGCCGGCTTTTATCCTGCCACGCCAGAACCGGTTATGGGGTAGTAACCTGAAGAGCTCCGCTATACAGCAAGTCTTCACTTCTGAAGCCTCGGAAAGAGAGTTTTCCCTGCTGGGCGGAGGCGATCTGGGCTTCCCTTTGATTTTCACCGCTTCGGTCTACGCGGCTTATGGTTTTCAAGGAGCCTTTATTGTGGCCATCGCCTGCCTGCTGGGGCTGCTCCTGGCTTACGCGCTGCAGATCTGGGTACTTAAAGGCAAACCCCTCCCCGCTTTACCCCCCATCAGCTTCGTAGCAATTATTGGTTTCCTGATTGTTAGATACTGGACATAGGTGATAAGGATAAAATTCTAAATCCTAGTATCTGACTAGGGGACGTTGTGTCTGAAAGATACTTAAGAGCCTGATCATTAGCTCCTAAACTAACGCTGATCTTCTGATTGCCGATGTACTTACTCCCAGACATCTGGCAATATCCGCGAAGGTCGCACCCAGTTCCTCAGTGCATCTTTTCGCAACAACTGCCCTGACATGGGCAATATTTTTTCGGCGGCTTCCACTGCACAATAACCATTGAGAGATTCCTGATTTGGTGCTTTCTTCCGCAATGATATTAGAGATGCTTTTTCCGGGTTTGGCTATTTTAAGTTGGTTCTTCTTCTCTTCGGTTTCTTCCAATAGCCGTTTTACAAATTCACTGCCGCCAAGTACCCTATCATCAAAATCTAGTGCTGATACTTTGCGTCTCAGCGAAATCACTTCCGACCATCCTCCCTGACTACGTATTAGTCCTCCACCTGTTAGTTCAGGAATTCTGCCCTGAGATAGTCCTTCGTTTATAAAGTTTCGGTATGCGGATTTGGCTCTCTTTAACGTTTTACCATACTGCAACAGCACATAACAGGTGTCCATCCATTCCCGCTTGAAATTCCCCAGGATGACGCCGTGTCCACTCCATGGATACTTGTCCAGTTCCTCCAAAGTGTCAACGATTCTTGCTCGTATCGGATTAAGATGAATGTAACGAATTAGGGCTAACAGATATCGGTCTTCCTCACATATAATCGATTTGTATCTGTTTTCAAATAGATGTCCGGTTCTTTTGTACTTCCGGTTAAAATACATAGCATACCAGGTTAGCTGCTTTCGCATTACATCTGACAGTCCTTTTCCTCCGCTTTTTAACAATAAATGAACGTGGTTATTCATAAGAGTCCAGGCATAAATAGAACATTTAGAGGCTATCAGATTTAACTCAAGCCTTTCCAGGAATTTCTGTCTATCCTGATCGTCACGAAATATATCTGATTTGTTAATACCCCTGACCATAATATGATGAAGGGCTCCCGATGTATCTAACCTTGCTTGTCTTGGCATGACAAAATATTATTATATTATCTATACCAAGTCAATACATATGTATCGTTCAGACACAACGTCCCTCATTTTCATCGCTTGAGCATATTCCTTGATACTTTGTCGCGTCATGGTTACCTCCTTTCGGTAACACTAATTGTGACGCAACGCCGCCCTTTTCGGTAACATAATTATGAGTCAATTCGCATTGTTGGCTGAAGCATCTGGAGGTTGGGCTTTTCTCTCGTAAAAGGTCTCATCTTGCGCTCCTTTCTCATATGTAAGGTGAGACCTTATAAAACCCCGGCCTCCTTTGCCCGCTTCGTCACTTTTACACTTTTAATTTTCAATTTTAACTTTTGACCTTTGCCTTTTATCATTCGTTTCTGCCAATAAATAAAACGAATCATATCTCTTTTGTTAAATCCTTAATCATAAATCAAGGTATTTTAACTTTTCACTTTTTACCTGCATCTTTGACCTTTGCCCTTTGCCTTCTAATTCTGTTCAAGAGCTAACTTCAAGATGGCTATTGCGTTATAAAATAGAGGGCAAATAACAGGGCTTGATATCGGTGCAAAAGTTCCCCAAAAATTCTTTTTGTAAAAGCCCCAAAAACCCTTGACATTAGCCTCAATTAATGTTATTACATTAATAAGGATGCATATGTCGTAGGCGGTAGAAATTTTACCGCCAAGAAATATATAAAAGCATAAGGAGAAAAGTGACTGCATCATCATCAATCAAAGCCGAGACTTTGATACAGGCTGAAGGAGAGCCTCCCTTAGGTAACCTCTTCTTCAACAATGAAGAAGAAGAGCCTCCAAGTAAACGCGGTTTACTCACAATTAAAGAAAAACATTTTGGACACGTCCCTGCCAAAGATTGGGATGACTGGAAGTGGCAATTTCGTCACCGCATCACAACGGTAGAAGAGCTAGCTAAATATCTTCCTCTTTCATCTATCGAAAAATCTCAACTGGATCTGGTTATCAACCGATACCCCTTTTCTGTGACCCCCTACTATCTTTCTTTGATCCATCCCGAAGATCGCAATGACCCCATCAGAAAACAAGCCATACCCTGCTTTGATGAAATCACGATGGCCGATATGGGCGAAGAAGATCCTCTGGAGGAGAAAAGAGACTCCGTAGTCCCCGGCCTGGTTCACCGTTACCCGGATAGAGTTCTCATGGTTCTCACCGATATCTGCCCCATGTTCTGCCGGCACTGCACGCGCAAGCGTGAATGGCAGCACGGCGGCTGGGTACGCAAAGAAGAAGAAATCGATCTCATGATGAACTATATCCGCAATCACCCCAAAGTTAGAGACGTCATCATCTCCGGTGGAGACGTTATGACTCTCTCAACAGATCGTTTGGAGCGCGTCCTGTACAAGCTGCGCAAGATTGAATCGGTGGAAATGGTTCGTATCGGTTCACGTTACCCTGTAGTACTGCCCCAGCGTATCGACGCTGAACTGTGCGATATGCTGTCCAAATACGGACCGATCTGGTTTAACACCCATTTCAACCATCCCAATGAGATTACTCCGGAAGCGGCTCAGGCCTGTGATAGACTGTTGCGCGCCGGCGTGCCGGTCAACAACCAGACGGTCTTACTGCGCGGCATTAACGATAGCGTCGAGACCCAACTTAAACTATCTCACGCTTTACTGAAAGCCAAGGTGCGTCCTTACTACCTGTTCCAGTGTGACGAAGTACAGGGTACAGAGCACCTGCGGACACCCGTTGAGACGGGCATCAGCATCATCGAAGGCATGCGCGGCCACACCTCCGGTTTGGCCATACCTGCTTTCGTCATTGACCTGCCCTCGGGCGGCGGTAAAGTCCCGCTGCAGCCGGATTACGTCCTTTCACACACTAAAGAACGTTTAATTCTGAGAAACTACCAGGGCCGTATCATTACGTTCCGGAACCCGGGAGCCGATTCCGGTAACAAGTTGGAAATGGTAGCTCAGAGTGAAGAAGCGGTTGTTGATGAAGATAGGGCTCTCGTACGATCTTAAGGACTCCGTATCTGCCGGTTCAGGACAACCGGAAGATGCGTTAGAAGAATACGATTCAATTGAAACAGTGGACGCCCTCAAAGCGGCCATCGAAGCCAAAGGGCATACGGTGGTCAAACTGGGGGGCGGCCGCGAGTTTTTAAAACAGGTACTTTCTAAAAAAGTAGATTTCGTTTTCAACATCTCAGAAGGACTGGGAAGCTACCGCAGCCGCGAGGCCCAGGCACCGTCTGTCCTGGAGATGCTGGATATCCCCTACTCCGGCGCCGATCCCCAATGTTTGACCGTCTGCCTGGACAAACACCTCACCAAGAAACTGGTCGCCTTCGCAGGCGTTCCCACTCCCAAATGGAGCGTCATTGACCACGACAACGTGAAATATGTAGATTGGGCGGCTTTGCCATCTCCGGCTTTCGTCAAACCGGTCTGGGAAGGCTCCAGCAAAGGCATCCGCTTCAATTCTCTGGTCCGCGACCCAGAGCAGATAAAGCCCATCGTCACTCAACTCCTCAAGCAATACTGTCAGCCGGTACTGGTAGAAGAGTTCATCTCCGGAGAAGAGGTCACGGTGGGAGTAGTAGGCAACAACCCGCCCAAACTGGTAGGCATCATGCGAGTGGTTCCGCGCCAGCAGAACTCGGATTTCGTCTATTCACTGGAAGTAAAACGCGACTACTTAAAATTGGTGGACTATGAATGTCCCGCCAAATTAAATAAGACTATCTTAAAGGACATCGAAAAATACGCTCTTAAGGCTTTCCAAGTGCTGGAATGCCGGGATTTTTCCCGTGTGGACTTCAGGATCAGCGCTGACGGCACGCCCTACTTCTTAGAGATTAATCCGCTGGCCGGGCTTAATCCCCGCAGCAGCGACCTTATAATCATGGCTAAATTACTAGGGCTAGCTTATAACGATTTGATTGGATCGATTCTGGAGGCAGCTTTGAAGAGATATCCTAAATGCCATTAAAAGTAGCGCTTATTTACAACGACCCACTGCCTGACCGCTACGGCGAGTTGGGCGAGTCCAAGGCTGAGCTGGGTGTCCTGGATGAAGTTCAAGCCGTCAGCAATGCTCTGCAAGACCTGAATTACGATTACAGCTTGATTCCCCTCAAGCCACCGCTCAGCAAAGTCAAACGCGCGCTAAAATCGATCCAGGCTGACGTAGTCTTCAATCTTTTTGAGGGTTTTGACGGCAGCCCAGAGACCGAGGGCCGCATAGCGGCCATGCTGACAGAATTAAAATTGCCCTTTAGCGGTTGCCCGGCTGCCGCTTTGGACCTAGCGCTGGACAAGGCCAGGACTAAAAAAATACTGTCAGCGGCTGGCATCAAAACGCCGCAATATCAAATCTTAACTCCTTCAAATATCGAGACTTTCCATCTTATCTTTCCCTGTGTGGTCAAACCGGTGGGTGAAGACGCCAGCCACGGTCTTTGCGAAGACAGCGTGGTCTATAGTATGAGCGCCTTAGCCAAACAGGTGGAAAGAATTTGCGCCTGTTTCGGCGGCAGAGCACTGGTAGAAGAATTCCTGAACGGCCGTGAATTTAACACTGTGGTGATGGGAAATCAGCGTTTAACTAACCCGGCTGTCTCGGAAATTGATTACACCCTGCCGCTGGATAAACCCCGGATTCTCACTTTCGCTTCAAAATGGGATGAGGGCAGTCTATATTACAACAACACCCGCGTGCAATGTCCCGCGCAGATCACCGCCGCGGAGAAAACTCGTATCGCCAAACTGGCCAAGGCTGCTTTCAGGATAACGGGTTGCCGGGGTTATGCCAGGGCCGATATAAGAGAAGGAAAACCGGGCGATTTTTATGTTTTGGAAGTCAACCCCAATCCGGATATTACCCCAGGCAGCGGCGCAGCCCGTCAAGCGGAAGCCGCTGGCAGCTCCTATAGCCAATTCATAGACAAAATTCTGCGTTTAGCTCTAAAATAGGTTATATGAAAATTCGAGCTATGACACAGGAAGACAAACCAGGCCTGATGCGTCTTTTAGACAATACTCCTGAATTTTTACCTGACGAAGTCGATCTGGCTGAAGAAGTTATCGATGATTATCTGGAGGACAGCGCAGCCTCCGGATTTTTCATTCTGGTGGCTGACTTGGAGCCTGGCATCGGGGGCTATGTAGTTTACGGGACAGTCCCTATCACTAATAATGTCTGGGAGCTTTACTGGTTTGCCGTGGACAACAACATCCGGGGCCAGGGTATTGGCCGGAAGCTCTGGGAAGCGGCTGAAAATGCTATGTGGGAAGCTGGGGCCAGGCTGCTGGTGCTGGAGACCTCCTCCAAATCTGAGTATGACCGCACTAACTTGTTTTATAAGCGGGCAGGTTACGAAGTGGTTGGGCTGATCAAGGATTTTTATATGATTGGAGACGATCAGATAACTTACGGGAAGCGTCGGCCGCAATAACCGCTGCACCTGATTTGACTTAATTTTTAAAATTTTTTAAAATTAGTAGACTTAGAGCAGACCCATGGTGAGTCGGGCCCTTAAGCAGTGGATTAATCATCCGCAGGACTAAGTGAAATTAGCCTGCGGATTTTTTTATACTAAAATCCCGCAGGTAGCAAAATACTTACAGGAGATTAGTACCTTGAAAAATTCTAATCCTACCCAGAACTTTAACTACGACATTAGCAGTCTGCAAGGCTTGAGCGAAGCTGAGGCCGGCCGCCGCCTGAAAGAAGAGGGTTTTAACGAACTGCCTTCTGCCAAACGGAAAAATGTCTTTTCTATCGCCTTCGACGTGATCAAGGAACCAATGTTCCTTTTACTGATCGCCTGCGGTGTCATCTATATCTTTCTGGGTGACGTTCAGGAAGCCCTGATCCTGCTGGGTTTTGTTTTCGTCATCATCGGCATCACTTTTTATCAGGAGCGCAAGACCGAACGCACTCTAGAAGCCCTGCGTGACCTTTCCAGCCCGCGCGCTCTGGTAGTACGTGACGGACAGCAGAAAAGGATCGTTGGACGTGAAGTGGTGCGCGGTGATATTTTGATTTTGAACGAGGGCGACCGTGTTCCGGCGGATGCGATCGTGACCGCCTGTACCGATTTCGCCGCCGACGAGTCCTTGCTAACGGGAGAATCGGTGCCGGTGGTTAAATGTTCCGGCGATCCAGCCGCGGCTATGGACCGGCCTGGAGGCGATGATCTACCTTTCTTGTTTTCTGGTACTTTGATTGTGCGGGGACAGGGCATTGCCGAGGTCAAAAACACCGGTCTGCTAACCGAAATGGGCAAGATCGGCAAGTCCCTGCAAAAAGTAGAAACTGAAGATTCATTATTGCAAAAAGAGACCGGACGCCTGGTCCGTAATATCGCCATTATAGGTGCGGGTATTAGCCTCCTCATCGTGATTATCTACGGCCTGACCCGCGGAGATTGGCTGCATGGTTTGCTGGCCGGCCTGACTCTGGGCATGGCGATCTTGCCGGAAGAATTTCCGGTGGTCCTAACCATTTTCATGGCCCTGGGAGCCTGGCGTATCTCACAATATCAGGTACTGACACGCCGTTCTCCAGCTATTGAAACCCTGGGCGCCGCCAGTGTCTTGTGCGTGGACAAGACGGGTACTTTGACGCAAAATCGCATGTCTGTAGCCAAAATGTACGCTAACGGCCAATTTTTCGATCTTACTCAGAAAAAAAGTGTTGCTCTCCCAGAAAACTACCATGAGTTGATTGAATACAGCATTCTGGCCAGTGAAATCAATCCCTCAGACCCCATGGAAAAGGCTTTTAAAGAATTTGGTAAGCAATATCTGGGCCAGACTGAGCACCTTCACAATGATTGGACACTGGTCGGCGACTATAACCTGAGCCGTCAGCTTTTGGCCCTTTCCCATGTCTGGAAATCCCCAGCCGGTACCGAATTTATCGTTGCCTCTAAGGGTGCACCAGAAGCTGTGGCAGATCTGTGTCATTTCGAAAAAAATAAGCTGGATGCTCTGGCGGCACAGGTTTCCGCTCTGGCTTCCGAAGGCTTGCGCGTCCTGGGTGTGGCCAAAGGCGCTCTCAGGCAAGGGGACTTGCCTGAAGCCCAGCATGATTTTGATTATGAGTTCGTCGGCCTGGTCGGCCTGGCCGATCCTATCCGCCCTTCAGTGCCTGACGCTATCAAGGAATGTCATACGGCAGGTATCCGCGTGGCTATGATAACGGGTGACTATCCTGCTACCGCCCAATCTATCGCCCGGCAAATCGGTTTAACACCTAACGACCGCTTTATCACCGGCCCGGAAATAGAAAAGATGAGCGATAGCGAGCTTCAAGCCAAGCTTAAAGATATCAATATCTTTGCCCGAGTAATGCCTGAACATAAATTACGCATAGTCAATGCTTTCAAAGCTAACGGAGAAGTGGTGGCTATGACCGGCGACGGTGTCAACGACGCACCCGCCCTGAAATCCGCCAACATCGGCATCGCAATGGGAGGAAGAGGAACCGACGTCGCCCGTGAAGCGGCAGCCCTAGTGCTGCTGGATGACGATTTTTCCTCTATTGTGCGGGCAGTCCGCCTGGGACGGCGCATCTTCGATAACCTGAAAAAGGCCATGTCTTATATCTTCGCTGTCCATATGCCTATCATCGGACTGTCCTTTTTGCCTGTTCTGTTCCAGTGGCCGCTGGTACTTTACCCTGTCCATATTGTCTTCCTTGAATTGATCATCGATCCAGCCTGCACACTGATTTTTGAAGCGGAAAGGGAAGAGAAAGACGTTATGGAACGCCAACCCCGCAAGATTACCCAGGGGGTATTTGGCAGGAAAACTCTGTTTATCAGCCTGATACAAGGCGCAGTGGTGATGGTAGTTACCGTTGTGCTATATGCTCTTTCCCAGCGTTGGGGGATGCAGGAAAATGAATCCAGAGCTTTAACCTATTCCACCCTGATTCTGGCTAACCTGGGTTTAATCCTCTCCAACCGGTCGTGGTCCAGCAATATTTGGACTACTATACGGACTAAAAACCTGGCTCTGCGCTGGGTAGCCAGTGCTGCTGTTGTAGTGTTGGTTTTGATACTCTTTGTGCCAGGTTTGAGGGATCTCTTCAAATTCCAGGCTTTAAGTGCGCTGGATCTCTTAATCGCGATCGGCGCAGCAGTAGTCAGTGTTGCCTGGTTTGAAATCTTCAAACTGGTGAGAGGTAAGAAAGGCGCCTAACATTGTGTTATTGTACCCTGAATAATGGCAGACGCAGATTGCAGCCGAAGATAGTGGCATAAACCAGCAAATAATACCTGGGTTCTATTATTTTATTACCTTCAATATTTCTTTAAATAGCGGACTATCGGCAGAGCCCAGGAGCTCGAAAATGGCCATTTCTGTAACCGTAAGTTTAGCCCCTTCAGTCTGCATTCTGGCTAGCGCAACCTCTTTATTGGACTGTATACGTGAAGATAACACATCCGTTACTATCTGTACTTCGTAACCCCGACTTAAAAGGTCCAAAGCGGTTTGATGAACGCAGACATGGGCTTCGATGCCACAGAGAAGGACCTGTTTTCTATTGAAACGGCTTAATTCCCTTTCAAAATCGGCATTCTGACAGCAGCTAAAACAGAATTTGGATACTGCTTTTACCTCCGGCATGAGCTGGGTCAATTCAGGCAGGGTGGAGCCTAATCCTCGAGGATTTTGTTCAGTTAAAATGATGGGTACGCTAAGGACGCGCATAGCTTTGACCAACTTTTGCGCGTTCTCCAATAAGGAGGATTTGTCATGTATCACGTTAAAGAGTTTGCCCTGAATATCTATCATCACCAACACGGTTTTGCCAGCAATCAACTTCATAAGTCTGCCCCCTCAGTGTTTATTTTGGTGCCATCATCGAGCCGCCGGAAATAGCTGTCTCACGGAAAATGGGAGTGCCTGTGTAAAATAACTTTGAGTATTTATCCAGAGTAATATCGACAATGCCGATCAAGTTCATGACGGCCTCAGAGGATTCAGTCATTTTTATCTTCGCACCGGTGCTTTGAAATTCCAAAAGGTCCAGTTTACTGACGCCACGAGCATCGATATTGGTCTGCTGCGCTTTGCCGTTAAAAGAGGCCGAAGAAGCCCCGGAGACGTTCACTTCGAGGGTCTCCACCTGGGTAGCGCATTTTAAAATACTTTTCCCTGACATAAAGATAGTAATCGCTTTGGCGTCTTTAAAATCATTCACCACCGCGTTGGCCGCTTCAGAAAGAGTCAGCGAATCCAGCTCGGGCGTCTCAACTTTTAATTTCAAGCTGGTGGGAAAGAAAGAAGCAGGGGCTTCAATACTCAAATTCAGGGTCTTGCGTTCCATTGAGACTTTTACGCGGTTTACCAGATTTTCATCCACGCTTAACATGACTTTATAATCCGCTGCCTGAACAACTTCCACTATAAAGGGGCCTTCGATATGCAGGGCGGAAAAGCCCGTAAGCTTAAGATCGCTATCTTTAATTACTCCTGAACCGTTCATCGAACTGCCCACCCTGGTACAACCCGGTAAAATCAGGGCAATCGCTAATATAATGGTCAATAATGAGACTATCTTTTTCATTTTACTCCACATTTTATCAGCCAGAAATCATCACCATACTAGCAGGAACCGTAGGAAAAATAAATAGTCGCAGGGGGAAACAACCCTCGATCTCAAATTCTTTACTAACCCTATTGGCGGTGTTATCATTCAAATATGGTTTGAGGAGCCATATCAATGCAGACTCATGAGATAGTTTATATAGTCATTATTGTGATCCTGGTCATTTTATCCGCGTATTTTGCGGCCGCCGAGATCGCTTTTATGTCTTTGCAGCGCTACAAACTGGAGGCCATGGTGCAAAAAAACGTCAAAGGCGCCAAACTGGTGGCCTGGCTGAAAGCACATCCCGAGCGTCTGCTGTCCACCATCCTCTTTGGCAACAACCTGGTCAACACTGCCGCCGCCTCTTTAAGCACAGCACTAGCGGTCTCATTATTGGGAGAAGGCAAGGGTGTTGTGGTATCCACGATATTATTGACAATCGTCCTTTTAATTTTCGGAGATGCCATTCCCAAAACTTCTGCTGTGGTACATTCTGAAAAAATTTCACTGGCAGTAGCGAACTCGGTTAGAGTAGTTTCCTGGATATTTTCACCTTTCGTTTTAGTCTTAAGTTGGATCACTACCGGCTTCGGCAGGCTTTTCGGGGGCAAACCTGTGGGACATTCTCTAATCGGAGAAGAGGAGATCCGATTCATGATCACCGCCGGTCAGCGGGATGGAAATGTCGAGGCAGCCGAAGCGGAAATGCTGCACAAGATTTTTGATTTTGGAGACCGGCCCGCTAAAGACATCATGGTCCCTCGTACTGAAGTGGTTTGGGTGGAAAAAGGCACTATCATGTCTGATTTCTTTATCCTATATCAGCAACATCCCCTTAACCGCTATCCGGTTTTTAGTGAGAGACGGGACAATGTGATCGGCGTCCTTTCAGCAAAAGACGTCCTGATGGCTCTAGCGCAGGGGCAGGGAACTTGTGATTTGACTCGTAACATTGATAGTCTGGTAAGACCTCCTTATTTCGCTCCTGAGACCAAACATATCAGCGAAATTCTGGCCGAAATGCGGGCTAAAAACTACCATTTATGTGTGGTTATAGACGAATACGGCGGGGCTTCCGGAATAGTGACCCTGACCCAGTTAGTGGAAGAAATAGTGGGTGACGTTAACGATGAGCTAGCCGAGATGGGTAAAGACTTTGAGGTTATTGATGACTCCACCACCCAGATCTCGGGTAATATGCGCATCGAGGATGTAAATAACGAGACCGATGTGATATTACCTGAGGGAGACTATGAGACCGTGGCTGGCTTTATTTTAAAAATCCTGGGTCATATACCCAAGACCGGCGAGCAATTAAGATATAAGAACCTTAAACTGGTCATCACCCGCATGAATGTAAACAAGATAGAGGAAATTTTAGTTAAAAAGGACAAAAATGCAGCGACTACGGATTAAGTTTAGCCGCGGAGAGGAAATCAAATTCATCTCCCACCTGGACATCGTCAGATTATGGCAAAGGGCTTTTAACCGGGCTGGAATCGAGATAGCTTATTCAACCGGCTTTTCTCCCCATCCCCGCATATCTCTGGCAGCGCCTCTGCCTCTGGGAGTAACCAGCGAAGCAGAGCTGATGGATATCGTCATTACTAAGGGGGTGGCTCCCCAATTCTTTGTTTCAGCTTTAAACCAGCAGCTTCCGCAGGGTCTGCGGGTGGACAAAGTTTTTCCCATCTCGCCGGATTTGCCCTCTCTGCAATCACAGGTTAACCAGGCAGAATATAAAGTTGACGTGGAAACAGCGCCTGGCCCAGCCGATATACAGGCCGCATTGGATAATATGCTGGCTTTGGAACATTTACCCTGGCAGCATATGCGTGACACCGGCCCTCACCAATATGATATCCGCTTACTGATTGCTGATCTCAAATTGATCGATTGGCAGCCGCCGATAGGCTCGCTATCTATGCTTTTACAGTGTAACAGCCAGGGATCCGGTCGGCCTGAGCAGGTGGCCGCCGCTCTGGGCTTTGCTAAACGCCCCCAATCCATCCACCGCACCCAATTGATTTTGCAGTCTAAATGAAAGGAATCCACTATTGGTTAAGATAATACTGGTTAGACACGGCGAGACCGATTGGAATCTGGTAAAACGCATTCAGGGCGGTGAAAGCGATACGCCTTTAAACGATAATGGTAAACGTCAGGCCTCGGCGCTGGCGACCAGGTTAAAGGACGAAAAAATCGCAGCCATTTTTTCCAGTCCGCTGCAACGCGCCCTGAATACCGCGCAGGCTATCGCCGCCACACATCAACTGCCAGTTCAGGAACTGCCCTCTCTCAAGGAAATCAGAGTCGGGATACTGGAGGGACGTCTGGCCTCCGAAATTGCCCCGCGTTTCGATGAGTATATTTGCGGGAACGGCCGTGATAAGAAAGTGCATACACCGCCCGGCGGGGAATCGATGGATGACGTCCAGAAGCGAGCCTGGGAAACCATAACCAGTCTAACGGCACAGTACTCTAACGGCACACTGGTACTGGTCACCCACTATTTTGTCATCATGGCTGTGGTCTGCCGTGTCTTAGACCTGCCTCTGCACCGAATGGCCCGCTTGAGACTGACCAATGGAACAATTTCTTCCTTTACCATAGACGATGTCAGCGCACGCCTTGAACTCTTCAATGATGGTTTCCATAACCTCAAACTTTAGGCTCCGTCTGAATTATCCTTGTTCTCGTGTCAACTGATCCACATAACTTGACTGAAGCAGTATTTGCAGACTTTTCGCGTTATAATAAAATCGAGAATCCTGCCAAATGCTATCAAGGAGCAATCGATGTGGACTAAAAAGCTGGCTCTGGTGCTCTTTTTGATCATCTTTTTATCATTTTTTCCTTCCGCCTGTAGCGGTGCCACGAGCACCAGTAGTTCGACCCTTCCAGCCAGTTCAACATCCCCCACTGGTTTTTCTCGCTATGACCTGGCTTACAAAATTTTGACGGCTTATCCTGATTACTTCTGGTGCGATCCTGACTTCTACCCGGTCGTCCGTCAAGGACAGGAACAGGCCAACGCTCTTGAACAGTTCGCCGCTATCCAGGCAGACACCGCCGAATTCTCAACTATCTTGAAGCAAACTGGCCTAGCTCAGCAGGCAACTTATTCAGACGAACAAAAGTTAACTATCTACCGCGAACATAAAAAATTGAGCCGCGCTTTGACTCTCACACCGGAAAGTGACCATTATACTTTCACTATCAGAACAGGCCAAAACCAGGGTAAATCCATTGAGGGGACCATTTCCACCGCGGGCATTATTAAAGTTATTAAAGAGACTGTTAGTTTTAATACTTGCCCCATCTGTTTAACCCGAGGCACGCTTATTGCCACTCCATCCGGCGAAATACCCGTAGAAGAATTACAAATCGGCCAGGCAGTTTGGTCGATTGATTGCTGCGGTTCACGTGTTGCAGAACATATTTTAAAAATCAGTCAAACGCCCGTCCCCGTTAACTTTCAGGTGGTCAGGATTACTCTGGCTGACGGTCGCAGCATCACCACCTCTCCCGGACACCCCAGTGCCCAATTGGAACCTCTGGCAAATTATCGAATCGGAGATATTCTGAATGGCAGTCCGGTTACCGGAATAGAGTCTCTGAATTATGATGGCCAAGCCACTTTTGATCTGCTGCCCAGTGGATCCACCGGTTTCTATTACGCCAACGGCATACTCCTGGCCAGCACCTTACCTTGAAAAAGGTGCCACCTTTTGAATCTAAATATCGATATTTGACTCGATATCATCTCGGTATTCAGAAACAAAAGTTTGGTAGGAAAGCCGGGGATTTTTATTTGTAAAACAGCTTAATATTTCTGCAGGGTGGACCCAATCCGTTTTTCTAAAGCCCAGATACTCGGGGTAAGAAGAAGGATAACTCTGACCAGTTTTCGATGAATCGCCTAAGGTCTGATAGTGCATGTAACGCGTGATATGCAGGAATTGCGCTTCATTGGTCATTAAAACAGCTTTATAGACACCCTGGTACAGCGGGCCTACCCTATTATGGTTTCGATTGAAATACATCGTATATCGCGTACAGAGAGAACTCATCAATCGATCAATAGCATCTGGGGTCTTTTGCTTTAAAAATAGATGAAAGTGATTTGGCATCAGGCAGTAAGCCAATAACGTGATCTCTGAATGATAGTTTTTTAAGCGTAGTTTGCTTATTATCCGTGCCCTTTCTTTTGAAGAAATATTAGGCTTGTCCGCTGATTTCAAGAGTTCCATTTTATCTTTCGGGGACAGATACTCTTTTAAATAATTAATGAACACCCCATAATCCTGGTCATTCAAAAAGATTTTCCTCTTTTCAACACCACGATTATAAATATGATAATAACCATCCTCAACATACATTTTGGTTGAATTCTTTGCTGGCATAGAACATACTATACTACTCTTTGAAAAAGGTGTCACCTTTTGAAGCTATATTTATGATTATCAGGGGTTAATGAAAGTAAACGGTTAATTTGTTAAGATAAGGTATTATGGCAAGCAGAAAGCAGAGTATCCCTCTTGAGCAGCGCGTGCTCAAGAATATCCAGAGAGGCGGTTTGATTAAACAGGGCCAAAAAGTCCTGCTGGCCGTTTCAGGTGGGCCTGATTCTGTCTGTCTTCTGCATATTTTCTTCAAGCTACAAAAAGAGCTTCAGATCGAACTGCATATCGCCCATCTAAACCATGCCCTGCGCGGCGCGGAAGCGAGACAAGACGCTGAATACGTGGCTAAGCTGGCTCAAAAACTGGGAATCCCCGCCACCATCGAAAAAAGAGAAGTCAAGGCCTATCAAAAAGTCCACCGCCTTTCCCTGGAAGAAGCTGCGCGTGAGGTCAGATACACCTTTCTGGCTGAAACAGCCAACTCAATCGGGGCGGAGTGCGTCGCCACCGGCCACACTCTCAACGACCAGGCGGAAACCATCTTGCTGCATATCATCCGGGGCTCCGGGACGCGGGGCTTGCGCGGGCTCCAGCCAATTCAAACCCTGAGCTTCGCAGATCAAAAATTAACCGTTGTCCACCCGCTGCTGGAAGTGGAGCGTGCGGAAACCGTCTCATACTGCAAGCTGCACAGGTTATCGCCCAGAACAGATTCCAGCAACCAGTCCATTGATTTTCTACGCAACCGGGTACGTCATGAATTGCTGCCGCTCTTGAAAGATTATAATAACGGCATTATAGACTCACTTGCCCGCATTTCCCGGATCGCGACTGACGATCTGGCTTTTCTGGAATCCGAGACCAAAAAAGCCTGGAAGCGCGTCGTGCATCTACAAAAAGGCACTTTTATTTTTGAGAAGAAATCTTTTCTGTCCCTGGCGCCAGCCTTAAAGCGCCAGCTGCTGCGCAAGGCGTTTGAAAATCTGCTGGGAACCTTGAAAGACATCGAAACCCGCCATATCGAGGAGGTCCTCAAGGGCCTGACTAAACCGGCCGGCCGCAGCATCGACCTCCCGGAAGGCCTGGTTTTTTGTATTGAATACGACCGCTTTTTGCTGGGGCCCCAGGCTGAGAAGCTGTCTCCCTTCCCCGCATTGCAAGGAGAATGCGAGCTGGTAATCCCGGGTGAAACTGATTTACCCGGCTGGCGGATTGAAGCCAGAGTCAAACCGCTGACTGAAGTCGGCAATACCTCAGAAAACCTGGATGCCTTCACTGCCTATCTGGACTGGCAGAAGGTTGGCAAAAGCATCAGCATAAGACCTTTAAAAAGGGGAGACCGCTTTCAACCTTTGGGTATGGATCAGGAAAAGAAAGTGGCCCTTTTCATGCTGGATGCCCGCATCCCTAAATTGTGGCGGCCCGATGTCCCCATCTTTTACACCTCCCAGCAGATCGTCTGGATCGCCGGTTACCGCGTCGATGAACGGGTCAAGGTCACTCCCTCTACCCGTCAGATCCTCTGTCTGAAAATGACCAAAACTCGTGTCTAAAAGCTCTAACTAGCCTTCCCAGGTATTCACCGCAATGTATGCACCTATGCGTATATCTCTATTGACACAAGGTGTATAATATATAGCTAAGTGTCAATCATCCTGGTCAGCCGTATATATGCTTGGGCCCAGGGTTTCCATCCTCTACCTGATCTAACCAGGGGTTTAAGGAACTCGGACTGCACCGGAATCAAGGGACACAGTATAGACAAGGAGGTGCAGTCTGATGGTGTTTGAAGAGAAAACCCTTCGCTGTCGTGATTGCGGACAAGATTTCTTGTTTACCGCTGGGGAACAGGAATTCTATTCAACTCATGGTTTGCAAAATGATCCCAGCCGCTGCCCCCAATGCCGGGTAACCCACCGCCATAGTCGGAAAACCGATGCCAGCCGTCCACGCGAGATGCACACAGTAACCTGTGCCGATTGCGGCGCAGAAACCCAGGTCCCCTTCGAACCCACCGAAGGCCGCCCGGTCTTCTGCCGCGAGTGTTACACCAAACAGAAAAAACCCGTTTAGACATTCTAAAAGCCCTTCAGCTATAATTAAAGGGTGAATGTCGGCATCTGTAAAATCAAACTGGGGCTGCCGGATAACCTCTCTCTTAAAGGCAAAAGACAGGTGGTTAAATCCGTCACTGCGCGTTTGAAAAACAAATTCAATGTCTCAGTCGCTGAAGTTGAAGATAATGATTTGTGGCAGCTAGCCACTATAGGAATTTGTTTTGTCAGCAACGATCAGCGCTTCACCAACGAGGACTTATCCAAAGCGGTCGACATGGTCGTCAAAAGCCAGGGCGACTTTGAGTTCATGAACTACGAAATCGAGATACTGGCGGTCTGAGGGAGGCAAGGCTTGGATACTGCAGGCTTTCTGCACCATCTCACCGCCCAGCCCGAATATAGCGACCAGATCGCCCATATCGAACACATCCCGCCCCGCTCCGCTGATTTCGGCGAGCTGGAGCGTCCTCTGGCCAGGAAGTTGCAGCAGTGTCTGGATGACAACGCGCTCTGGCCGCTCTATGGGCATCAAGCCACCGCCGTCAACGCCGCCCGCAACGGTGGTAACGTCATGGTGGCCACCTCCTCCGCCAGTGGTAAAAGCCTGTGTTATAACATTCCGGTCCTGGAAGCCCTGCTGACTGAAAAAAGCAGCCGCGCCCTGTATTTGTTCCCCACTAAAGCTTTGGCCCAGGACCAGCTGCTCAGAATGCGTGAGCAGTTTTGCCCGGACATTTTGGAAAGCGATGAATGCGCCACCTTCGACGGGGATACGCCCCAGAATGAACGCTTCGATATCAAAAAGAACGCCCGGATTCTGATCACCAATCCAGACATGCTGCACCTCGGAATCCTGCCCAACCACCAGTCCTGGGCACGCCTCCTGAGACGGCTCAGATACGTAATAGTCGATGAAGCCCATATGTACCGCGGTGTTTTCGGTTCGCACGTGGCCCTCGTCCTGCGCCGGCTGCGCCGCTTATGCGAGATTTACGGCACGAGGCCTCAGTTTATTTGCTGTTCCGCCACGATTGCCAACCCAGGCGAACATGCCGAAAAGCTAACCGGTCTGCCCTTCACCGTGGTTTCTAATGACGGCTCCCCGCACGGCGGCAAAGACTTCGTTTTCTGGAACCCGCCCCTGGTCGATGATAAGAAAGAGAGCCGCCGTTCGGCCAATGGCGAGGCCACCTTCATATTTACCGAACTTGTGGAAAAGGAAATCCGCACTCTTACTTTCGCCCGCACTCGCCGTCTCACCGAGCTTATTTATAACTATTCCCGTCAGAGATTGGCGAAGATCGACCACCTCCTGGCCAACAAGATCCGGCCATACCGCGCAGGCTATCTAGCACAGGATCGCCGCAAGATCGAAAAAGAGCTTTTCACCGGCAAATTGATTGGCGTGGTGGCCACTAACGCCCTGGAAGTGGGCATAGATATCGGCGACCTTGAAGCCACTGTTTTGACCGGCTATCCCGGCAGCGTCTCCAGCACCTGGCAGCAGGCTGGCCGCAGCGGTCGCAGCAATCAAAAAGCCATCAGCTTCCTGATCGGCACTGATAATCCACTGGACCAGTATTTCATGCGCCACCCCGAGAATTTCTTTGCCAGGAATTTTGAAAATGCCCTGATTAATCCCGCGAACCATTATATCTTGCAGGCGCACCTGGCCTGTGCCTCCTGGGAAAAACCCCTCAGCGAGAGGGACACTGTCTATTTTGGCACATCTATGCTCCCTGAGATCCAGGCAATGACACAGCAAAACCAGCTCAAACAGCGCGGCAGCTTGTGGTATATTCCATCTGGTATTGCCTACCCGGCCCAGGCCATCAATATCCGCTCTACTTCCGGCCAGAACTATAGTATTATCGATACTTCCACCGATCAGCCGCTGGAGACCATCGAATCCTCTCAGGCCTTTTTCATGGTGCACACCGGCGCCATTTTCCTGCATCAGGGCGACACTTATCTGGTCACTAAACTGGATATCGCGGGCCGCACCGCTTATGTCGAACCGGCTGAGGTTAATTACTACACCCGGGTCACCGAGCTTTCCGACCTCAAGATCATCAAAGAACAGCAGCGGCAGAAAAGCGGACCCGCCACCGTCTGTCTGGGAGAGGTTGAGGTCAATAACAGCGTGATCGGCTACCGCCGCAAGGCCCAATTAACGGAAGAGATATTGGGGGAGGAGCCTCTCGACCTGCCTCCCCAGGTATTCAACACCATCTCGCTCTGGTTTGATCTGCCCGCCACCGCGATCACCCGCATCGCCGAAGCCGGTGCGGACTTTTTCGGAGGGATTCATGCTGTCGAGCATGCCGCTATCGGCATTTTGCCGCTATTCGCCCTGTGTGACCGCAATGATATCGGCGGCGTTTCTACTCCCTTCCATGTCGACACAGCTAAGGGTCAGATCTTTATTTATGATGCCCACCCGGGTGGTATCGGCATTGCCGAAAAAGGCTATGAATTGATCAAAGACCTGTGGGAAGCTACCTACCATTCTATCCTCGAATGCCCTTGCCAGGAGGGCTGTCCCAGCTGCATCCAGTCCCCCAAGTGCGGAAATAATAACGAGCCCCTGGACAAAAAAGCCGCGGTCATCATCCTGGAAGAACTCCTCGGCCGCGGCCCTCATCAAGCCTAGCGGCAGTCATTAATAAAGCGTTGCAATTTGATTTGGTTATTGTCTCTTGTATCTTGGGATTTGGCTTTCAGGTCATTGCTGAAAGCCTGTTTCAACTTGAAACTTGAAACTGGTAACTGTTAGAGTGTAATTGTAGGGATATACCCGATAATACGCAGTGGATTTTTGTGATTTGGAGCTTTGTTAATTGTTTAAAAATTTATTTAAAAAAGCCCTCCAGCCCTCCAAAGAAGGCTGGTTTTCTAAAGCCATGCACCTTTTCGACCGCTCGACCATCGATGAGTCTATCTGGCTGGAATTGGAAGAACTCTTGATCGCGGCCGACGTAGGTATGGATACCACCGAAAAATTAATTACCAGCACCAAAGAGCGGGTTAAAAAGGAAAAGCTTAATGACGGCCCCCAGGTGCGCGAGGCTTTGAAACAGGAAATGGTGGTTATACTGGATCTCCCCGCTGTTTCGCCCAAAGTCGCCGCCCCCCCCGAAGTCATTCTGGTAATCGGGGTCAACGGCTCCGGTAAGACCACCTCCATCGCCAAGCTGGCCCATCTCTATAAAAGTGAAGGCAAATCGGTCTTGTTGGCCGCGGGAGATACCTTCAGGGCCGCCGCTATCGACCAGCTCAGGACCTGGGCGGAAAGGGCGGGGGTAGACATCGTCGCCCATCAGCCTGGCGCAGATCCGGGAGCGGTGGTTTATGACGCTATGGCTGCCGCTAAAAGCCGCGGCTCGCAGCTTTTAATCATCGATACCGCCGGACGCCTGCATACCAAGTTCAACCTGATGGAAGAGCTGAAAAAAATCAGGAAAGTGGTTAATAAGACTGACCTGACCGCCCCTCATGAAGTACTGTTGGTGCTGGACGCCACCACCGGCCAAAACGGTCTTCTGCAGGCTAAAAATTTCACCGAGGCCGCCGGAGTTACAGGTATCTTTCTAGCCAAGCTGGACGGGACCGCCCGGGGCGGCATCGCGCTGGCTATTTGCGATCAGTTAAAAATCCCGGTTAAATATATCGGTGTGGGAGAGCACATGGAGGACATTGCCGCCTTTAACGCCCGGGCTTTCGTGGACGCGCTCAGTGGCTAATTCTGGAGGATAGGTGTTATGCCTGAGGTTATTTATATCAATGTCAATCCGATTATTTTCCATATCGGCCCGCTGACGGTGGGCTGGTACGGGGTCATGGTGTCCCTGGCAGTGCTTTTTATGCTGAGCTGGGTTATCTGGCAAAACCGTAAGTATAAAGTTATCAGCACCGATACCGCTTTAAACGTGTCTATTGTGGCTGTTTTTTCCGGTATCATCTTCTCCAAGCTGCTCCACGTGATCGACCAGTGGCAATATTATTCGCATAATCTCGGCCAGATATTCAGCGGCCAGGGGCTTACTATCTGGGGTGCCGTCCTGGGGGCGACCCTGGGAATCTGGTTATACAGCTATTTTTCTAAACAATTTCGCTTTCCTGAATTCGGCGATATGATGGCCCCTGGCATTATGATTGCTCAGGCCATCGGCCGGGTAGGCTGCACTTTAAATGGCTGCTGTTATGGGCTGGAGTCCAACTCCGGCTGCGCGGTCATCTATACCTCGCCCGGCTCTTACGCACCTTTAGGTATTCCGGTGTTGCCCACTCAAGTTTTTGAAATCGGTTATGATTTAATCGTTTTTGGCATCTTGATGCTGCTGCGCGATAGACTCAAACCCAAAGGTGGGCTATTTACCGTCTATTTCGCTCTTTACGGCGCCTGGCGCTTCGGTATTGAATACATACGCGCAGGTACGCCCTTTATTTTCGGCATGCACCAGGCCCAGTTCATCGGCCTGATCGTTCTCCTGATCACTGTCCCAATCATCATCTTTAAAGTCAGATTGAAGAAGAAGGATCCATCACCCATCGATCAAGATTAGTTTATAACCCCACTCTCAGGAGTTTCGCTAAATGCCAATTAAATCTATCAATCCGGCTACTGGAAAAGAGATTCAGTCTTTTCCTGAACTTTCCCGGGAAGAAATTGAAAAGATCGTCACAAAAGCTGGTGAGGCTTTTAAAAACTGGAGAAACGTGGCCTTTCCTGAACGCGGGATTTTGATGAAAAAGGTCGCCGGTATTCTGCGCGATAAAAGTAATATTTACGGACGACTCATTACACAGGAGATGGGGAAACCTTTGTCCCAGGCAATTGCGGAAGTGGAAAAGTGTGCCGTGGTTTGCGACTACTATGCTGAGAATACCGAAAAAATACTTACGCGTGAAGTTGTCTCTACGGATGCTTCTGAAAGCTATATGCAGTTTGAACCTCTGGGTGTTATTCTGGCAATAATGCCCTGGAATTATCCTTTCTGGCAGGTCTTTCGCTTCGCTGTTCCGGCCTTAATGGCAGGTAACGTAGCACTTCTTAAACACGCCTCTAATGTCCCCCTAACTGCTTTAGCCATCCAGGAAATCTTCTCTCAGGCCGGTTTTCCATCCGGTACCTTCACCACCTTATTATCCGGCCCCCAAAATATTGAAGAAATAATCAGCCTTCCAGCCATTAAAGGGGTCACGCTAACGGGAAGTGAAGCAGCGGGGCGTCAGGTAGCAGCGATATCCGGCAGATATCTGAAAAAAATCGTGTTGGAGCTTGGCGGAAACGATCCTTTTATTGTTCTCCCTGACGCGGATCTTGAAACTGCCGCCAGGGCCGCCATAGCCGGCCGTCTGATCAATAACGGCCAGAGTTGCATTGCAGCCAAACGCTTGATTATCGTAAAAAGTGTTTATACTGATTTTGAACAAAAATTGGTCAAATTAATGCGGCAGGTGAAAGTCGGCGACCCTATCGACCTGCAAACCGAGCTGGGCCCTCTCGCTCGTGAGGATTTACGGATTGAATTGGAAAGACAGGTTAAACGATCCTGCGAAAACGGGGCAGTGATATTATGCGGCGGGCAAAGCATAAACGGCCCGGGATTTTATTTTCAGCCTACTATACTGGCCAATGTTCATAAAGGCATGCCGGCTTATGATGAAGAGCTGTTCGGTCCTGTGGCTGCTTTAATCCAGGTTGAAGATGAGGAAGAAGCTGTAAATCTAGCCAATGATACAGCGTTTGGTCTGGGCGCGTCTATCTGGACTAATGACAGGAAAAGAGCCGTAATACTGGCTAACAGGATTGAAAGTGGTATGGTATTCATTAATGGTATCGTAAAATCAGACCCCCGCTTATCCTTTGGCGGAATTAAAAACTCCGGCTATGGTCGGGAACTAGCTGATTACGGAATCAAAGAATTCGTAAACATTAAAACTGTCTGGATAAAATAGTGAGAAGGCCCCGAATTCATCGGGAGAATGAAAGCCCATAGGAGAAAAAATGACCCGATCCCAAAAAGCCTACGCTGCCATGGTTGTTCACCAGGCCAACTGCGCGCAGAACACCATCGCGGCTTTTGACGATCTCGGAATAGATAAAGAAACAGCCCTCAAGATCACCCTGGGGTTCGGGGGAGGCCTGGGAGGTTCCGGCAGTGTCTGTGGGGCGGTCATTGCTGCTTACATGGTGCTGGGCCTTAAATTGCCCCTTGATCCGGCCGCGCCGAAAAAGCACAGGGAAAAGATCAATGCCCAGATCGTTGAGTTCAATAAAGAGTTCCTCACCCGCCACGGCTCTCTTATCTGCCGTGAACTCAAGGCATCTCAGCCCAGCCAGGACAACCTCTGCCCCAACCTGGTTAAATCCGCGGTGGAAATCGTGGAGGGATTGAGCTAGAGTCGGAGCTTATAGCTGAACTTACCCGCCCTTCAACATCTCGTAGATCTTCTTCACATTCATTTTCTGGGTCTGCGCCATCCGTTCCGGTGATCTCCCCGAGCCCTGGTACTTGTCCCGCAGGTCGATTGTGTCCTGGGCCTCTTCCAGACTCATTCCTTTTTCAATGGCATCGGCCACCGCTTTGAGCCACAGCTTCATCAGGGCAATCATCTGAGGAATATAGCTCTTATCACAGAGATTGCCATGTCCCGGCACCAGTACTTTGGCGTCAAAGTTCTGCATTTTTACCAGAGACTCGATCCAGGCCAGGGGCAGGGCGTTGGCCGAAATATAAGGCAGCACGTTATTGGTAACGTTATCGGAGGAAAAAAGTATCTTTTCTTCGGGCACATAAACCGGCACCTGGAAGGGCGTATGGCCGGGGAAGTTAGCCAATTGGAAGGTGTGTTTGCCAAGGTACAGCGTCATTTTATCAGTCAGGGTGATGGTGGGTGGCCGGAAGCTGTAATTTTGAACTAAAGAAAGGCTGGGCGGGTCGGTTTGCTTGAGCATCTCCAGGTAAGACTGCACCGGATTAGCCAGTATGGTCTGTCGGGTCCCCTCGTGCGCGATAACCGTACCTTCAAAGAAATAATTGCCAGCGCAATGGTCGGGATGGGGCTCGGTATTGATGATGTAGCGCACGGGGCCAAATTTGGCAATTTCTTCCCGCCATTTCACTGAATCAGTCGGGTACTGGGGAGTATCGATCATGACCACGCCATCGGTGGTTATCACGAAACTGTGGTTGCAGCCGCGCACCCCAGTCTCTACGTAAACATTATCAGAGAGTTTCTCTATCATGCTAACCCCCCTCTGAAATAAATCAGCTAGCAGCTTAATTTAAAGCTTACTGGTTAACTCGGGATAATTCATCTCTGTTTTAATGCTGTTACCCATAATGGGTATTATTTTACCCTAATTGGGTACATAGTCAACCCAATCCAGTGTTTGTCCAGTCTGCATATTCATAAATCTTAAATCAGTTTTCACATCGGAACGTTGGGATTGTCCGGGTAAATCGAGGGTTTGTCTTTCTTCATGTCAGCAATATCGTTTACATGTTGGGCAGGCGTCCCGAACCAGACTTCTCCGTCCGGAATGTCCTTATCTACATAGCTGTTGGCCCCTACGATGGAATTCTCACCTATAGTTACTCCAGGCGCAATAGTAGTCTGGGCACCGATTTTACAACCCTTTTTTAAGGTTACTTTACCCGACTTACCTGAGATCATCGAATAACTCGTGATCACGCAACTTTGTCCAATGATCACATCATCCTGTACTTCTACGCCGTATTTAGCCTGTATGCAGGAAAAGCTGCCGATCCAGGCATTGCTGCTCACTTTGAAATTTTCCCTGTGATTAACCCTCCAACCCCACTGAGTAATGCCATAATCATTGTAAACCGGAGGTACCCATTTAGAGGTATCCATCATGCACGCTCCTTTGATTTATTTATTTGGAATATGGCTTCAGCTAAAAGTTGACCGGTTTACCCTGGGAAAAATGGTATGGTCTGATTTTCGTTTGACCTCTCCCAGTCGATCTCGGCATGGCAGTCTGGACAATTTTGCTTCTCAGAAACCTCAGAATGACATACGGCGCAATGATAATGGTCGCCTTTCTTGTAAATTTGGGTGGCCACTTTAGGCTTGGTATCGTTCATTTTTTTATTCTTATCCACATCCAGCCTCCTTTTATGCTTTCTTCTTTCATTATATGAAAACTGGCCGCTTACAGACGGAACTATAATGGAAGTAGATAGGTTTTATTATAACATTAAAAGGAGCAATAAAATGGCAGACGGTGATAATAAAGAATTAATCGAAGCGTTGAACCGCATAGAAAAAAAGCTGGGGGATATACAATACGATTTAATTGAAATAAAAAACGCGATGCCCAAAGTGCCTTATTATGGAGACTTGTTGCAGGACATCGCCAAAGCCGTTGAAAATATCCGAAAATAATCCTGAAGATCCCAGTTTTTCAAATAGATGACAATAAAAGATTTAGCGATATATAATAAATTTCGAAAGCGGGGAGACGAGGATAAAATGCAATATAGAGCGCTGATAAAGAAGTGCGATGGATGGTGGATCGGCTGGTTAGTCGATGTTCCAGGTATCAATGCGCAGGAGAAAACTAAAAAGAAACTCCTCGAATCATTAACTATTTGCGCAGAAATGATGCTGAAGTCACCAGTTGAATTAAAGGAAACCGAGGAACTGGTGAAAATCGAAATTACAGCTTAAAACCGCATTAAGCCCATCAGCTTTAAAAAAGCTCTCCGGCCTCTTAACAGGAGAGCTTTTTATTGTTAATTTGAGATTACCTGAAGTCCCAAATCCGACCGAAAACTTCATGTTGTAGATTCTAGGACTAATGGGTTAAAATAATCCCAAATCCGGAATATTAACGAATACTTTTTAGTTACACGGAGGTTATATGAAAACCACTGTCTTTTATTATACTGGCACGGGCAACTCATTATGGGTGGCCCGCACCCTGGCTAAAGCCCTGGGGGAGGCTGACGTAGTCTCTATTGCAAGCTGGCTTAAGGACAAGCAACCCATAACCTCCAAAGTGATCGGAGTGGTCTTCCCGGTCCATATGTGGGGCGTGCCCGCCCCCATCCTCCGCTTTATTCGCGAGTCGAAAGCTCTCTCTCCTGACTATCTTTTCGCGGTAGCGGTAGACGCCGGCCAGGTAGCCAACACGCTAGTCCAGTTCAAGAGACTCTGTAAGCAGAACGGACTCAAACTCTCGGCCGGCTATGAGGTCCAGCTGCCCTCCAACTATCTTCCGTGGGGCGGAGCGGTAGCTAAGGAATTGCAGGAAAAGATCATCGCCGCGGCCGCTCAGAAAATCGCCGCTATCCTGCCTGTCATTCAAAATCGGGAAGAAAAACCGGTTGATAAAGGACCTTTCTGGCCGGGGATCGTCTTTAATCTGCTCTATAGGGTCAGTTTTAAACAAGTACGCACCATGGACGGCTCCTTCTGGGTGGATGAAAGGTGCAATTCCTGCGCCATCTGCCGCCAGGTCTGCCCGGCGGAAAACATCAAGATGGAGTCAGGCAAACCGGCTTGGCAGCATCATTGCGAACAGTGTTTAGCCTGCATTCAGTGGTGTCCGCAGAAGGCCATCCAATACGGCAAGAAAACTGCGGGGTATGAGAGGTACCACCATCCGGAGATAAAACTGACTGATATGACCAATAAGCAAGTTGATAAAAGCTGAGTGTAATCATGCCTTTTTCTCGAAACTCGTAGCTAGAAGCTCTTAACTCTAAACTGACAGCTTTGCTGTCATCCTGGAAGCCTCGATCGGCGAGGCTGAAGGATCTCAGGGGATGGGCTTGACTCTCGAAGCTGGAAGCTCGTAGTTAATTGATATCATCATCCGAAGGTTCAGTTAAAAGACGTCATTTAAAGAAGAAACTAACTAAATCGTATGATATACTTTTAACAAGCAAAATATGCTATAAGGTGTAATAAATGGGTGAAAATTGGAGCCAAGGAGAAGTTGAAGCCACAGTTGCCGACTACTTCAATATGCTAGACAAGGAATTGCACGGGCAGGATTATAATAAGACCGAGCATAGGCACCAATTAGTAGCGTTACTCAACAAACGCTCTGAAGGAGCCATTGAGCGTAAACATCAGAATATAAGCGCGGTTTTACGTGACATTGACTTCCCGTTTATCAATGGATATAAGCCTCTAGGAAACTATCAGCAAATGCTTTTTAGTATTGTTTACAACCGTCTGGAAAACGATAAAACCTTGGTAGACTACATCAAACAGCAAGTTGAATCGCCAGCTAGAATTATTGGTGTTGATGATATTTTGACCAGATTGATAAAACCACCTGTTGCAAATCATTTGGATTCTAATAAATTAGCTACTCATCAATCGATTAAACCATTTCGGACAGGACTGGATTATCTGGCACAAGAAGCTAAAAATCAATCTTTGGGTTTAGCCGGGGAACAATTTGTAATCAAGTTCGAGCAAGCCCGTCTGATACAAGCCAAACAAGAACGTTTGGCTTCTAAAATTGAGCATGTCTCTAAAACCATAGGAGACAGCGCCGGATTCGATATATTGTCTTTTGAGGAATCGGGGCAAGACCGATTGATTGAAGTAAAAACCACAGCGTATGGCTCTTTAACTCCCTTCTATGTAACTCGGAATGAAATTGAACAATCTGTAAAAGCCGATTCCAGTTATTATCTCTACCGAAATTTCACCTTTAGACGGGATCCTAAACTCTTCACCAAGAATGGAGTATTGGCTAAGTCGTTCAATCTGGAACCTGTGGAATATCTAGCTAGAATAGAATAGTAAATATTCAATTTATCGCTACCGAATAGTGATTACAGTGTTTTCTACACCATTGATTCTGCTAAAACGCTGGTGTTTATTATGGATATTAGCCATCGCAAAGATCCCTATCGCTAAATGACAATGAAGCTATTACTCAAAGGGTGAAGCTCGCTCCTATCATCCATTTCTGCTAAACTAGATAATAACGTAGAGGTGAAGATTTATGGGACCGTCTGTTTCTAAATGCATAATTTGCGACGACGTTTTAAGAAATTCTCTGGCTACCTACTGCCGGCGCTGCGGCAATATCATGGCCAGAGTGGAAACCCGCGAAAAAGCGGAACTGGCCGCCCGCGTTAATGCGTTGCGCAAGGCCTGGGACAAAGAAGATAAATGCTTCCGCTGCTACTACTCCGGCATCCGCCTGAACGATGATAACGTCCGCGACCCCCGCTACATCACCTTCGATCTGACCGCCCTGAGGAAAGGGGCAGTGCTGGTCGTTACCGCCGCCCTGATCCATGAAATGAAGGCCGATCTCTCCGAGGATGAATTCAAAGCCATCATCACCCAGCTGGCTCAACATTTCACCGCCAACTCGCCGGTGGATCAGGCGATTTTCCAGCTGGAGCATTATAAAAGATAGATTATGGTAGAATTGGCAACATGAATACAGCAAAATGGGTAACAGGTGCTATTGGAGTTGTAACTTTTATCTTTGCTTCTTTTTTTAGCGGCAGATTGGGTTGGGGTGATGTGGTTTTGGCTGTGCCTGCTATCTTCCTGGCGATATGTTTGGTATTGATTCTGGTGGATTTATTTGGAAAAAATAAACACAGGCTAAATTGAATCTATAATAAAAGTAACCTGAATATTTAAATAAAGAGGCTAAAAGATGGTAGCTTTAAGCATTCTTTTACTGATATTAGGTTTAGGCTTGATAATCGGCGAATTTTTCACCGGTTCACATTTGCTTATTGCCCTGGGCATCATCTTCATAATTATCGGCGTGTTATTTTTGACGAGTCCGGATTTGCGTCCGCTCCAGGTAAACTGGTGGCTGGTGATCCTCATATTGCTGATATTAGCAGGAGCTTTAACTTTCGCTGTCTCCAGAATACGTAATAGTTATCATCACCAGGTAGCTACCGGTAAGGAAGATTTAATCGGTAAAACCGCCGTAGCCCAAACAGCGCTGGATCCTGAAGGGACGGTCCTTTATATGGGAGAACTCTGGAGAGCGATATCAGCATCAGGTAAAATTCTGACTGAGCAAGAGGTCACTATTAAAGGAGTCGAGGGCTTAACACTGACGGTAGAGAAGAAATAAGCGAGTTTATAGTTTATAGTTTCGAGTCCACCCCACCCTGAGATGCTTCGTCGGACTTAGCCCTCCTCCAGCATGACAAGAGATGGGTCGGTTTGGACCTTCAAGCCTCTATTTTTTATCGGCGGTAATCTTTTTAACCAGCTGATCCGCGTTAGCAGTCAGGACTTCCCAGACCACGGCCCCTTCCACTCCCGCTCCCCTCAAAACCAAACCGGCGAAGTCAAGAGTCAGCAGATCACTATCGGTATGAGCATCGGAATCCACGATCATCTTCGCTCCGGTCTGCAAAGCCATTTTAGCTACATGTCCATTGGTCAGGGAATGCCCTTTACGTGCGGTAATCTCGAGATAAATCCCATTTTTGGCCGCCAGTTGGCCTTCCACCAAGGTAATAAAACCCGGATGGGCCAGAACATCAACATAGGGACTCTTAAGCGCGGCCAGGTTAGTGCCTTTTTCAACAGGTTCTACGGGAGTCTCGCCGTGAACTACCACAATCCAGGCCCCCAGTTTTTTAGCTTCTTTAGCGAGAGCAGAGATAGACTTAGCCGGTGCGTGTGTTATCTCAATCCCCGGGATAGCCAGAATGTCCCAGTGTTTGCGCGCCAGCGCGCAGACCTGGACAATCTCAGGCACAATCCGCTGCATATCTCCAGTCGAGGCGTGGTCAGTGAGCGCCAGCGTTTTATAACCTGCCACCGCTGCCCGCCTGATCATCTCCATGGGCGAAAGCTCGCCATCACTTAACGAGGTATGAGTGTGAAAATCCTGAATCATGGTTTGAGGATAACACAAAGAGCGGGGGAAAGGCAAAAGTAACGAGCGGTGAGCTTCGAGTTTCTAGTCCACTCCGCCCTGAGATGCTCAGGATTCAGGATTGAGGAGGTCAGAGGTTTTTTCAAGATCAGAGGCCGCTTGCTGGCAGCATTGCTGGATAAAGATTTTATGGGCCTGCCAACGAAGGTTGACGGCGTCCCAGGTCACCATACCGACGAACCCGCCATCCTGGTTGTAGACTCTACTGATGGCGGCGGGTTGATGCGTCTCAAGGCTGATGGGCATACCGTGGATTAGAGAACATTGCTGTTCATGATTTACCACCAAGGCATCAAACGCCTGTAGGGCATAATCAAGCGGATACAGGTAGCGCTCCGCGTAACCCTTATTGGTGGTCTCTTGCAACTGCTCGAGGGTAATGGATTCCTCCAGATTGAAAGGTCCCACCCTGCTGCGCACCAGGTTCTTCATAATAGCCCCGCAACCCAGAGCTTCTCCAATATCATGGGCCAGGGAGCGGATATAGGTACCCTTGCCGCAAACCACCTCCAGACCGAAAATGCACGGTTTCCAAGTTGTAATCTCCAACTTATCGATCTGAGCCGGACGGCTCTTCCTTTCCACCTCAATACCTTCGCGGGCCAGTTTATAGAGGGGTGTGCCATTATGCTTGAGAGCGCTGTACATGGGGGGAGTCTGTAAAATACTGCCGCGGAAAGCCGCCAGTACTGACTCAACCTTTTCACGGGTAATAGAAGAGGCATCCGCAGTCTTGTTGACTTTACCGGTAGAATCGTAAGTGTCGGTAGTGATCCCTAATTCTATCTCAGCCAGATAGGTCTTGGTCTCATCAAAAAGATACTCTATGATACGGGTGGCCTTACCTAAACAGATGGGGAGGACTCCGGTAGCCAGGGGGTCCAGCGTCCCGGCATGACCGGTGTGACGCTCGCCGGTAATCCTCTTAACTCGTGCTACGATATCAAAAGAGGTCAGGTCCTGAGGTTTGTTGATATTGAGGATGCCATCCATAAACAACCAGTTGTTATTAGTATTTAGTAAATAGCTATTTTTCTTCTTTTTTAGAGGCGTCTGGCCCGAGGACTTTATCCATATAGGACAGCAGATCGGCACCGCGCTCAATGGATTTGTCCCAGACAAAACTCAACTCAGGGACGCGCCGCATCGAGAAATGCTTGGCCATTTCGCTGCGGAAAAACCCGGCTGAATGTTCGAGAGCGGCTAAAATATCCTTCTGTTTGGTTTCATCACAAACACAGCTCACCATTACCTTGGCGTAACGCAGATCGGGGGTAGTGGTCACGGAATTGATGCCAATATACCCGCTTAACCTGGGATCTTTAGTCTCCCTCAGCAGCAAATCGGCCAATTCCTGGCGTATAAGCTGATTAACTTTATCTATGCGATGGGTCTGGGGCATAAAAACCTCGATAAGTTAAAAGTAAAAAGTGATTAAGTTCCCGGACGTGTAAAGGAAATAATAAACATCATATAATAACCGGACAGTCAACCCTTAGGTGGCTTTCTGCTTGGTGTAGGATTCAAGAATATCGCCGACCGCCAAATCGTTAAAATCTTTAAGGCCGATACCGCATTCGAATCCCTTCTCGACATCTTTGACGTCATCTTTAAAGCGCCGCAGGCTGAGGATAGGAGCTTCCGCTATTACTTTACCTTTGCGGATGACGCGAACGGGCAGGTTACGACTGATTCTACCTTCAATCACCATGCAGCCCCCGGCTTTCAAACCCTTACCGCCGGAGAAGATTTGTTTGACTTCCGCCCGGCCTTCGATAACTTCAACAATGACAGGTTCCAGCATACCCTTTAGGGCTTTTTCAACATCGTCAATCAAGGCATAAATAATACCGTAAACCCGAATATCGATATTCTGGGCATCCGCCAGGCGGCGAGCGCCGGTATCTACTTCAGTGTTAAAACCGATGACCAGGCCGTTAGAAGCAACCGCCAGCATCACATCTCCCTCAGTGATCTTACCGACTGAGCTGTGGATGATTTTGAGCTGGACTTCCGCGGAAGAGAGCTTCTCCAACGAATTGCGGATAGGCTCCACGCTGCCCTGTACATCGGCCTTCAAAATGATGGCCAGTTCTTTGACCTTACCGGAGGTAATATCTTTAAAGACGGTATCCAACCTGAGACCTTTCGATTCAGGCAGTTTTTGAGCAATCTGGCGTTTCTGGATCATGATCCTGGCCTGGGCTTCGTCAGCCACGGCATTAAAAGCATCACCAACTCCAGGGACTTCGCTGAGACCCAGAATAGAAACGGGCGTCGCAGGCTCAGCTTTTCTGACCTGTTTACCTTTATCGTTAAACATGGCCTTGATCTTACCCATGGTAGTGCCAACCACCAGAATATCGCCAGGCTTCAAGGTACCATTCTGCACCAGTACGGTGGCCAGAGGACCGCGAGTCTTATCCATCTCAGCTTCAATAACTACACCGGTGGCCGGCTTATCCGGATTAGCTTTAAGGTCTTCCATTTCGGCCAGCAGCAGGATATTCTCTAAAAGCTCGGAAATGCCGGTCTTTTCTTTGGCAGAAACGCCTACTGCGATGACATCACCGCCCCATTCTTCAACCACTAGACCGTTAGCAGCCAGTTGTTGTTTAACTACCTCCGGGGTGGCTTCCGGTTTATCAATCTTGTTAATGGCCACGATAATCGGTACGCCAGCTGCTTTAGCGTGGTTCATAGCTTCCAGAGTTTGCGGCATAACACCGTCATCGGCTGCTACTACCAGGACCGCAATATCGGTAACCTGGGCACCACGGGCGCGCATGGCGGTAAAGGCTTCATGGCCGGGAGTATCCAGGAAAGTGACTTTTTTGCCATTTATTTCAACCTGATAGGCTCCGATATGCTGAGTAATACCGCCGGCTTCCGACTCCATGACATTAGCCTGACGGATGGCGTCCAGCAAACGGGTCTTACCGTGGTCAACGTGTCCCATGATAGTGACGACAGGCGGACGAGACTGCATGTCCGCACCTTTATCTTCTTTGACCTGTTTCTTGATTCTAATAGCCGCGCTGGCTGAGACTTTGGCCTTGGCTTTGGGTTTAACTTCATAGCCGAAACCACTGGCAACTAACGAGGCTACATCATAATTCACAATCTGATTGATACTGGCCATAATACCGTTGCGCATCAATTGCTTGATGGCTTCAATAGAGGTAATATGCAACAGATCAGCCAGGTCTTTGACAGTGATAGAAGCGGGGAGCTCAATGATAGGCGCGTTCGTGGTACTAGAGCGCTCGCTCACTTTAATTTCACCGGATTTTCCAACATTCGCCAATCAGTTAAACTCCTTTAATATCCCCTGTCTCTGAAGGACATCATACCACAAAGCCACTGACCATGACATCTCTCAGCCTTGTTCAGGGTTGAGCTGGAGGTTAGGTCAGAAATGCGGTTGTATATTATCGAAAGCCGCTGTGTAATTTAACAGCTTAGCTTTAGTATCCGGGCTGATTTCGGTGCGGAGCGCCTGTGCCAGACGACCCGTTTTGAGGGCATTTTCCCAGCAGACGCGTGACTGGCACAAATAAGCTCCACGACCGGACTTTTTCCCGGTTGGATCCACCACTACGGCAACACCGGGCACATTAACTAAACGTACCAGCTCCCGTTTGACCCCGGTCTTGCGGCAAGCGATACAGGTCCTCTGCGGGACATGCTTAGACGGAGCGGCGGAAGGCCTATCCTTCGTCATCTCCGCTCCCTGTGGCTTTGCCTTTACTGGTATGCTTCTTCTTTTTCTTACGCGTCTTATCTTCGGTACGGCCTGGCCGATTAGTGAAGATGTCCTCAGCGAAACGGATAGTAGTTTTACTTTCGTCTCTGGGTTGAATGATACGGCGAGGGATAAAGGTGCTGCTAAGCACTGTTTCAGCCTGACTTACTTCCTTTTCCCCACCGGATTTAGCTTCTTGCCTGGACTCAGCCATCATATCTTCCAGTAAAGCTTTCTCTTCAGCGGTAAGGGGTTTCTCAGCAACCACAGGAGCAGGCTGAGGCGCCGGTTCTTTGACAGCGGCGTGTTTGGTGACAGCAGGGATCTCTGCCTGAACAGGAGCTACTGGTTCTGCCGGGACAACTTCAGTTGGAGGAGGTGCTTTAGCAGCAATTTCAGCTTCAACCGATGAAGCACTCTTAATATCAATTCTCCAGCCGGTGAGTTTGGCTGCCAGTCTGGCATTTTGTCCGTCTTTACCGATGGCCAGAGAAAGATGCCTATCCGGTACCACCACGGTCGCGATATCATTGTTTAATTCGACTTTTAGTACCTGAGCGGGGCTGAGCGAGTTAGCGATGAAAGTCGGAATTTCCTTATTCCAGGCTACCACATCAATTTTCTCGCCGTTCAATTCATTGACTATATTTTGAATACGAATACCACGCAAACCTACGCAACAGCCGACAGGGTCGATACCTTCCTGACGAGCGGCAACGGCTACTTTGCTGCGGAATCCAGCTTCGCGGGCGATAGATTTTATTTCAACAATCCCGTTAAAAACCTCCGGGACTTCCAACTCAAAAAGCCTGCGTAGGAGGTGGGGATGTGAGCGCGAGACGATGACCTTGGGCCCTTTGGGAGTGCGGGCGACTTCTACAACGAAGACGCGCAGCCTCTGGCCGATACGATACCTTTCTCCCGGAGTCTGTTCATTAGGCGGTAATACGGCCTCTGTGCGTCCCAGATTGATAAAAACCTGTTTGGCTTCAAGGCGCTGAATCACGCCGTTAATAATATCATTGGATTTGCCGGCATACTCATCAAAAATGGCGGTATGTTCGGCTTCGTGTAAACGTTGTAAGATAACCTGCTTGGCAGTTTGAGCGGCGATACGCCCGGCGTTCTCGGGAGTTGACTCAATCATCAGGAGATCACCCAGTTTGGCCTCCGGATTGACTTTTTTAGCCTGGCTCAAGGTGACTTCGGAACGGTCGTCTGCCACTTTTTCTACAACCGTTTTTTCCGCCCAGACCTCTACCTTACCCGTGACAGGACTGATTTTCACGGATAGATTCTGGTTGAGATGAAAGTGCTCTTTGCGATAAGCGGATACCAGGGCGGATTCTACCGCACCCAGTATTACCTCTTTAGGTAAATTCTTCTCAGCTGAGAGTTGAGTTATTGCGAGCAGAAAATCGCTCTTCATTTCTGAACTTTACCTCCAGCTCCTGTAAAATCGGTTTTCGACTCTATTATTTATTATATTTAGCAGGTTTTATACAACGAAAAAAGTGGGCATAAATTCCCACTTTCACTGCAATAAGTATATCATATAGGTTTCAAAAACTCAAACACCTCAATACAATATGAAATAATCGCCCGCTATGCCGATGTGTTAGAATAAAATTATGGAAAATAATAGCTTCTGGCAGTCCATATTACTAACCTTTGTGCCCCTCTTCATCGTTATTGATGCTGTGGGTAATTTACCTTTCGTCATTTCTCTGAGCGAGCAATTATCTCACACAGAACGCAACCGCATGGTGCGCAGCGCTGTGCTGACGGCCGCTATTGTGGGTTTTGCCTTCCTCTTCTTAGGCCAATGGGTCTTAAATTTGATGGGTATTTCAGTCGGTTCATTTGCCATCGGCGGTGGCATAATCCTGCTGGTCCTGGCAGTCAATTACATGGTCAGCGGGCATGCCCTAGAGATGATCAAAGAGGAAATGGTAGCAGTAGTACCAATCGGCACACCTCTAACCGCGGGCCCTGCAACTATAGCAACTTTGCTTTTACTGGCTACCCAATTCCCGATTTACTTTGTAGTGATTTCTTTCACGATTAATATCGCGCTGGTCTGGCTGATTTTCATGGGCAGCCGCTATATTGTGCGTTTTCTGGGTAAAGGCGGAATCAAGGCCATTTCCAAAGTGGCCAGCCTGCTGCTGGCGGCCATAGCCGTCAATATGATCCTGAAAGGGCTGAGCATGATAGGGATTATCAACTTACCCAGCTTATAACGATTCTGCTTTTCTTGCGTGTAAAACTACCCCATGTTAATATCACAAGAGATGAACAACATTCGTAACTTTTGCATTATCGCCCACATCGATCACGGCAAGTCCACTCTGGCTGACCGCATCCTGGAGTTAACCGGAGTGCTGCATACTACAGACAATAAACAGGTGCTGGACAGCATGGACCTGGAACGCGAACGAGGCATCACTATTAAAGCCAAGTCGGTGCGCATTCCTTACAAATCTAAAAACGGCCGGGATTTTATCCTGAATCTCATTGACACCCCCGGCCATGTGGATTTTAACTACGAGGTTTCCCGCAGTCTGAAGGCCTGTGAAGGGGCGGTCCTGCTGGTGGATGCCACCCAGGGCGTAGAGGCCCAGACCATCGCCAACGCCTATCTGGCCATTGACGCCGGCCTGGAAATTATTCCGGTTATTAACAAAATCGACCTGCCCAATGCGATGGTGGATGAATGCCGCAAGCAGATAAGCGATATGTTAGGACTTTCCGGCGAGGACGCCCTGCTGGTCTCAGGCAAGTCAGGCCAGGGAGTCCCTGAACTCCTGGAACGTGTGGTTGAACGGGTCCCGCCTCCGCAAACTGATGAAAGCGCGCCGCTGCGCTGTCTGGTTTTTGATTCATATTATGATTCCTACCGCGGCATTATCCCCCATGTCCGCGTCTTTTCCGGCACCCTGACTAAGGGCGTCAAAATCATGCTCAAATCCACGGGCAAAACCTTTGAGGTGGACGAAGTAGGTTATTTCACCCCGGAGATCCTGCCCAGCGCGCGACTGACGGCTGGTGAAGTGGGCTACCTGGGGGCCATTATACGTGAGGTGGGCGATATTCACGTAGGCGATACCATCATCTCACCTGATTTCCCGGATACCCCGGCCGTGCCGGGCTTCAGGAAAGTGTTGCCCATGGTTTTTTGCGGTATTTACCCCATCTCTACCAATGATTATCCTAAATTGACGATGGCGCTTGAGAAGTACATATTAAACGATTCATCCATCGTCTATGAAAAGGAAACCTCGGCTGCCCTGGGACACGGCTACAGGCTGGGCTTTCTGGGTATGCTGCACATGGATATCACTATTGAGCGGCTCAAGAGGGAATACGGCCAGGACCTGATCGCCACCATGCCCTCCGTGATCTACAAGGTCATCACCCGCAGGGGCGAAAAGATTGAGGAACTGTTTATCGATAACCCCTCCCGTTTCCCGGAACCCAACTTCATCGAACACATCGAAGAGCCGATGGTAGAGGCCCGCATTTTCGTTCCTAACGACTATATCGGTTCAGTGATGGAACTTTCAGAGAAGAACCGCGGCTCGCTGAAGAATATGGAACATCCCGATACCCGCCGCGCGCTTTTAACTTATGAATTTCCCCTGGCGGAGATCATCACCGGGTATTACGACCGGTTGAAAAGCGTCAGCCGGGGTTATGCCAGCATGGACTATGAGTTCACCGGTTACAAAACCGGGCCGCTGGTCAAAGTGGACATTCTGGTAAAAGAAAACCAGGTGGATGCCCTCTCCTATATTTCAGATAAAGACAGCGCGGTGACCAAAGCCCGCGGCTTGATTCATAAACTGCGCAAACTCATACCCCGCCATCTCTTCTCTATCCCGCTGCAGGCTGCCATCGGGGGCAAGATCATCGCTCGCGAGGACATCGCACCGGTCCGGAAAGATGTTATCGCCAAATGCTACGGCGGCGATATCTCCCGTAAACGGAAGCTACTGGAAAAGCAGAAAGAGGGCAAGAAACGCATGAAGATGGTGGGTTCAGTTGAGGTACCTCAGGAAGCATTCTTACTCCTGCTCAAAATGGAAGACGAGGAATAAATGCGGGGACTTTACGTCCATATCCCCTTCTGTGTTCAAAAGTGCTCGTATTGCGATTTTTATTCTCTGCCGAACCGTTTAAATTCGCTAAAGGCTTATATAGAGGCTGTCCTGCAAGAAGCTGCTCAATACGACCAATTGCGTTTTGAAACGCTTTATATCGGGGGCGGCACTCCCAGCCTGGTGGGGGTTAACGGCCTGAACGACCTGATGACGGGCCTGACAGGCATATTCCGGATACCAAAACTGGTCGAAGCCACCATCGAAGCTAATCCCGAATCAATTTCCCAGGATTTTTTACAGAGCGCTTTAAAGCAGGGGATAAAGCGACTCTCCATCGGCGTCCAATCCCTGTCTGATACTGAACTGCAAAAAGTCGGACGAGCGCATAATGCCTGTCAAGCTGTCCAAGCGATAGACCTGGCCCAAAAAGAGGGCTTCCGTAACATCTCGGCCGATGTTATTCTGGGTCTGCCAGGCCAAAACTGGCAATCGCTGATGACTACACTGGAATGCCTGACAGGCTGGGGACTACAGCACCTTTCCATGTATTGCCTGGCGGTGGAGCCGCACACCCCCCTGGCTGCCAATCTTCCCGGTGATTTACCCTGCGACGATGAGCAAGCTGATCTATATTGGCAGGCTGTTGAATTGCTGGGACAAAGAGGTTTCAAGCAATACGAGATTTCCAACTTCTGCTTGCCCGGTTACGAATGCCAGCATAATTTAAACTACTGGCACGGCGGAGAATACCTGGGACTCGGACCTGCGGCCGCTTCTCACTACAAGGGCTGCCGCTACAAGAACAAGCCTGACCTGGATGCCTATTTAGCTGATCCCTGCGGCCAAAAAGATGAAGTGGAAAAGCTCAGAAAGCCGGAAAAAGCCGCTGAGGAAGCCATTTTGAGATTGCGCTTACTGCAAGAGGGAGTGGATTTGAGCGGGTTAATTCAAAAATATGGGGAAAATAACATTATGGCTTTAGCGGCCAGATTGAACCAATTGAGTATGAAAGGACGGCTGCTGCGGGATGGTTTTATTTACCGGTTAAAACCGGAGGACGCCCTGGTTTCTAATACGATCCTATCTGAATTACTGGGAGATTAAGCTCTTTTAAGTTTTTCCCGGGTGATCATATAGCGCAAGGCAAAAAGTATCAGGGTGTTCAGAAAAACTCCTATCAAAGCAAAAAATTGATAGGAGTAAAAAGCAAAAAACGAGGTCAGTAACAGAGCAACCAAAATAGCGCGATGGAACATTTCATAGGCGGAAAGGCGTGACCAACCCATCAGGACGATACCGGTGACGATCAAAACCGCTGACAGGCTGGAACAGACGAAAAGCGCCCAATCGGCAAAGGGAAGGTCAAACTTCTGACGGTTGGCCAGGGCGACCCAGATGATTAGCAGCGTAATAGCGATAATACTGGCCGAAAGCAGAATCTGAAGGGTAGGCCGCCTGCCTTTCCAGACCTGGATCAAACCCAGAAGGATAATTACCAGAGCGGCTGCTACAAGAATAAAAGACCAGGGTTTGGCAATTGCTCCCAGGGCGGCAGAAAAGCCGGTAATGGCCGTAAAAATGAAAAAGCCGATCACCACTCCGGCGAACCACCAGCGGGTAGTTACCGTTTGATATATATCGTCCAAACGGTCTTTAAAGCGGTTCATCCAATTCTGTCGGCGTGAGGCTACGATCCTGATGTGGGGCAGCATCTCGCGGAGATGCCCGACCAGTGGGTCATCTTGATCGCTCTGCTCCAGCATACGCAAGATTACTTGCTCTTCTGCTTCGTTCAAACCATTCAGGCTGCCCTGCTGCATTATTTCAAAGGCATTGGCTAACCTTTCAGGCCGGCTAAGAGGTCGCCCGTTAAAAGTGGTGCGGATCAAGATATAAATCAAGACAAAAAGGACATAGATAATGGCGATGGTAGGCTGGAAGAAATAATTATTATCGTGAGTTAAAAACTTGCCCAATTCATCGATAAAAGCGCCAAAACCAATTCCTCCCAATACAGCCGCCCATTCGTGGGCAGGGCGGCTTAGAAAGCCCAAAGACATAAAAATAGCGACCAACATCAACAATCCGCCCCAGAGCATATGAGCAATATGGAGACTGCCAAAACTCACTTGCGGAAACCCCGTCAAAAAGAGATAGAGGCGCAATAAGAGCACAGAAGCCACGGCCGCCACCAGAAAATCATCCAGCAAATCTTCCCCGAAGTAGCTGCGGGCGAAAATAAAATATTTTGGAATGGGGGATTTTTCTTGGGTTTTCGGAGGATCAGCCAAAGATCACTTCTTCCTGTAACATTGCCGCTTATTATAACAGAAAAGATAATTGTTTAAAAAACAGAAAGGGAATGACATTTTTGATTTCAGAGAATTATAATGGAAGCGAGTGAGGGAAAAATGAAAATTAAAGACAATACTATCCTGATTACCGGCGGCGCAACCGGCATCGGTTTCGCGCTAGCTGAAGCACTGACAAAAGCCGGAAATAAGGTGATCATCTGCGGAAGACGGCCAGCTAAACTAGCCGAAGCTAAGGCCAGGTTGCCTGGGGTGGAAACCAAGGTTTGTGACATAACGGATGAAAAAGAACGCGCAGCCCTGTTGGAATGGGTTAAGAGTAATTTTGGCGAGCTTAATATTTTGATCAATAATGCCGGGGCCCAGCGGACAATGCGCTTAAAGGGAGGGGTTCAAGACATGTTGGGTGGTGAAGATGAGATACAGACCAACTTGGTTGCTTTGGTCCGACTATCCGCCTATTTTATTCCTTTCTTGCTGGAGAAAAAGGAATCGGCCATAATCAACGTTTCCTCTGGTCTGGCTTTCATTCCTCTGGCGGTCAAGCCTGTTTATAGTGCTTCTAAAGCAGCGGTCCATTCCTTTACGGTGTCCCTTAGACATCAACTAAAGGATAGTTCCATTAAAGTCTTTGAAATAATCCCGCCTACTGTAGATACAGACCTGCTTAAACCCGTGGCCCCCGGAAATACCCTTGCCAAACGTATGCCTCCGCATGAACTGGCTGCGGCGGTCTTGCCTGCCCTAGCCAGCGACCAGTATGAAATTCCAGTTGGAGAGGCCCAGGGGTTGGTGGAGGGCTCCAGGGCTGATTTCTACCAGACGTTTAACAAAATAAATAAGTGATAAAAATAACCGCTAATAAAAACAGCCCGTGTATTGTCCTTACAACGGGCTATTTTTTATCTAATTTAGCCGGAAATTGGTTAGCTCTTCATGTTAACGAACTGAAGAGGAACACCCCAGTCCTGTTCATTAAGCAACCGCATAATTTCTTGAAGGTCATCGATCTGTTTACCGGTAATCCTGATCTTATTATCTAGAATTGCCGGCTGTAGCTTGACCTTGAGACCTTTGATGTATTTAACTATTTTCTGGCCTATCTCCTTGGAAATGCCTTCGTTAACCTTGATATCCAATTTAGCGATAGAGGTAGAAACGGTATCAATTTTACCTACCTCCAGACTCTTGGGATCTACTTTCTGCCTTATGCATTGACTGACCAACATGTCTTTGACCGTCGTAACTTTCCATTCATCTCCACTGACAACATGAATGCTCTTTTCCTTTTGGTCGAGATCGATTTCAGTCTTAACACCCCGGAAATCGTAGCGGGTGGCGATTTCACGTTTGGTATTATTGACAGCGTTAGCCAAAGATTGAAGGTCTACTGTGCTTACTACATCTAAAGATGGCATTTTCTGCCTCCATTGATATAATTAATCTAATAAATTCTACCACTTCTAAGTTATAAGTAATAAATTTTTATATTATAGCCTAGAAAGAAAGGTAATCTAAGTAAACCGGGGGCGCTGAGTTGTCTATTCCGGGGGCTTTGTTATGGTGGCTAAACGGTTATATAATGGAGGTGAATTGGCTGTTAATCTGAGATCAGGTCTGAACGCTTACAAGATAGCCTGGTGAAATTAGAATCTGATTCCCTAAAAATAAATTAATGTGAGTACAGAGATGGAAATTAACGTTTTAATTGAAGAAGAACTTATGGTGGAAGCCGGAGCTGACTGGCTGCAAGCTATCATGGAAAAAACCCTGCTGGCGGAAAACGTGCCGAGTACCATCGAGATCAGCCTGGTGATCACCGGACAAGAGCAAATACAGACACTAAACCGCGATTACCGCGGCAAGGACCAGCCCACTGACGTGCTGTCTTTTGCCCTCCAGGAAAACAAGGAGGGAGAAGCTGAAGCCTTTATCGGTGCACCGGACGGATTACTGCATCTGGGTGAGATAATAATATCCTATCCCCAGGCGGAGATCCAGGCCGTCGAAGGCGGTCATTCAGTAAAAAAAGAGCTGGCGGAGTTAATTGTTCATGGCGTCCTGCACATATTAGGTTATGATCATGAAAAAGTAGATATGGAACCAGCCATGACCAACAGAGAAAAGATTATCATGGCTTTGCTTGAGGGGGAGATATTATGAGACTACTGGCTATCGCCGGAAGCCCCCGCCGCGGCGGCAACACCGACTCATTGCTTGAGCAATTCATAAAAGGCGCGGTGTATGCCGGAGCAGAAGCGAAAACCCTGGTGGTCTGCTCTCTGAAAATAGAGGGGTGCCGGAACTGCGATGGTTGTCTGGTAAAAGGGCAGTGTATAGTACAGGATGATATGCAGATGGTATACAAGGAGATGGAAGCAGCCGACCGCCTTGTAATAGCCTCTCCCCTGCAATTCATGAGTGTCTCTGCCCAATTAAAGGCCCTTATAGACCGCTGCCAGGCTTTATGGGTACGCAAATATGTGTTAAAAATCCCGCCCCTGGGTGACGCCAGAATGCGCAAAGGTTTTTTTATTTCTGTCGGCGGACGGCATAACCTTCCCACCCTTTTTGAGGCTGAACTGGTGACTATTAAATCCCTCTTCAAAACACTGGATATTAATTATTCCGGCGATCTCCTGATTCCGGAAATTGATGCTAAAGACGCTATTTTGCACAAACCCGAAACATTGCAAAAAGCATATCAGGAAGGCTGCCGATTTATTACCAATTCGTGACATTTGCAAAATTATTTTTGTTGTTTTAGTATGTAGCCAGAGGTTTCTGGTCAGGTTGTCCCTACTTGGTTTGATATCATAAATCCTCCGAGCAATGGATGACCCGCCGTGAACCCGAAAAAGTTTTAGGAGGTCATCCAAATGGCACTCGAGGAAAAAACATTGGTATGTTCTGACTGCGGCAAATCTTTCGCCTTCACTGTTGAAGAGCAGGAATTTTTTGCAACGAGAGGTTACACTAATGAACCTAAGCGCTGCCAGGCCTGCCGACAAACCCGCAGATCGGAGGGCACTGGTGGCGGCGGTGGTATGAGCCGAGGTCCCCGCCAGATGTTCGCAGCAGTCTGCGCTCAATGCGGCAAAGACACTGAAGTTCCTTTCCAACCACGCGGTGATAAACCCGTCTATTGCAGGGACTGCTTCGACAAGCGTAAATAGTCTTATTTAATAAATTACAATCAAGGCCGGCTGTACATAGCCGGCCTTTTTATTTGTTTCGATTGCGATTGTGCCCCTTCTTGCCGAGGTATATCATAATATTTGGAGAGAGGATTAACAGGCAGGAAGCAGATAGTGGATAAGTTCTGGATAAATATTATTTTCAGACTGATTATTCCGTTGGTGATGGCTGGTATCATAATCGCGATACTGGCTTTCAAACGCCATAAAAAACCCTAGAAGTGTACCCCTCAAATTAGAAGTATTAACCAACCACGAAGAATGTATGAGGCAGAACGGCTACCTATTTTTTCAAGGAGCCGATCAGCTCGCGTATATCGCCAAAAACCTGCGTTGACAGATAATCGCTGATACCAGATATTATTCTGGCTGGAGCAGCGGGATCGATCAGGTTGGCGGTGCCTATCTGAACGGCAGTGGCTCCGGCGATAAAGAACTCTATCGCATCTTCAGCAGTCAGGATTCCGCCGGACCCGATCAAGGGGACACCCGGCAGACTGGCAGCTACTTCGTAGACAATTCGCAGGGCCACGGGTTTAAGGGCAGGCCCGGAAAGCCCGCCCGTGATATTACCCAGTACAGGCCGGCGGGTTTTAATGTCTATGACCAGACCTTTTAAGGTATTAATCAGTACCAGAGCATCCGCGCCAGATTCAACCACAGCCCGGGCGATGCCAACCACATCAGCTGTATTGGGTGTTAATTTTACCCAGACAGGTAAAGAGGTGGCTTTACGAACGGCGGCTGTCACCTGAGCGGCGCTGACTGCTGTGGTACCGAATTCCACCCCACCGCATTTCACGTTGGGGCAGCTGATGTTCACTTCTAAACCGCTGATACCCGGCACCTGATCCAGTTTAGCGGCCATTAGAGCATATTGATCAACAGTATTACCCGCGACGTTAACGATCACCGGAACCTGCCAGCCCGCCCAAATTGGGGCCTTTTCTTTAATCAGGGCTTCTACACCGATGTTTTGCAGACCGATGGCGTTTAAAATCCCTCCGGGGCATTCGGCAATTCTGGGTAAAGGATTACCCGCGCGCGGTTCCAGAGTAGTGCCTTTGCAGACAATAGCGCCCAGACCCTGGATATCAAATAAATGATCGTACTCTGTACCGTAGCCAAAGGTCCCGGAAGCGGTCATGACCGGATTAGCCAGCAGCAGACCACGGGAATTTTTAGGGGCCAGTTGGACGGATAGATTCATCAATATCTCCTTAACTCAGATCAATTATAGTCCCTGTGCTGTTTAAGATAAAGCTCTTGCCGAAGGTCTGAGATAGTAGAATATTGGCCCGCGTCCCGGTGCAATGGCAGGTGGCCAGTTTAGAAACACCCATCTCATTGAGTGCGGAGATAGTCTGCCAGATTTGCTCATCGTCAGCATTGATCAGATGTGCGCCACCCACCACCAGATAAATTTTATCAATATCGGTGATTTTTCTAGCCTGATAGAGGGTATTGATCAATCCCCGGTGCGAGCAGCCGGGGATGACTACCAGCCCTTGCGGAGTTTTAATGACGAGGGCCTGATCGTCGAGCAGCCTATCAGGCTGCCAGCCTACTTCTGTTTTAACCAGAAGGGAGGGATCGATAATCTCAAAATCGGTGAGCATGGGCACTTCACCAGTGGTCAGGATCTCCTCATCAATTCTCACCGGTTCCACTGCCAAATTAAATTTGGCCCCCAGGGCTTCCAATTCCTCGCGGGCGTAAGGAATGCCAATGTATTGCTCAGCGTGGCCCGCTTTGCGGCTGTATTTAGGGGCCCAGATATCCGGATGAGCGATTATCGTGACCTCGTGACCGATGTAGGCTAAGAGGGACAGTAACCCTCCGGTGTGATCGAAATGACCATGGCTGAGAACGATGGTATCTATTTTTGCCATGTCAATGCCCAGGATTTTAGCATTTTTGACAGCTGAAATAGATTCTCCTGTATCGAACAAAATGCTGTGTTCGTCCTTTTCTATCAGGACGCTCAGTCCCCACTCAGCCAGAACTCCGGTTTGCCAGGCTGTGTTTTCACTTAATGTAATAAGCCTGATACCCATCTCCATTCCTTCAGAGCCCCTTGTTTCGAATTAACATTATATTCTATTGAGGGTGGCAGGACAAATGAAGACAACCCTGCTGCGCATTCATGATATTTTATTAAGGTATGATTGATTTAAAGGATAATCAATTAAGATAATAGTTGTGTATTGCATCGATTTGTGGTAAATTTACGCCAATGATATGTATAGGCACTTCAGGTTTCAGTTATAAAGATTGGCTGGAAGTGTTCTATCCGGTCGGGTTGCCGCAAAAAGACTGGTTATCCTATTATGCCCGGGAATTTAATACTTGTGAGATAAATTCGACCTATTATGCTATTCCCGGCCCAGCCGTTTTTCAGGCCATGGCGGCTAAAACCAGAGATGATTTTTTATTTGCCGTGAAAGCGAACCAGGAAATGACCCATCAACGGGAAGACAGTGCAGCTATCTGCCAGTCTTTCCGGGCCGCTATAGAACCTATAATAATCGCGGGAAAACTGGGATGTATTTTAGCCCAATTCCCTTATAGTTTCGATTTTAACCGTCAGAACTGGCAGTATCTGGGAACACTTAGAGATAATTTGGCAGGGTTGCCGGTAGTAATTGAGTTTCGCAATGCCCGCTGGTTAAAGGTGGATGTCTTCCAGTGGATGAGGCAACAGGATTTAGGTTTTTGCTGCGTAGATGAACCGCAACTGCCCAATCTCCTGCCTCCGCTAGCGGAGGCCACCAGCAAAATAGGTTATGTGCGATTTCACGGCAGAAACAAAGATAAGTGGTGGCAGAACGACCAACCCTATGAACGTTACGATTATACCTATAAACCAGAGGAATTGGCCGAATGGCTGCCAAAAATAAAGAAATTGGCCGCCGTTACTGAAAAAACTTTTGTGTTTGCCAATAACCACTGGAAAGGCCAGTCGATAGCTACCGTTAGGCAGATACGGAAAATGCTGGAGTAAAATCTAGCCGGCTGTCCCTTGAAGAATTTGATATTTGTGAGAATTACTAGCTGATATATACAAGGGTACCTGTTAGGACTTATAATCAACATAGTGGAGGAGCGGAGGTATAAGCTGTGGCTACCATAAAAGCCAAACAAATTAGAGCCCATCTGGAAGCAGAAAAAAAACGCATCGCGGAAGAACTGGCCATATCAAAAAGTTCTCAATCAATGGAAGACCGCCGCGAGGGCAGCCCCTTTGGCAAACGTGAAGAAGAGGCTACAGAATCTATGGAGTTGGAAAAACGCCTGACACTGGAAAACCGCTTGCAGTTAATGTTAACTGAAGTGGAAAAAGCGCTTCAGAAGCTGGATAGCGGGACTTATGGTATCTGTGATATGTGCAATACCCCCATCGATCCTGCCCGCATGGAAGCTCTGCCCCAGGCTATTTTATGCATGGATTGCCGTCAAAAGTTGAAGAATGCCAAAACGCCCATACTATAACCTCAAATGGAATATCATCTTCCTGCTGGTAGCCGCGATAGTGATTGTCCTGGATCAGGTAACCAAGACCTGGCTACAAAACCATATGGTTCCAGGTCAATCTGTGCCGGAAACCGGCTTTTTCCGTATTGTCTACGCGCAAAACACTGGAGCTGCCTTTAGTATATTTTACGGCAAGGCAGCCATCTTGACCTATGTATCCATATCGGGCACTCTTCTGATACTGGTTTATAATTTCTTACTGGAGCGTTATTTCCCCGATTTCCAGACCCGCTGGAACAAAGTAGCACTGGGTTTCATCCTGTCTGGCACCGTGGGTAACCTTATTGATCGTTTCACACTGCATTACGTGCGTGACTTCATTTCCGCAGGACCCTGGCCCGTATTTAATATCGCCGATTCTGCCATTGTGGTCGGTGTGATCATGTTCGCTTTAACCGTCCTGCGGGTGTCCCTCAAAACCAGCCATGAGAAATAACCCTGATCTATCCCCCGACCATGCGATCGGCCCTTTCCAACAAGACAATGATAACGGAGTATAATCGAAATATGACCGAAGAAAAGACTTTTGATCTACCAGTAGACCGGGTTGGCACTCGCCTGGATAAATTCGTGGCTCAGGCTTGCCCGGACATCTCCCGCACGCGAATTCAGAAATTGATCGAGAGCGGGCATATTACGGTAAACGGGGAAACCGTCAAATCCGGATTTAAAGTAGAAAAAGGACAAAAAATAAAAGTAGTTATTCCAGCTTCAGCTCCCACCGCCATGTTAGCAGAGGATATACCTCTGAACATCGTGTATGAAGATAATGACCTCCTGGTAGTGGATAAACCGGCCGGCATGACCGTTCATCCGGGTGCAGGGAATCATGATCATACCCTGGCCAACGCCGTCCTGGCTCATGTGCCAGAGATGGATACCGAAGATCCCGAAAGGCCGGGCATAGTGCACCGCCTGGACAAGAACACCTCTGGTCTCATCATCGTGGCTAAAAATCCCATTGCACATATGAAGCTTTCCGACCAATTTACCAATCGGCAGGTCATCAAAGTCTACATTACACTGGTCAAAGGATATTTAACTCCCGATTCGGGGTCGATTGACGCCGATATCGGTAGAGACCCTCACCACCGCCAGCGTATGGCCGTGGTGAGCAACGGACGGCCGTCGATGACCGCCTACAAGGTCATTGAATACCTGGGCGATTTTACCCTCCTGGAGATCCGACCTAAGACCGGGCGCACCCATCAAATCCGTGTCCATCTGGCTGCCATTGGGTTTCCGATAGTCGGTGACGCGGTTTACGGCGGGCAATCGGAACTTCTCTCACACCAGTTCCTGCATGCAGCGGAGCTAGAATTCAATTTACCCTCCAGCGGCGAGCGCCGCCACTTCGTATCTCCTCTGCCTGAAGACCTGACACGGGTATTGGAAAAATTAAAGCGTTGAAGTAGCAAAGCACTAATTCACCGGAGGTCAGCGATGAACAATCTGAATCAGTATGACACCCTGTTAGAGATTGTGAAAAACCGACGCAGCGTCCGTTTTTTTAAACCCGATCCAGTTCCGGATGAACTACTTCTTAAAATGATTGAGGCTGCTCGCTGGGCTCCCTCTGGCTTTCATACTCAGCCATGGGAATTTGTGGTGGTCAGGAAAAAAGACTTAAAAGACAAAATCGTAGAGGCCGTCAAGCGGCCAAAGACCGGAGGTATAAGCGATGCCTCGGTTTTTATTTTATTACTCTGCGATGGACGTACCAAGGTTGGTTTGCCCTCTCTGATTCAAGCACAAGAAAAACAAATGGAAAGTATCGTTTGCTCCAGTTTAGCCAGTGCTTTTCTCTATTTAAACCTCGCGGCCTCCACCCTGGGGTTGGCGTCATGTTGGGTTACGCGTTCTTCATCCCCTGAATCCCAAAGCAAAATAAAGGAACTCCTGCATATACCTGAAGCATTGACCATTTACGATATGCTAGCCGTAGGATATGAGGCCAACCCACCTGTACCCAAGACAGTGATCAGAACTCAAGAAGAGCTTATCCATTGGGACGATTCAGTTAAATTCAGGACGGATGAAGAAGTCCTGGCCTACGTGGATAAAACCAAAGAGTGGTGCATCTCCGCTCATAAAAGATAAACCGCAATATAAGGGATAGGCCATACAAGACCCAATCCCATGCCCTGTTCTCTTCAGGACTAAGTTACTTTTTCCCCTGGATTTTAAGTGCCGCTTCGTAAATTGCCCGGTTGTTAGCGATATATTCTTCACTTAATTTTAAACCATGCGGATAAGTTTTGTTTTGCTTATCGATAGTAACAAAGATAGCCAGGTTGGTAACCACGGGATCGGCATCCTGTCTTCTGCCCACCTCAGTATAAATAGTGATGCTCGAGGAACCAAGATGGGCTACTTTGGACTTGATTCCAATAAAGTCACCATTACGGAGTGGTTTTCTAAAGGTAAGCTTATCCACCTGGACACAGACCACGTCCTCAGGTTTGCCGACCAGTCTGCAGGCAGCGATAAGGGCCCCCTCAATCATCCATTTGGATAATTGCGCAGCGAACATAGTGCCATGATGATTCAGGTCTTCGGGTCTAATAATATGAAACGAGATTGACTCTAACATCTCTTGATCGACTTTATCTACCATTTCGTACCTCTTTCTTATTGTCTATTCTTTTATTCTATATTTAATCATAATCGCCTTCAAGGTATCCAAAGGGCGATCTTAAACGTAGCGTGAAAAACTACGTAAAAGCTTCGATATAAATCTGGATTCTGATGGATGACCTTGTTGTTAACCAAACCATTGACGAATGTTTAAAAAATAATAACTCTTAACTTTCCCTCTACTCCCGGAAGTGAGATAATAGACTTAATATTTAAGCACTGGGAAAGGACTGAAAATGGACAAACCGGTTAGAGTACGTTACGCGCCCAGCCCCACGGGTTTCCCCCATGTGGGCAATATCCGCACCGCTCTTTTTAACTGGCTGTTTGCCAGGCATACCGGCGGCAAATTTATCGTACGTATCGAAGATACCGATACCGCCCGCACTGTGCCAGGATCGCTGGAAGCGATTATAGGCAGCCTGCGCTGGCTGGGACTGGATTGGGATGAAGGGCCTGAAGTAGGCGGCCCTTACGGCCCCTATATGCAATCTCAGCGCCTCCCTATCTATCAAAAACTGGCTGAACAGCTCATCGCAGCCGGCTTCGCTTACCGCTGTTTTTGCACCTCCGAGCGTCTGGACAATATGCGGGCAGCCCAAACCGCTGCCAAACTGCCGCTGGGTTATGACCGACACTGCCGCGACCTGAGCACGGACGAGAGAAATAAATTGGAGGCCTCCGGCGCGCCCTCAATCATCCGTTTCAAGACCCCTCTCACCGGACGGACAGTGTTTCAGGATATGCTGCGCGGAGAGGTCGCCTTTGAAAACAGCGGTATCGATGATTATGTCTTGTTAAAAACTGACGGTTTCCCGGTTTACCATCTAGCTAATGTGATTGACGACCACCTGATGGAGATTTCGCATGTCCTGAGAGCGGAGGAATGGCTTTCCAGCACACCCAAGCACGTTATGCTTTACGCTGCTTTGAAATTCGAGGCTCCTCAATTCGCCCATATGCCCCTTATTCTGGGACCGGACCGCAGCAAGCTTAGCAAACGCCACGGCGCCGCCACCCTGACCGAATACAGAGACCAGGGGTACTTGCAGGAGACCATGCTCAATTTTCTGGCACTGCTGGGTTGGTCGCTGGATGATAAGAACGAGATTTTCAACCGGCAACAATTGATTGATATCTTCTCATTGGAGCGGGTCAGCCGCACTGCCGGCATTTTCAATAAGGACAAACTGGACTGGCTGAATGGCATGTACATTCGCACCTTACCGGTTGAAGATTTGACGGACAGGCTACTGCCTTTCATGGAAAAAGATTTACCGGCTGAAATCAAACGACCTCTAGACATTAACTATGTGCGCCAACTTGTGCCCCTGATACGCGAGAGAATAATCACACTGAAAGACGCGGCTGCTTACGCTGATTTCTTCTTCTTAGATCAGCTGGAATATGATTCAGCGAAACTTATTGGTAAGAAGATGACCGAGGAAACCACCTTAAAAGCTTTAAAAGGCGCGGAAAATAAATTATCTTCATTGGCAAGCTTTAATACTGCTTCTTTAGAAGACACTCTCCGCCATCTCGCAGATGATCTGGGGATAAAAACGGGAGAGCTTTTTAATCCACTGCGAGTAGCTACAACCGCGCGTGATGCCGCCCCACCGCTCTTTGAAACGATGGCGGTCCTGGGTAAAGAAAGATGCCTGAAAAGAATCATTGCCGCGCTGACCAAACTCGCCGGCAACTAGCCCGGCGGAAGAGAAAAAGGGAATAGAGGGAAAATAATATGGACGGAACCAACTCAACAACGTCAGGCGATTTTATCCGGGACATTGTCCGCCAGGATCTGGCGAAGAATAAAAACAACGGACGGGTGCAGACACGTTTTCCGCCAGAGCCTAACGGTTATTTACATATCGGCCACGCCAGGGCTATCTGGATTGATTTCGGTATCGCCGCAGAATTCGGAGGGAAGTGCAACCTGCGTTTCGATGATACCAACCCGGTCAAGGAAGAACAGGAATACATCGATGCTATTATCCGGGACATCCGCTGGTTGGGATTTGATTGGGAAGACCGTTTGTATTACGCTTCAAGCTATTTCGAGCAAATGTATCAATTTGCCTTACAGCTGATTGAAGCGGGCAAAGCCTACGTTGATGATTTGACCGCGGAACAGATCAGGGAATACCGCGGTACCCTGACTCAGCCTGGTAAACCCAGCCCTTACCGGGATCGCCCGGTGGCGGAAAACCTGGATTTGTTCAAACGAATGCGCGCCGGGGAATTCCCGGATGGCCTGCGGGTTTTACGGGCAAAGATCGATATGGCTTCCCCCAATATAAACCTGCGTGACCCGGTCATGTACCGTATTCTGCACGCTTCTCACCCGCATACGGGGGATGCCTGGTGTATCTACCCAATGTATGACTGGGCTCACGGCCTGGAGGACTCCATCGAGGGAGTTACCCATTCTCTTTGTACGCTGGAATTTGAAGACCACCGTCCACTATATGACTGGTTCCTGGATGCTCTCGGAGTCTATCATCCGCAGCAAATCGAATTTGCCAGGCTTAATTTCACCTATACCGTCATGAGCAAGCGCTTTTTCAGGCGGATGATAGAGGAAGGCATTGTGCGCGGATACGATGACCCGCGCTTACCCACCCTGTCGGGAGTACGCCGGCGCGGTTATCCCCCTGAGGCTCTTCTCAACGTCTGTAAGATAATGGGGGTGGCTAAGACTAATAGCACCGCAGACTTTGCCATGCTGGAGCATTGTGTCCGCGAGGAACTGAATAAACACTCACCGAGGGTCATGGGCGTGATGCGTCCGCTGCGGTTGATCATTGACAACTACCCTGAAGATCAGGTTGAAGAGTTTGACGCGCAAAATAATCCAGAAGATCCTACCTCGGGAACACGCAAAGTGCCGTTTTCCCGGGTTCTTTATATTGAACAGGACGATTTCCGCGAAGTGCCGCCGCCCAAGTACTTCCGCCTGGCGCCAGGCCGCGAAATCAGGATTAAGTACGCTTATTTGATTACCTGTACAGGGGTCACAAAAGATCAACAAACCGGCGAGGTAACTGAAGTACATTGTACCTATGACCCGGCGACACGCGGCGGCGATGCCCCAGACCACCGCAAAGTGAAATCAACTATCCACTGGGTTTCAGCCGCGCACTCACTGCAAGCCGAGGTACGTTTGTATGACAACCTTTTCACCAAAGAAAACCCCAACGACGTGGCAGAGGGGGCTGATTTCCTGTCTAATATCAACCGAAATTCGCTTGAGGTCTTAACCTCCTGCCGGATAGAACCCTTTCTTGCCGGAGCTGCCCCTGGTAGCCGATATCAATTCGAGCGGATAGGCTACTTCTGTGTTGATCCCGATACTACTGCGAAAAAACTCGTCTTTAACCGGACGGTGTCTTTACGGGATGATTGGGCCAAGATACAAAAACAACAGGAATAAGACCTTTCCTTAATCGGCTTTTAAATCTCATGCCTGTGTAAAAATATCCCGGGTGGGTGTTGTGAGGGCTGAAGTTGAGCGGAGGATATCCTGGAATCAAAGGCGAGGTTGACCGCTTTTTAAGCGGTTATGATCGCCTGATCAGACTTCCTCTCGTATCTGATGCCGAAATAGAGACCCTTTTCAGCCCTGAATTACTCCAAATGCTGGCTCAATTAAGACAATATGATCAGGCTAAAGGAATCTGCGCAGGATGTGGCGACCGCTGCTGCGCCCTGATACACTGCGAGTTATACGATCCGGGCCTGGGGTTTTGCCCCGCTTATAATTTGCGGCCTTTGTTGTGCCGGATGCACTACTGTCAGAAATTCGAGGTATACCAGGAAGAGGTCAAGATCATCGGGGACGTCTTTCTCGAAAGCCTGCTGGCTGCAGAACGGCAAGGCAGCCGAAAAACGGGGCTGTTCGATAGTCCCTCACTAGCCCCCACAGCCCCCAGATTAGCTGAGAAAGCAGTCCCTTTGATGACAGCCTTCAGAGATAGCAGTCTGGATAAGACAGCTGTCCTGTCGGCGTTACAGACCGCGACTGAAAACTATCGGATGACTTGGAGAGATTGAAAACGGCAGCTATGTTAGATGGCCTTCATATCCTGGATCTTACTGAAACTCAAGGCCTGCTTTGCGGGAAAATCCTGGCAGACATGGGGGCTGAAGTCATAGGCCTCCAAAAACCCGGCCAGCCGATAGCTGATTGCTACGCCGACCGCGGCAAACATGCGGGCAGCCTGGACTATACCTCTCTCGCGGGCAAGGATCTCTTTTTGCGTTTGATCGCCAAGATCGATGTGCTGATTGCGGACTTTAAGCCCGGCTATTTGTCTGGCTTGGGACTGGGTTTCGACCGTTTAAGTCAGCAGAACCCCTGTTTGATCATGGCGTCTATCAGCGTTTTTGGGCAGAGCGGCCCTTATAGTCAATTTAAATCTTCTGAACTGGTTTCCGCCGCCATGGGCGGGCAGGTCTATCTTAACGGCGAACCCGGACGACCTCCACTGCAGCCTCCTGTCCCTCTGGCTTCCTCATTGGCTTGCCTGAACGCAGTCGCCGAAATCCTGCTGGCCGTCAGACAGAGACACACCAGTGGCAAGGGCCAGAACTTGGACATCTCGATACATGAGTGCACCGCCGATGCCCTGGACCACGCCCTGGTGCAGCAAAAGTACCTGGGGAAAACGGCGGAGAGGACAGGCGCTTTCAACTGGAACCGCTCTATGCAGGTTTTTCCCTGCCGGGACGGACATATTCTACTTTCCTTATTTCACCAGTGGGAAACTCTGGTCGAATGGCTGGATTCAGAAAAGATGGTTGGGGATTTAGCGGACCCGAAATATCTGGATGAAGAGGAGAGACGTAAAAATCTCGACCATATCGTCAGTGTTCTGGAAAAATGGACTTTGAGCCATGGAGTAGATGAACTGGTCGAGACCGGCCAGGCCATGCATTTCCCCTGGGGCAAGATTAATACCATTCCGCAGGTAGTCGAGGACGTTCAATTAAACGCACGGGGTTATTTCATAATGGTAAAAGAAGGCAATAAGGAATATAAATTCCCCGGGGCGCCGGTTAAAATGAGCGCTTCGCCCTGGCAGGTCAACCCCCAATTACCGACTGCTGGAGAGTATAATAACGAAGTCTACCGCAACCGTCTGGGTTTAAGCCAGGAGGATATAGATAGATTGAGCCAGGAGGGTATTATTTAGCCGGCTCATCTTTTTCCTTCAGCCAGCGGCTTTTAAGCTGCCCGCAGCCCGCTTCTATGTCCGTACCCTTAGATATGCGGATAGTATTGAAAATGCTGCCGGCAAAAAGGTGTTTCTGAAAAATCTGAGCTTGGGCTAAAGAAGAGGATTTGAACTCCAGACTGGCGGTTGGATTGCCGATAATAATATTGACCGCGCAATTGATGCCCTTCAGCAGTTCAGCTACTTCCCGGGCGTTTTGAGGGGAGTCATTGACTCCCTCAAATAACGCGTATTCAAAAGTCGGACGCCGTCCAGTCTTTTCTAAATAATTCACACAGGCTGGAATTAACTCCGCCAGCGGATATTTCCGGTTGATGGGCATCAAACGGTTTCTCAATTCATCGGTGGCTGCGTGTAAGGAAATCGCTAGTTCCAGATGCAGGTTTTCCTCGGCCAGTTGCCTGAGCTGCGGAACCAGCCCGGAGGTAGACAGGGTGATCTGGCGCGCCCCCAATTCCAGTCCATGTTTGGAGTTTAGGGTTTCCACTGCCCTCCGCACGTTTTCATAATTGGCTAGCGGCTCCCCCATGCCCATCAGAACTACGTTAGTTATAGCTTTGCGGGCTAGTTCGCGGTCTTCGGTGGTCACCGTATTCTTGATCAACCGCACAAAGTAAAGTACCTGTTCCAGGATTTCTCCCTGCCTCAGATTACGCACGAAGCCCTGTTGACCTGTAGCGCAAAAATAACAGCCTACAGGGCAGCCTACCTGGGTAGATATACAAACCGTGCGTCTTTCCCGGTGAGAGTTGGTGTTTTCATAAAACATGAGGGTGGACTCGAGAGTCTGTCCGTCTTCCAGCTTAAAAAGGATTTTGCGGGTCTGTCCGTCGGCGGACTTTTTGTCTTCAAGCGGGGTCATAGTAAAAAGGAGCGCGGCCTGCTGTAATTTATTGCGGAAGCTTTGAGGCAGGTCGCTCATTTCTTCAAATGAACCAGCCGATTTCTTGTAAATCCATTGCTCTAATTGAGCGGCACGGTAGGCTTTCTCACCCAGTGATAAAACCCACGCTTTAAGCTCTTCAGAATTCAGGTCAAGCAGGTAAACCGGTTGCTTATTCATACTATAGAGATCTAAGGAAAATCCAGAGCCAGGTGATTAAGATACCCAGTAGAGCGCCAATCAGTACCTGGAAGGGAGTGTGACCAATAAATTCCCGAAAGTCCTCTTCTCTTTCCATACGAGAAGATTTAAAACTTAATTCCCTGATCAAGTGATTAAGGAATGCAGAATGCTTGCCGACCGATTGCCGGACACCAGCGGCGTCGTACATCACGATGATGGCTAACACCACTGCAATACTAAAATAGACTGACCCCATGCCCTCTATCATGGCAATAGAGGTTGCCAGAGAACAAACGGTAGCTGAGTGAGCGCTGGGCATGCCCCCGCTGGATATCATGTAGTTCCAATCCAGGCGTTTTTGCTGAAACAGAATCACACCGGTTTTTATCGCTTGGGCAATTAGCCAGGTAATACCGGCGAGGATTAAACTTTGATTATGAATAAAATCAGATAACATTCTAGTCCTTTTGGTCTAACAACTAATAGTTTAGCACTCTTTTAAATATTAGATAAAAGTATTGCGCTTCCTCCATTGCTCCAGAGCACGCATCACCTCTTCATCGCTGACATCACGCCAGTTCCGGTAAAAATCAGCCAGGTAGAATTTAGATTGGCTAGAAACCGCGCAGGTCACCACTCGGTTTGCGGCGGATGAGGCGCGTTTGAAACCAGTGGCCGATGATAGAGGAACAGCTGCGATAATTTGCCGGGGGCATCGGTGCTTGACCGATTCCACGGCCACGCTCATGGTAATGCCAGAAGCCAGGCCATCATCCACAATAATGGCGGTCTTGCCGGTCAAACGGGAAGACAGACTCTCTCCCCGGTATTTCTTCGTTCTCAGTTTGATGTTGGCTTTAATTTGAGCGACTTCAAACTCTATTTGCTCACCAGAGATACCATCGCGGACAGCCACGTCTTGATTAATAACCGTAGTACCGTCGTCGGCCACCGCACCCAATCCACCTTCCGGATTCATGGGCAAGGCTAGTTTGCGGCAAATTATGATATCTAATTCCGCTTTAAGGGCTTGAGCCACCTCAATCGCTAACGGTACTCCGCCATTGGGAATAGCCAGAATAACACAGGGCTGGGAAGAATAACCCAAAAGTTCCGCTGCCAGCTTACGTCCTGCATCGGCCCTATTTTCGAAAAGAATCTTGGAATCGGTCAGTTGTTCCGTGGAAACGCTCCTGCTGAAAGGATAAAAATTACTCTACTATTTTAATACGAAATGAGGCAAGATACAAAGTCATAAGGTGAGGAGGTAGTTTCAACTTGCCAGTTTCGAGTTTCGAGACATAGGGGGGCAGACCCCTATGTCTGCCCAGGGCAATCACGGGTGATTGTCTCTACATAAGTTTAAACCCGTTCACGTCTACCAAGCCCAGGTCGGTTAGACGCAATTCAGGAATAACCGGCAGGGCAAGAAAAGATAGGGCCGCAAAGGGAGTCTGCAGGTTAGAACCAAGACTGCGAGCGCAGTTCTCCAATTCTTCCATGCGGGCAGCCACTTTTTCCAAAGGTTCTTGAGCTAATAATCCGGCAATAGGTGCCGCTAAAAAAGCCTGGACTTTGCCTTCCGATACCGCTACCAGGCCACCCTGCATCGCCTCGATAGCTTTCACGGCGGAGTACATATCGGCATCCGTAGCGCCAACCACTACGATATTATGGGAATCATGAGCGATAGAAGAGGCCAAAGCACCCCGTTTGAGACCGAAGCCGCTGACCAGTCCTAGCCCGATTCGTCCGGTGGCATTATGCCGTTCTATAACCGCCAGTTTTAAAATATCGCGTCCCGGGTCGGACTCTATAAATCCGTTCTTGACCGGCATTTTCTCCCGGCGAGAACGGGTAATGATTTGGCCCGGCACTACTTCAATGATTGGGCAGGGCTCACCTTTAGCCGGCAGCTTCAAAGCTGCTACCTCATAGGGCTTGATCTTTACAGAATGCATCAGGCTCGCGTCCTTACATTCCGGCACACTAAAGAGGGCTTTACCGTCACGGGCGACGGCTTTGCCGCGGTAATAAACACTCTGTATTTTTAAACCGGTCAGGTCATCCAAAACAATCAGGTTAGCCAGGTAACCGGGAGCAATGGCTCCTGAGTCGGCTAGCCGAAAATAACCCGCAGGGTTGATAGTCGCCAGTTGGATAGCACGGACAGGATCTAAACCCAGGCGGATGGCTTTCCGCACCACGGCGTCGATGTCACCGTCTTTCAACAAATCGGTGCTGCTGCGGTCATCTACCACAAAACAACATCTTTTATAAGTCTGGTCTGTCACCAGCGGCAGCAGAGCTTCCAGGTTCTTTTCCGAAGAGCCTTCGCGAATCATTAACATCATGCCGCGATCGAGTTTTTCCCGACCCTCAGCATAGCTTACCGATTCATGATCGGACATAATACCAGCTAAAAGATAGGCATTCAATTTAGCGCCGCTTAAACCGGGAGCATGGCCGTCAATAATCTTGCCTTCCGCCAGCGCAATTTTAGCCAGCATGGTAGGATCGCCAAAGATCACGCCCGGGTAGTTCATCACCTCGCCCAGTCCCAAACAATTAGGCCAGTGAAGAAGCTGCTGGATTTCCTCAACACCGATAACAGCCCCCGCGCTTTCTAGATGAGTGGCGGGTACGCAGGAAGGCGCCATTAAAAAAAGGTCGAAAGGCAGAAGATGAGCTTGGTGCATAACATACCTGATGCCGGCCAAACCGCTGACGTTAGCAATTTCATGCAGATCGGTCACCACGGTGGTTGTCCCGTGCGGCACCACGGCGCGGGCATATTCACCCACATCCAACATAGAGCTTTCAAGATGGGTGTGCGCGTCAATTAAGCCGGGAGCAATATAACGGCCCTGCAAATCTATCACAGTTGCGGCCTTCGCATAATCGCCTATGCCTATGATGCGTTCACCGCAGATAGCCACATTGGCTTCTTCGATACAGCCGCTGAAAACATTCACGATGCGAGCGTTTTTAAATATCAAATCGGCAGGCGTGTCACCCCGGGCTGCCGGTAAGATGTCCCCTAAATCAGAAGCCAAGTTATTCCTCCTGAAACTCGCAGATATCCGGCAAATTGCGGTATTTTTCAGCGCAATCCAGGCCATAACCTACCAGAAATTTGTCAGGAACTTCTAAACCCAGGTAATCAATTTTAATATCCACGACGCGGCGGGAGGGCTTACTGGTTAATGAGCATAGCCTGACTGAGGCTGGACTTTTCTGCTTCAAGTAATTGCACAGAAAAGAGGTGGTCAGACCAGTATCCACAATATCTTCTACCACCAGAACATGGCGACCTTCCAGCGAGCAATTCAGGTCCAGTAAAACGGTTATCCGCCCAGCGCTGCGTGTGCCGCTGCCGTAGCTGCTTAATTTTACGAAGTCTACCTGCATGGGGATTTCTATAGCGCGAACCAGATCGGCCAGAAAGACAAAAGAACCTTTTAAGATTCCTACTGCCAGAGGATTCAGACCATCATAGTCGCGCCGGATTTCCTCCGCCAGCTTCTTGACAGTGGCAGCGATTTGCTTGCGATCGATCAGCATTTTGAGTTCAGATGGAGAGTTATTCATTGACTGCAATTATATCAGCAAAATCGCAAATTAGAAATCACACCGCAATTACAAACAAGAAATAAAAAATAACACTATCATTCGTAATGGGTGGTTTTAGGGAAGCCGATGTTTAAGCCGGCTTTCAGAAGCATCCAGTTAAAATTGATCAGTCAATTGTAGTTACCACTGGGTATTAACATTGCCATCGAGATAAGCCTCTTTTTTAGCAGTTGGCATAGCTTCCTTAAACTTGTCCACCGCATAAGAACAGGCGGCGAAGCCTTCTTGGCGGTGCCCGCAGGCAAAGGCAAAAACGATATTGATGTCGCCCACTTTCAATTCACCTACCCGGTGGCACATGGCCAGATTATTGACTGGGAATTTCTGTTGGATTTCTTCCGCAAGTTTTTTGAGGCGGCTTTCAGCCTGACCATCAGTATCAAGGTATTCCACAGACTTTACGGGCTTATCGTGTGAGATGTCCCTGATAAGGCCAACATAAGTAACCACACAACCACTGTCCTGGCTTTTGGCCTGGCTGATCACCTGGTCTGGCTGAATGGGGGTGTTGACGATTTTTACAAACATAATTACCTCAAAGCATAAATTAAAAATTACAAATAAGAAAATGGCAGTTACCTGACAATTATAATAAAAAAAGCCGGTCATATTTCAGACCGGCTTCAGTAATTGGCTTAATTTGACGGCATTGGATTCGTTGCCGGTTTGGTGACCGGTTTACTCCCGGGAGCTAAAACAGGCGCTGGGGCAGTTACCGGTGTTTCAATCGGCGCAGGGATATTGGTGGCTGGGGGTGGTGGAGGCGGCGGAGCTTTACCGCTAAAGACCGCTTCCAGAGCATCTCCTTCCAAAGTTTCTTGTGCTATCAAGGTCTGAGCCAACAAGGTCAATCTATCTTTATTTTCGGTTAACAACCTGAGGGCGGTAGCATGGGCCTCATCGATTAATTTGGAGACTTCGCTATCAATTTGCAGAGCGGTTTTTTCACTGTAGTCCCGCTGCTCAGAGATTTCGCGGCCCAGGAAAATCATCTCTTCCTTTTGACCGAAGGTGCGAGGGCCCATCTTTTCACTCATACCCCACACGGTGACCATCTTACGGGCCAAATCGGTCGCTTGTTTCATATCCTGAGAAGCGCCCGTGGTCATTTCATTAAAAATCAGCTCTTCAGCTACACGACCAGCCATCAGGACAGCCAGTGACGCCTTGAGTTCTGCCCGAGACGCCATGCCTTTATCTTCAGTAGGTAGCATTCGAGTATACCCGCCCATTCTGCCACGGGAAATAATCGAAATCTTATGGACCGGATCAGCATCAGGGGACAACTTAGCCACCAAACCGTGCCCGCCCTCATGATAGGCAGTCATTTCCTTTTCTTTGGGGCTGATACGGCGGCTTTTGCGCTCAGGTCCGGCCATAACACGGTCTATCGATTCACCTAGTTCAGACATTTCGATGACTTTTTTACCTCTGCGTGCGGCCAGAATGGCGGCTTCATTGATTAAGTTAGCCAGATCAGCGCCGCTAAAACCGGGTGTGGCCCTGGCAATAACTTCCAGGTCATTGATATTGGCGAAGGGCTTGCCCTTGGAATGGACTTTTAAAATGCCCAAACGTCCCTGGATATCCGGTGCATCCAGGGTAACCCGACGGTCGAAACGGCCGGGACGAAGCAGAGCAGGATCGAGGATGTCAGGACGGTTAGTGGCTGCCAGGACTATAACACTGGTATTGGTATCGAAGCCATCCATCTCAACCAAAATCTGGTTAAGGGTCTGCTCACGCTCATCATGACTGCCGCCCAACCCGGAACCGCGTTGACGGCCAACCGCGTCAATTTCATCAATAAAGATAATACAGGGAGCATTGCGCTTGGCCTGATCGAATAAATCGCGCACACGGGAAGCGCCCACACCCACAAACATTTCCACAAATTCAGAGCCGCTGATGGAAAAGAAGGGTACACCGGCTTCTCCGGCGACGGCCCTGGCCATCAGGGTCTTGCCCGTACCGGGGGAACCAATGAGTAGAACACCTTTAGGTATTTTGGCTCCCAGGCTTTGAAACTTTTCTCTATTTTTAAGAAATTCCACAACTTCATGTAATTCTTGCTTGGCTTCTTCTACCCCAGCTACATCATCAAAGGTCACCGTAGATTTGTTGGCCGGGAAAAGGCGCGCGCGGCTGCGTCCAAACTTCATGGCCTGATTATTAGCTCCACGAGCTGAACGGAAAATGAAGAATATCAGACCGCCCAGTATCACCAGGGGTAAAAAGGTGGAAAGTATGGTCCCCCAATCTATACCCGAATTGGTCGTGACCTCCACATTGACATTATCCAGTTTCAAACCGACAGCTTTCAGATCGGAAATGTTGGAGTTGGGCTCTTTATAGGTAATCACCTTGGTGCCGTCGACCTTGGTAATAGTGAGCTTGTCCTGATTGACTTCGATTTTGCTGATCTGGTCCTGCTGGGAAAGAGTAATGACCTCACTCAAAGAGATCCCCACCGGCTGGGAGGTCGCATTCCCTTGAAAGCTATATATCAACACAATTGTGGCGATAATAATAGCGACGAATATTAACATATTACGCATTTGTTCTATTACACCTTATGTCTAATAACAGACATTCCTATATCAGGAGATAGTTTCTACCTCTACATTATATCAGAATACCACAGTGGGATAAAAACCAAAGGGAGGTTACGGAGGAAATCCGAGGCTAAATCCTGTCCCAAGTTTCTTAAATCATTGTTGCTGAAATATGATTTATGATGCATGATTATAAATTCCCTCTCCGCTTCCTAAGACTAAATCAACACCCTGTCATCTTTCATAATCAATTAATTAGTCAGATTTCCTTGTTTTAGACCTTGTTAAAGGTCTCCTGCAGGTGAAGGGCGTCTTCCTCCAGATTAGGGCTTTCGCAAATCACCATCCCCTGCGCTCCCTGCTCTTTTAAGGCCATCAGGAGATCGGTGTACTTCAGGTCCGATTCCCGGACATTGAGATGAGAAAGTTCTCCGGCCTTAGGATTATATTTGATGCCAGAGAGATGGATATGCATGTTGTCCAGGGCTAACCGCCCCAGTTTTTTTTCGATCTGCTTTAGAACAGAGACAAATTCATAATAGGAATTGACCTTACCGGCACGGGCATGCAGGTGAGCAAAATCGATGCAGGGAGCCAGCCCTTCCACCTCGCTGCAAAGGTTTAGCAGCTCTTCCAGACTGCCAAATTGCGAGGGTTTGCCCATTAATTCTGGACGTAACGTGATAAAATAATGCCGGCGTTTGATCTCAGTCAATAACCCGGTAAGAATTTTTTTCATTCTTGGGTAGACTTCCTCGGGTGGATCTAATAGATAAAAAGCAGCATGAAAAGCTACGCTCGAAGCCCCGCAAAGAGAAGCGATATGAGCGGTCTGCAGCAGGCGTTCCTGGCTGGCTACCAGTTTATCATTTTCGTGAGCGTTCAGATTGATATAATAGGGAGCATGGGCGGTCAGTTTAACGTGGTATTTTTGAGCTGAAGTCGCCACTTGAGCGGCATCCGCTTCGGTCATGCGCACCCCATAGACAAATTCCATCTCGGTACAACCCAAACCCAACTCCGCGATGCGTCTAATCCCGTTAAGCAGATTTTTTGGTTTGGCGGTAGATAGAGGAATTCCTCCAGTTCCGAAGAGCAGTCCAGCCATGCCGACCCTCCTTAAAAATCATACTACAGGATTAACAACCAGGATACAATTCTAAATTTAGAGTGCAAACAAACACGGCAGAAAGTCAGAGACTGGTTATGCTATAATGAAATCAAATATAGTATGGGGAGAAATCAACTGGAAGCACTCGAATTAGCACGAAAAATAGTGGATCTTGCCGGCGATAAGCTAGCTTCGGATATCGTTTTACTGGAGACACGGGAGGTCTGCAGCTTTGCGGATTACTTCGTGATTTGCAGCGGTGAAAGCAACCGCCAACTGGGCGCTATCACTGATGTCATCAATGGCGAATTAAGAAAACTGAAAGTCACACCGAGCCATATTGAAGGCGAACCCAATTCCGGTTGGATTCTGATGGACTACGGAGATGTGATCGTCCACATCTTCAGCCCCGTTGAGCGCGACTACTATCAACTGGAAAAACTCTGGGAAGCAGCTCCCACCAAAGTCAGAGTCCCCTAAACTATTGTTGAATTAAAAAAGTGACACTCAAAAAGGTGGACCTTTGAAGGTCTCACCTTTTTGGTTTAATAAAAACTATCTGCTGATAAAATCCTTCTTGGTAAAATAAAGGTTGATTTCTATTTCCGCATTGGCCGGTGAATCCGAACCATGAACTGCATTCCTCTGCAAATCCAATCCGAAATCCTTACGAATAGTGCCTTTATCGGCTTTTTCAGGATTGGTGGCGCCCATGGTTTTGCGGGCAACCTCTACCGCGTTAGGGCCTTCAAAGACCGCGGCAATGATGGGATACGAGGTAATATAAGCCAGCAGGTCTTTAAAAAAGGGCTTTTCGACATGTACGGCGTAATGATTTCTGGCTAAAGCTTCGTCCACCTTGAGCGTACGTAATGCCACGATTTTTAGTCCGGCTCTTTCCAGTCGGTCTAAGATAGCACCACCCAAATTGCGTTCCATAGCGTCCGGTTTTACTAATACCAAGGTTCTTTCCATTTGATCTCCTTATTAATTAATTTTTCATATTAAATAACTGCTCTAAATCACAAATTCCCACTTTTTCCAATGAATCCACTACCAGATCGGCCCGGCTTAAACCGGCGGCTTCGTGAGTATTGGTAACGGCGATGCAGCGCATTCCCGCCCGCTTAGCGCCTTCAACACCAGCCACCGCATCCTCGATAACAACACAATTGTTGGGTTCCACCCCCAATTTTTGGGCAGCTTTAAGATAGACCTGTGGACTGGGTTTGCCTTCAGCTACTTCGCGGCCGAAGACTATGGCCTGAAAAAAGCCAGTTATACCAATCTCACTTAAAATTAATTCTATATTTTTCAACGGGGCTGAGGAAGCAATCGCGGCGCCTACACCATGAGTTTTCAATATTTTCAGCAAATCCACTACCCCCGGAAAGGGTCTGACCTGAGATTTCACTGCATCACGGAAAAAAGTTTCTTTGTCTCCGGCTATACTGTCGATTTCAGCCGAAGTCATTTCTCTTCCCATGGTCTGAACAATAATAGCATCATTCCTTTGGCCGAAAATTCGCTTGAAATCATCTTCGGTGAAGTCAATTCCCTGCTTTTTAAAAGCAAACTGCCAGGACCGGTAGTGATAAATGCCCGTGTCAGCAATAACCCCATCCATATCCCAAATAATGGCCTGGCCAGGTTTTTCAGTCATTTATTTCTGCCCTCCTCCGGGTTTAACGACAAATTGAGTCCCTGTTCCCTCGGCAAAAACATTACCGGAAAGATCGGCCATTACAGCTTCAGTCTCAATTAAACGGGTATTTTGTTTAGTAACGCGGCAGCTCAATAGGTATTTTTGTCCGATGGGCACCATGCGGCGGAACCTGATCTGCATTTTAGCGGTCACACAATGCGAACCAGCTAATAAAGCAGCCCAACCCATGGCCTCATCCAGCACACAGGAAGTAATGCCGCCGTGCAAATAGCCGGGCCAGCCCTGCAGATGTTCAGCAGCAAAAAATTCCGCGCTGGCAGTTTTGGTATTTTCATCCCAGGCGAATTTTAACTTAAGCCCAGCCGGATTGGCCTTGCCGCAGCCAAAGCACATATCGTAACTGTCTTGTCGGTCTATCTCAATCTTAGGCCAGGTTTCCATATCTTCTCCTAAAAAGGTTTGCGGCGTTCAGTAATCGGCGGCCGCCTTAGATAAACCGGCTGCAAGATAGCCAGGTTATCGAAGTGTCCTGCAGCTCGGCGCTTCAATCCCATTTCGGCCAGATAAAATGCTCGTCTCATTTGTGCGGCGGGAGCGGGAATCATAGCTTTAGATTTCAATAATTGCTTCAGTTTTAGAGCGACAGCCGGTTTCATTTCACCGCAAAAAAGGGTAGTCTCTTTAACCGTTCCAGCCAGTGCGGCAGGAGTAGTAATATGCTCTTCTTTTATTTCAATCCAACCTTTGCGCGGCTTGAGTTGATATAAAGCGGCTGCGATCTCTTCTCTGCCCGCATTTTGCACCGCACAGATCGGCAGCCCAGTTTCAGCATGCTGATACGCGGTGGCCTCCAGAGTCCCGACGCCGATGATGGGGATATTCAAATTCAAGGCCAATCCTTTGGCCGCGCTGACACCGACCCTCAGTCCGTTGAAACTGCCGGGCCCCAGCGCCACGATGATACAATCCAGGTCTTTCATCTCCACCCTGGCGCTTTTCATTAAAAAGTCCAGGTGCGGATACAGTTCAACGGTATGGTTAAGCCCGCAGCGCCAGTTAATCTCGGCCAGAGCTTCATTCTCCCGCACCAGGGCCAGTCCTGCATATTCGGTTGAGGTATCGATAGCTAATTGCATATTAATTACCTGCTGAAAGCGATTTAAGTTGGGCGAACAGCTTTTGATAACGCTTACCTTGTGGGATAAACTCGAAACTGCGTCCGTTATCGCTCAAATAATCAATTTTAATTAATAAATGTTCTGGGGGCAAAACAGTCAATCCCTTTTCCGCCCACTCGATCACACACAAGCCGTTACCATATAAGTAATCATCAAGGCCAAGATCGGAAATTTCTTCGATTCTATCCAGCCGATAAAGATCAATGTGATACAGGGGAAGGCGGCCCTTCAACTCACGCATCAAAACAAAGGTGGGACTCACGGCATAGTCCGAACTGCCCAAACCGCGGGCAATGCCCTGAGTAAGGGTAGTCTTGCCAGCGCCCAGATTCCCGCACAACAAAAACAAATCACCCGGTTGGGCCAGTTGTCCCAATTTTTCACCTATGCTTTGTGTTTCCGCCAGATTAGGACTAACTATTTTTAATGATTTCATGGTCAATTCTCTTTATTTGAGAGACTTTCATAGTTAAAAATTATAACATAATCTCGATTCTAACCCTAAACTGATTACCGTAACGCAACACTTAATAATTGTTTATAATATATTTAGTGTAATATCGATATTAAGGAGTGAGAAAATGGGAAACACCATTGATAATTTGAATGCAGCCTTTGCTGGTGAGAGTCAGGCCAGCCGGAAGTACACTTATTTCGCGGAAAAGGCCGATAATGAGGGTCAACCTCAAATTGCCAAATTGTTCAGAGCCGCTGCTGAAGCTGAGACAGTACATGCTCGTAACCATTTAAAGGTACTGCAAGGCATCGGGACTACAGTCGAGAATCTTAAGACAGCGATTAATGGTGAATATCATGAAATGACAGAAATGTACCCCGATTTTATTGCGCAGGCCAAAAAAGAAAAAAGTGAAAAAGCCGAGACGAGCTTTGATTTGGCCAATAAAGTTGAGAAGGTTCACCACGGGCTGTATCATCAGGCATTAAAAGACCTTGAAGCCGCGAAAAAGATGTCGGTTAAACCCTATTATGTTTGTCAGGTGTGCGGTAACACGGTAGAGGGTGAAGCCCCGGATAGATGCCCAATCTGCGGTGCCACCAAAAACTCCTTTAAAAAGGTAGAGTAAAGCGCAAGGCATAATTCGGATAACAACCAAATAAAAAAGTAGGCTGATGCACTGAATCAGCCTACTTTTTTAACCATTTCGATTTCTTCCTCGCGGGTTTTTGCCCGGCCATCAAGACGAGCCTCTAGCAGTAACTCCAGGGTTTCTTTGACCCGGGGCCCGGCGGTTATTCCCATCGACATCAGATCTCTCCCGTTTAAAAATGTGCGCACATGCTGGAGTTTTGCCAAATATAATTCCATCCTCTTTTTAGCAGCATAGGAGGAAGCAGCCAACAAATTTACCAGGATGGCAGTCTGTTGAAAACGATGTAATAGCCTATAGACAGCACCGTCAGTCAAGCCTTTTTCAGCTAGAGTAGGTAGCTCATTTTTTAACTGCAGGGTTTCCTGTAAAACAAGCGCCACGCTTTTCGGAATTTTTAAAAGAACATTAAATTCTGTCAGATGTTCAGGAGTGAACCCGTATACCAGCAAGGCCAGTTCGAACTCCTCCGGGATTGAAAATGGCTCCAACCTGCCGCGGGCTTTAACAAAGAACCTCGCAGATGACTCTCCAAATTTAAGGTCAGGATGAAGTTTGGCCAATATTCCCAGGTCATCCGCCCTCTGCAGGCTTTTCTCCGGTTTTTCCTCTTCCAGACATAATTCCAGTTCTCCACGAAGACGGTCGCCGCTAATGGTCTCAAGATAGTCAATATCTCGCTTGATTAGCTCAAGCGTATGGTCCTCAATTTTGAAATTCAAGCGCTGTTCGTAACGAACTGCACGCCAGATGCGAGTGGCATCATCTTGAAAACTCTTATCATGCAGGACGCGGATAAGGCCTCTTTTTAGATCAGCCTGCCCTTCATAGCGGTCGATCAATTCGCCAAAACGCGGTGGATCTAGATAAATCGCCATCGCGTTAACGGAAAAATCACGCCTGATCAGATCGTTTTGGATATCGCAAAAAGATTGGATGGATGGCAAGGCCCCCGGCTGTGTATAGGATTCAGCCCGAGCGGCAGCGATATCCACCGTCCAGCGCTCCCAGCGGATTTTGGCCGTGTTAAAACGGGAACGGGCAATCACTTTGCCGGTTTCCAGCCTGGCCATCTCTTCAGCCAATCGGATGGCATCGCCCTCGACCACCAGATCGAGGTCCAGATTTGGCCTTTCCAGCAGCAAATCGCGCACAACTCCACCAACCAGGAAAAGCCGCTGCTGCAACCCGGCGGCAGTAACTCCGGCTAACTGTAAGAATTTAACCAGTTCAACCGGAAACTGCTGATTGATTTGCTTAGCTAGATTAATGTTGTTCATCTTTTGGCGCTAATTATAGCACTTTTATTATACTTATTTATCTACTAATTTGGTGTTCGCGATCTAGTAAGTTATAATTAACCCGATGAAAGAATATCGCTTTTTCACCCTGATCACCGGTTTGTTTGTGGCAGTCTTATTGATCTCCAATATAGCTTCCAGTAAGCTGGTGGCTTTCGGCCCCCTTTCCTTCGACGGGGGGACTATTTTATTCCCCATTAGCTACATTTTCGGTGATATCTTGACCGAGGTCTACGGTTACCATAAATCACGCCAGGTGATCTGGATCGGCTTTGGCAGCGCTTTGTTAATGATGCTGGTTTTAATCATTGTTGGCTGGCTCCCCTCCGCCTCTGGCTGGGACAATCAAGACGCTTATAATAAGATTCTGGGATTGACACCCCGGATCGTTATAGGCAGCTTGATCGCCTTCTTCGCCGGGGAGTTTTCCAATTCTTTCGTGCTAGCAAAAATGAAAATATTTACCAAAGGGCGCTGGCTTTTTTCCCGTACTATCGGCTCCACTATCGTTGGTGAAGGCCTGGATACCCTCATTTTCGTCATGGTAGCCTTCGCCGGTGTCTATAGTTGGGACATTGTCTGGTTGCTGGTCATTTCTAACTACATCTTCAAGGTAGCTTTCGAAGTAGTTCTGACACCTTTAACCTACGCAGTGGTTAGCTATCTTAAACGCACCGAAAAAGCAGATGTCTATGACTATCATACCAATTTCAATCCCTTCGTGGCCTTCTGGAGAGCCAGACCGGGGGCAAATTTTGAGTAGTTGGTCGCAATGCTCATAGAACATTCTGCCGGGGCGATTATTTTTAGAAAAGAGAAAAACGAGTTCATTTTCCTTCTGCTTCACTATGAAGAAGGTCACTGGGGGACTGCCAAGGGACACGTTGAAAAGGGCGAAACTCAGGAACAAACCGCCCTGCGGGAAATACACGAAGAAACCGGTTTAGCTGAAATCTGTTTGATCCCCGGATTTCAGCTGGAAAACCACTATACCTACCAAAAAAATGGTCTGCTTTCCCACAAGACTGTGACTTTTTTCCTGGCAAAAACTGACAAACGCGATGTCAAACTCTCCTTCGAGCACATTGGGTATGCCTGGCTGCCCTTCGCCGAAGCCCTGGCTAAAGTCAGCTTTAAAAGTGAAAAAGAGGTCTGGCAAGCGGCCCAAAAGTTTCTTCTTGAGATGCCTGCAACCTAAAGCTTTTTAGGTTATTTTCTTGTCAGTAAGGCTCCAATCTTGATATACTAAAGAGTTGTTTGTCATAAGGTGATGAATGGAATACGAGACGATAATCGGGCTGGAAGTGCATGCCCAACTATTAACTAAAAGCAAGATGTTTTGCCGCTGCAACGCGGACTATGCCAGCACGGCTCCCAATACTCATGTCTGCCCGGTCTGTATGGGTATGCCGGGCGTTCTCCCGACCATTAACCGTCAGGCCATCGAATTCACCATGATGACTGCCCTGGCTTTGAATTGTCCTGTGGCAACCTACTCCAAATTCGACCGTAAGAACTATCCCTACCCCGACCTGATGAAAGGCTACCAGATTTCTCAATTTGACGCCCCTATCGGCGGCAAGGGTTGGATAACCATCGAGGTTGACGGAGTTAAGAGGAAAGTGGGCATCACCCGTGTGCATCAGGAAGAGGATACCGCCAAGATGATCCACACTTCTTCAGAGCTGGGAGAAAGCTTCAGCCAGGTGGACGTTAACCGGGCGGGAGTTCCCCTCATGGAAATCGTCGGTGAACCGGATTTGCGTTCCCCGGAAGAAGCCCGGCAATATTTAATTAAACTGCGTAGTATTGTCCAGTATCTGGGAGTGTCAACCGGCAATATGGAAGAAGGCAGTTTCCGCTGTGATGCCAATATTTCTTTGCGTCCGGTTGAAACTAAAGAATTAATGCCCAAAGTAGAAGTTAAAAATATGAACAGCTTCCGGGCGGTCTTTCGCGCCATGGAATATGAAGTCAAACGCCAGACTAAACTATTCGATGAAGGCAAGTTGCCTGTCCAGGAAACCCGCGGTTGGGTAGAAGAAGATGGTAAAACCGTTTCACAGCGCAGTAAAGAGTATGCCCATGATTACCGCTATTTCCCAGAGCCTGATTTACCACCCTTGAATATCGATAAGGCCTGGGTAGAAACGGTCAGGGCTAAATTACCGGAGTTGCCGGAAGCCAGGCGCGACCGCTTCATAACCCAATACGGACTGCCTTTGTATGACGCTAACCTATTAACAGAGACTAAAGCCACGGCCCAATATTTTGAAAGTTGCCTAACGCTGGGTGACGCTTCGCCGGCTAAGGCTAAAGCGGTGGCCAACTGGATGCTGGGTGAGTTCTCCCGGCTGATGAATGCCAATAATACGGATATTACCTCAAGCCAGATCGCTCCCGTTGAGCTTTGCCACTTGATAGATTTAGTGCAAAAAGGTAATATTAGCGGTACGAGTGCCAAACAGGTCTTTGAAGATATGTTCAAGAGCGGCAGGCAGGCCGATGAGATCATAAAACGACAAGGACTGGGCCAGATTAATGATAGCAGTGAAATAGAATCTGCCATCTCTCAGATCATCGCGGCTAACCCGCAGCCGGTAGCGGATTATAAAGCCGGTAAAACACAGGCAATTAAGTTCCTGGTCGGTCAAGTCATGAAGGCCACTAAAGGGCGCGCCAACGCCAACACCGCGCAGGAATTGTTAATAAAAATGATTGAGGGGAAATAGTAAATGAAATTGTATTTTGATATTGCTTTAATCATCGTCGCTGTAGGTCTGATCCTTTCTATCCTGTTTCAAGCCAAAGGTGGAGGATTGGGCGGTATCTTTGGGCAAGCTGACACTGTCTACAGGACCCGCCGCGGGGTAGAGAAAACCCTTTTCAGGATGACCATTATCCTGGCGGTTTTATTCATCGCGCTTGCCGTAGTCGCTTTAGTGGTAAAATAGCAGGCTGGAAATCGTCAATCTAAAATAGATACGAATCCTCTTCTCTTCAAAAGGGGGAGGATTTTGATTTGGAGGGAAACGACTTTGGTGACCGTTTCAAGTGCCTCGCCGACTAAGAAGAGTCTCGATCTGAAAACCTGGTTCATGGAAACCCGGCCGCAATTTCTTTTACTGCCAGTAGTCCTAATAATAGGCGGCACAGGCCTGGCCTGGTATGACGGCTCATTCAATATATTTTATGCCATTCTCGCCTTGATAGGCCTGCTGCTTTGTCATGCCAGCGTCAATATTTTAAACGATTACGTAGATTACAAAAGCGGAGTCGATCTGAAAACTGTAAGGACTCCATTCAGTGGAGGTAGCGGACTCCTGCCTGCAAAAAAATTAACACCGAAACAAGTATTATGGTTTGGTTTGATCTGCCTGTTCCTGGCTGTGCCTATCGGCATCTTCTTCTCGATTGTTCAAGGTTGGGAACTCCTTCCCCTCCTGATCATCGCCGCGTTGTGTATAATTTTATATACTCCCCTGATTTTAAAAACCAACTTCCCCGAGTGGTCTCCGGGTTTAGGGCTGGGAATACTGCCAATATTAGGAGCCTATTTCGTTCAGACAGGACAATATACATTTTCGGCTTTTGCAGCAGCCGTTCCGGCTGGTTTTCTAGTTTTGAATTTACTACTCTTGAATGAATTCCCAGATGCCGAAGCCGACAAAGTCGCCGACAGGAAAACTCTGCCAATCACTGCGGGTAAGAGAAAAGCTGCAGTAGCCTATTCCATTTTTACGATATTAACCTACGTCTGGATTATCGCCATGGTAATAGCGGGAATAATGCCAAAAATCGAGCTTCTGGTCTTGCTGACACTTCCCCTGGCTTATAAAGCTATCCGCGGATCGTTCGGCTTTAACAATTTAGGAAAATTTATACCCGCTATGGCCGCCAATGTTATGACCGTATTGGGTATTCCTCTGCTTATGGGCATTGGCTATATTTTGGCTACTGTTTTCCCCGTTCTACGATAAAAATGAACCATTTTTAGAATGAAGAAAAGCGAGTCGGAATTTGACTAACAACAAAAACACCTCTGGCTCCCGTCCACTCTATGGGATGTTCACCGATATTCCACCCAGATATGATTTAATCAACCGGCTCATAACCTGGGGTATGGACAAGAATTGGCGACAGAAAGCAGCACTGAGTTGTTTAGCTTTCAGGCCCCAGAAAGTTCTCGACCTTTGTTGTGGAACTGGGGATCTGGCTATCAATATCGCCTATCTGGCCGATTACCCGGTGGAAATCCGGGGCATGGATTACAGTCAGCCCATGCTGGATATCGCTAGATCCAAGGCCTCAACCCTTTTAGGTAAAAATATAAATTTCGTCAGTGGAGAAGCCTCTAAAATGCCTTTCCCGGACGAATTTTTTGACTGCGTTGGCATCTCTTTCGCCTTCCGCAATTTGACCTATAAAAATCCGCTGGCCGCCAGCCACCTGGCGGAAATAGTGCGGGTCTTAAAAAAAGACGGGCATTGTGTAATCGCCGAATCCAGCCAGCCAGCCAACGGCTTTATCCGTGCCCTATACCACTTTTACATGCGCCAATACGTCGCGCGGATCGGCGGGTGGTTGTCCGGCAACAAAGCAGCCTACCGCTACCTAGGTGATTCTGCCGCCAAGTTCTATTCTCCGGCTGAACTTTCTCAGCTGCTGATTCAAAACGGCCTTCAAAAGGCGGACTATCAACCGCTCTTCTTCGGGGCAGCAGGAATCTATTCAGCGAAGAAATAATTCCGATTGCTATAAGCTCCAGTAAAATATGCTGTGCAACCCCTTTTAAGCCATAACTAATATGAATTATAAACCCGTCCAATTAATTAGTCTCTTTTTCCACCGTTTCAAACCCGGAATTTGGGTTATCTCCATCATCGGCCTGTTAAACTGGGTGAGCTGGTCTATGAGCCTGCCCTTCATGACGCTCTACCTGTATCAGGTGCGCGGCGTCTCTATGGCTTGGGTAGGGATCATCATTCTAATTTGCGGGCTAGTCTCAGTGGTTACTCAACTGGCAGGGGGAACTATCACCGATAGAATAGGCCGCCGGCCCTTTTTATTGATCACAGTGGGGCTGGGCATCCTCCTCTATCTGATTATGGCTGCTCTTATCGGTTCCCAGGCTCCGCTAATTGAGATAGTATTGGCTTTCGCGGTAGTAAGGGCAGTCCTGACCATGCAGCGTCCTGCCATCCAAGCCATCGTAGCCGATCTGGCGCCCCCAGAACGGCTGGCAGAAACCTACAGCCTATTGCGGGTCTCTACCAACATCGGCTTTGCCGCCGGCCCAGCCCTGGGCGGTATCTTAATCGTGCTTCTTGATTATGCCTGGCTTTTCGCTTTTGCCGGATTTATCGGTATTCTTACTTTGCTGCTCATTATTTTCTTCTTTAAAGAATCAGCGCAACGCAACCCGGTCAGGATACCTTTTTCCGGTATTCTGGCTGCTGGTAAAGACCGTGAATTATTGATTTTTACCCTTTTAAGCCTGCTGGTCTTTATGGTGATGGGACAATTAGGTTCCACTGTCTCCGTCTATACTGTTAGTTTCGCTGGTTTTTCAGAAGCCCAATTCGGTCTTCTTCTGACTCTGAATGGGTTGATCATCGTCGCTGTCCAGTATCCAATTACCAGATTTCTGGGACGTTTCCCCTACATATCCCTGGCGCTGGGAGCATTCCTTTATGGTATTGGTTACCTGGTTTTTAGCTGGGTAGGAACCTTCGGCCTGGCAGCCTGGGCCATCACCCTGCTGACTTTTGGTGAAATGGTGTTCTCCCCCACCAGTTCAACGTTGATAGGCCAGATGGCTGCCGCCGATTGGCGGGGACGTTACATGGCGTTTTACGGAGCGGCAGAAACCCTGGGCTTCTCACTCGGGCCTTTGCTGGGCGGTTTTCTACTGAACGCTTTCCCTCTTCATCCTCTGGTAGTTTGGGGTAGTATCTCCTCTCTGGCTTTCATCGCGGCTGCAGCCTTCAGTCGGGTGCGTTTTAAAAACCTAAAACAGCCAATTGGAGGCTAAATCAAGCCTATCTTTTGACACACAGACCCCAGACGACTAAAATAAACCTGTACTTAGTAAATCGCACCTCTCGAGGAGCCACCATAGGTCCGGTATGTATAGAAGTGTAATCCTGTTTACGGTATATTAAAGGTTTTTCGCTGTGTTTTTATTTGCCATCGGGGTAGGTTTGTGTCTTTTATCTGCTCTCATTTGTGTGGTTAATACCCGCAGAGACAATTCAATAACTCGCAAGGCTGCGTTGTGGCTGACTATCGCAGCCTGCCTGATATTTGTTTCCGAGGGCGCACGCACAGCACTTAACAACCAGCCCTTGCAATATTCTTTTTCTCAGATTGCCCCTCAATTACAGTTCTCATTTTCGATTGACCGTCTGGCGGCTTTTTTCATATTAGTAATCTCAATCGTAGCCCTGAGTGTTGCCATTTATTCATTACGTTACATTGAGGCCAGCACTTCGGGAATCCGCCGTAATCTCTTCGTCCCTTTAATGAATGTCTTCATTTTAAGCATGCTCTGTTTTGTCGCTTCGGCCAATTCCTTTGCTCAGCTGCTTTTCTGGGAACTGATATCCCTTTCGTCGTTCATACTGGTGATGTATCACTATGAGAAAGAAGAGACCCGCAAGGCCGGAATTTTTTATTTTATCATGACGCAGATGAGCACGATCTTCTTGATGTTGGGCTTTATTCTGCTGTATAACGCCACTGGTTCATTTACTATTGCGTCCTCTCCTGTACTCACCGCAGGAACTAATACCCTTGTTTTCATCTTTTTATTCTGCGGTTTTGGTATTAAAGCCGGTATTATTCCCTTTCATAAATGGCTGCCCTACGCCCACTCCTCCAGCCCTTCCAACATCTCAGCTCTGATGTCCGGTGTTATGATCAAAGTGGCCATTTACGGTTTGGTAAGATACGTACTTTTTGTTTTAGATCCGCAGCTCTGGTGGGGCATCCTGATCCTCATAGCCGGAACTATTTCAGCCCTGCTGGGGGTCATCTACGCCTTAAAAGAACACGACATCAAGAGATTACTGGCATACCACAGCATCGAAAATATCGGCATTATTCTGATTGGTCTGGGTTTGTATATTATTTTCGATAGCTATGGACTGTCTGACCTGGCCTTCCTCAGCCTGGCCGCCTCTCTATTTCACACTCTAAATCATGCTATTTTCAAGAGCTTGCTCTTCCTGACAGCGGGGTCGGTGGTGGAAGAAACCGGCACCCGTGATATCGAAAAGATGGGCGGACTGGTGAAAACTATGCCTATCACTGCCAGCTTATTCTTGATCGGCGCGCTTTCCATTTCTGCTTTACCGCCTTTTAACGGCTTTGTCAGCGAACTGATGATTTTCCAGGCTTTTTTCCAGGCTTTCGCCATTCCCAGTCATTATGTCATCGTCCTGCTGGTGGTCTGTCTATCCCTATTTGCCCTCACCAGCGCCCTGGCCGCTGCCTGTTTTGTTAAAGCCTTCGGCGTTATCTTTCTGGCCATGCCAAGATCAGATACAGTGCAGCAGGCTCATGAAGTCCCCAAATCCATGCTAATCGGTCCTGCCCTACTGGCCTTTTTATGCGTCGGCCTTGGTATTTTTTCCTTCCAGATCTTTAGCTGGTTGGGCTACCAGCCACCGATGCCTAATTTATTATGGGTATCCTTGTCCTTATTCATATTTTTAGGTCTAACCGTGATTTTAGTTAGAGCAGCTTCAGGACATGTAACCCGCAGGGCGGAAACCTGGGCGTGCGGAATGCCCACACCTGATTCCCACTCCGAATATACCGCCGCGGGTTTTTCCGAGCCCATCCTGACCTTTTTTAAACCGATTTATAAGACAGATAAAGTTATTGAACGCAATTTCTGGGATAAATACGGCGCCGTGTTTAAAAGCGGCAGGGCTGACATTCATGTCATGAAAATATTTGAAGAGAAGCTTTATATTCCGGTGGCTAATGCTATCCGTTCTATCTCCCGCAAGGTTTCTGCCGCTCAAAATGTGGACCTGGATACCTTCATCTTGTATTCATTCATTACAGTGATTATTCTAATCATAGTAGCGGGGTGGGTTTTGTGATGGCCTCTTTCGCTGTATATTTCGTCCTAAATACCGTTTTCGTGCTGGCGGTCTCTCCGCTCTTCATGGGCTTGATAAAAATTGTTAAAGCCCAGATGCAGGGCAGGCGCGGCCCTCCCCTTTTGCAGATTTATTTCAATTTATTAAAGTTATTTAAAAAAGAGCGTGTGGTCTCTCTAAACTCGTCGTTCATTACCCTGATTTCGCCCTATATTAATATAATTTTCATACTAGCGGCTTCATTATGCGTCCCACTGGTCTTTATCCCGGCTGCCAATTATGGGTTCGGCAATGTCATTTTATTCCTCTATCTAATGGTAATGGCCAAGTTCTTTATGGCCCTGGGCGGACTGGATGCCGGCAGCTCATTCGGCGGCATGGGTAGTTCTCGAGAGATGACCATTTCAGCCATCTTCGAGCCCGTGGTGATCATTGTAGTGTCAGCGCTGGTTTTTGTCTTAAATACCTTTAACATACACCAGATGTTCGCCACAACACTGGGATCTTCGGTCCTTACCAATGCTACCCTGTTTTTAACCGCCGCCGCGCTCTTTATCATCCTGATCACTGAGACTTCACGCGTTCCCGTGGATAATCCCGAAACACATTTGGAATTGACCATGGTTCACGAGGCTATGATTCTGGAATCCTCCGGCCCCAATCTGGCGCTGATGGAGTTATCTCACGCCATCAAGAGTACCCTCTTAATGGCTCTCCTGATCAATATTTTAGTCCCCTGGGGACTCGCGGCAAGCGTAACACCTTTAAATTTGTTGATCGGTATGCTGACTTTTCTATTAAAGGGCTCTATCCTGGCAATCTTTATGGCAGTATTTGAGTCGGTGATGGCTAAATCGCGTTTATTTGGCCTGCGCACCTTCTTTATTCTGGCCTTTGCCCTGGCTTTTGTAACGATTGTTTTTGAGTTGTTAGTATGATGAATCCAATTTCAATAATATTGATCAAGGTCCTTTTCGTGTTTATTCTGGGCACGGCAGCCCTGATTATTATGCAGAAGTCATTGAGATCATTGTTTTCAATATACGCCATTCAATCTCTGTTGATGGCTTTCGTATCCCTGGTGCTTTTTAAAGAGACGGGGTCTTTTGTTCTGCTAGCCCTGGCTGTATTGACCGTGGTTACCAAGGTGATAATTATTCCCTACATGCTGAACCGCGTACGCAAAGACAGCGGCATTCACCATGACGCCGAATTCCGGTATCTGACGCCGGTTTCAGCCATTATAATCGGCATGGCCTTGATTTTCGTAATTTATAGCTCTTTCCTCCGGGTTTTTCAGTTGTCTCAGGACAACCTCTTTTTCCTCGGCTCTGTTATTGGCGTTTCACTGGCTATGCTGGGTATGCTGGTAATTTTCAGCCGTAAGAAAATAGTGACCAAGGCAGTGGGTTATCTGATGATGGAAAACGGCGTTTTACTATTTGGCGTATTTATCGCCGAATTGCCTTTCATCATCGAACTGTTTATCATCGTCGATCTGGTAATATTCATTTTATTGGCTGCAGTCCTGTCTATGGGAATCGACTCTACCGAAGAGGACCTCACGCGCAAACTAAACAATCTGACCAAATGGTTTAAACAATAAGAGGCGATATGATTTTTCTGGCATATTTAATTTGCGGACTGCTTCTGCTGGGCATCGCGGCGGTCGTTTTAAAATGGCGGCTCAAGGGTGAAACCGCGGCAGCCTCAAAGTCTAGTTTTTTGAATAATCTGACCTTAGCCCATGCGGCCGCATATTTGGTAATAACCGGCCTGGCAATAATTCGTCTGCCTCTGCCCGTTCTGGCTTTCAATAATTACCTGTTTATGGATCCACTGGCTATTTATGAGGTCCTTATTGCCGAGATTATTTTCTTTCTTGCGGCCGTCTACGGGCGAGGCTATATTAAGAATTTGCTGGAGCGCCGTGTAATTAAAGTAGAATCCCTTGAGCTATTTTATGGCTCTTTCAACCTTTTGATGGTAATCATGGTTTTCACCTTCTTCTCCAACAATCTGGCTCTTTTCTGGATTTTGTTGGAGTTAACCACTATCTTGTCCGCCGTATTGATCGTCACACTAAGTGACAGAGCCAACGTTATCGCCGCCTTAAAATATGTGTTTATCGCTTCTACCGCCATGCTTTTTTCCGTAATCGGTTTGATCCTCCTTTTCGCCACTGCCAAACAAACCTCTGGCATCGGGACCCTGAATTGGACCGAGCTTATGTTGATAGCCAATTCATTGCCTCCCTCTTTATTCATTTTCGCCTTTGTTTTCTGTTTTATCGGTTTTGCTTCCAAGTCCGGCATTGTGCCTTTTCACACCTGGCTGCCCCAAGCCTATGCTAAAGCGCCATCGATGGTCAGCGCTGTCTTCTCCGCGGTTTTGATTAATGGCGGCATTTATGGGATAATCCGGCTCTATTCCATCGCTCATCAAAATTCTTGCTGGCACACCATCACTGTGATATTGATCGTCTTTGGAGTACTCAGTATTGCCGTTGCGGCTTTCAGTATGCTGCCCCGCACTAACCTGAAAAAATTGATCGGTTTTTCCAGCATCGAACACATGGGTTTGGTTTTGATTGGTGTCGGTCTTGGCACGGCCGTAACACTTTTCTGGACACTATTTCATATCCTGGCCCATTCTCTCAGCAAAGCTCTGCTTTTCTTCTCGGCGGGCATACTGAAAAATCAATACGAAAGCAGCTATTTGCAGGATATGGCGGCGGCCTTTAAACTACAGCCGCTCGCAACCTGGGGAGTAATCATCGGCGCGCTTGCAGTGGTGGGTATGCCGCCCTTCCCTATCTTTTTCTCCAAGCTTTTTATTCTGGTTCAACTGGGCAATTTCTCCCTGCCCGTCCTGATAGTTGTTCTGGTTCTTTTATTGATCGTAGCGGCGGCTCTGGCCTACCTGCTTATCAATAGCTTAACCCAACCGGGAGAAAACACGCTTAAGCCCTACCGCATCGACTGGACCATGAAACTTCCGATTCAAGTCCTTTTTGTAGCTATTATCGGTATTACGGTTTATCTTGCTTTTGGCCTGAGTGGAATTTTAAATACAATAACCGCCAGTCTGGGATATTAATTATGGATAACGAAAAGAAAATACCAGCTAATTTGCTGCTAAATAAAATTTGTCAGGACTACTTCACCAGGGCAGAGCCCAATGAGTTCTACCTTCCTGTTTCCGAGGAAGCTTTCGCGGAATTAATACCTCAATTACCCAAGTTCGAAACCCTGCTGATCAGTCTTTTCTGTGTCGAAAACTTCGCAGGCTCGACCGGCTTCACCCTTTTCTATGTGCTGGAAAAACGCAGGGCGCAGAACTTCGTGATATTACTGCGACGGCTCAACGGTAATGAGGCTTCTTCGATAGCTGAGTATTTTCCTTCCGCAGGCTGGTTTGAACGGGAAATCCGGGACGGCTTTGGCATTGAATTTACTAATTCTGTGGATAAACGGCGCCTCTTTTTACACGAGGGCTATCCTCATGACTTCCATCCTTTGCTTAAATCTTTTAAAAATCGGGATATTACTGAAAATCGCAAATCCATGAGCGGGGCAGGAAAATACTTATTTAAAGAGGTCAAGGGCAGCGGGGTCTACCAGATTCTGGTAGGACCGGTGCACGCCGGTATTATCGAACCTGGTCACTTCCATTTCAGTGTGATTGGGGAAACTATTTTTAATCTTGAAGTCCGCCTGTTTTACAAGCACCGCGGGCTGGAAAAACTGGCTGAGGGTAAAACCCCCGCTGAGGCGATAATCGTCGCTGAGACCATTTCCGGTGATGAGTCAGCAGCTAATACCGTGGCCTATTGCCTGGCAGTCGAAAAGATCGCCCAAGGCTCTGTCCCTGAAAGGGCCGGGTACTTGCGGACCATCTTATTGGAGATGGAGCGAATTTATTCGCATCTTGGCGATCTGGCAGGGATGAACGTTGATATAGCTTTCCCCGTAGGCGCCAGTGACTTTTTTGTTTTACGGGAGGAAATACTGCGTTTCAATGAAACTCTAACCGGCTCCCGCTTTTTAAAGGGGTTAATCTGTCCCGGAGGTTTGAAAAGAGACATTGATAGCAGAGATCTGTTCAAGCTTTATTCCTATCTGGACTCCTTCCTCCGCCGCTTACGCAGGGCTGCCGACTATGTGCTCCATAATGAATCAGTGATCGACCGTCTGGATACTACGGGGGTTATTAAAAAAGAGCTTGTGCAACCCCTGAATATCACTGGACCGGCTGCGCGGGCATCCGGTGTCGGCATTGATAACCGGATCGACCATCCGTACGGTATTTACCCGTTCTTTGAATTGGCCATACGAACGCAGGAGAAAGGTGACGTACATTCACGCTTTGATGTTAAGTTATCGGAAATCCAGGATTCGGTGGAGATTATTCAGAAAAGCGTTTCAGCGCTTAAAAGCGGTAGCGTGCTGGATCCCATCTCCCTAAAAGATGGATATGGTTTAGCCGTAGTTGAATCTGCCCGGGGACAGAATCTACACTGGGTCTATATTAAAAACGGGCTGATAGAAAGATATAAGGTCAGGACCGCCTCTTTTTGCAACTGGCAGTCTATCGAACATGCCGTGATTGGCAATATCGTGCCGGATTTCCCGTTGATTAATAAGAGCTTGAATTTATCCTACGCTGGGACGGACTTATAGGGGGGTTAAGATAAGTTGTTAGTAGTTAGTTATTAGAGAGTCAAGGCGGGAATCTCCCCTTCTCAAAACTAAACACTAAGAACTAGAAACTACTATTATGATTGAACCGTTTCATAATTTATTTAAGGCCAGGCTGGCTCCCAGGCAAATTCGGCGCGATAGTAACTTCGAGGAGATAGGTCTAAAACTGAAGATGGAGATATCCTCTATTTTCGGCCGCAGCCTGGCCATCCGCGAGGTGGATTCTGGTTCAGATAACGCCACTGAGATAGAGTGTAATAATCTCAGTACGCCCTATTACGATATTGAACGCTTCGGTGTTTCTTTTGTGGCTTCACCTAAACACGCGGACATCCTGTTGGTGACCGGGGCAGTCACCCTCAATATGGAAATGGCAGTTTTAAAAACCTATGAAGTTATGCCCTTCCCAAAATTGGTTATCGCAGTCGGGGACGATGCTTGCGATGGAGGCATCTTCAAGAGCACCTACGCTGTACGCGGTGGCGTGGATAAAATCCTGCCCGTTGATATTAAAATCCCCGGTAATCCCCCCACACCCACTGCCATCATAAACGGCTTTCTGGCCTTAATGGAACAGCTAAGGAATCAACCCAGAAAGAGCTAAAACCGCCTTTTTCTGTTATAAATTCCCCCTTTTTATTTCTGTTGTCCGTTTCACTCGTTAGCTTCACAGTGAGCGTCCCGTTAAGGGAGACTCCCTTTATGCTATAATGTGGTCACAATCACTCCTAATATAAAAAGAAACACCACGAGGAATCAATATGAAAAAATGCGTATATTTCCTGGCTGATGAGGGTAAATCTACCCAAAAAATGCTGCGCGAGCAGGGCTTTGAGGTACTGGTCGGCGACGGGAATTTCAATGAAGAAATGCTGGCTCGCTGCGGGGCGCTGGTGATGCCCGGCACCCGATTTGTAAATAAAGAAGTCCTTGAAAAGGCTCCTAACCTGAAATTCCTGTGCAGGAGCGGTGTTGGAGTGGATAAAATTGATATTCCAGCTTGTACAGAACGTGGTATCTCCGTAGCCACTCCCGCCAATTCCAATGGTATTTCGGTGGCCGAGCATACCATGGCCTTGATTTTGGCGGTTGCCAAGCAGATTTATCCGCTGTCCGTATATCTTCGTCGAGAGAATCCTGATTGGAGCAGTAAAAATAAATATCGTGCTGTTGAACTATCTGGGAAAACGCTGGCGATTATCGGCCTTGGCAACATTGGCCGCCGTGTGGCGAAGATGGCCAATGGATTTGATATGAAAATCATCGGTTTTGATCCTTATGCCGATCGCTCCACCATTCCGGATTATATTGAGCTAGTTAGTTCGCTGTCAGACGCGCTTCCCCGTGCTGACGTCGTAACGCTGCACGTGGCCGGAGGCGAATCAACCCGGAATCTGATGGGAGCCAAGGAATTTGCCATGATGAAACCCAGCGCGATTTTTATCAACACCGCTCGTGGCCTTGTGGTTGATGAAAAAGCCTTGTATGACGCCCTGCACAACAAAGTTATCGCCGGTGCTGGAATCGATGTCATGGTAGACGAACCCTGGAAAGCGGGCAATCCTCTTATATTACTGGAGAACCTGGTCGCAACTCCTCATTTCGCGGCCAACACCCCAGAGGCCAAATCGCGTGCCGAAGTTCAATGTGGACAAATGATTTTGGAATATGCTGCGGGAAAACGGCCACAATTTGCCATAAACAATACTCCTATTGGGTAGTCACTAACACAAAGTGCATTTAGAGTTTATAATAGGCTCGTTTTTATCGACGGGCCTATTATTTTTAAAGGGGCTCTCTCCCGGCTTGGTTAGCGCTCCATCTCTTCATAAAATACAAGGTGTCGAAATTGACTTTTAAGTATATAAACCGCTACATTTAATCTGGCATGATAAAAAGACGGATTTCAAAGCCCATCCAGATCGGAGACGTGCCTGTTGGGGGAGACGCCCCCATCAGCGTGCAATCTATGACCAAGACCGACACGCGGGACGCTCAAGCTACCATCACCCAGATCAACGAGCTGGCAGATAATGGTTGTGAGATTATACGCTGTGCAGTGCCGGACATGGAAGCTGCCCGGGCCCTGAAAACCATCAGGAAAGGTATCCGCATCCCGCTGATCGCCGATATTCATTTCGATTACCGGCTAGCTTTGGAAGCCCTGAAATCCGGAGTAGACGGCTTACGCCTGAATCCAGGGAATATTTGTGACCCAGAGAAGGTGTCCCAGGTGGTTAAAGAAGCTAAAAACCGGCAGGTCCCCATCCGCATCGGCGTCAATTCCGGTAGCTTACCTGAAGATTTGGATATTAAACTTTCTCTGCCTGATAAAATGGTGGAGGCCGCTCTGCGCCATATCCGCATCCTGGAGGATTTAGATTTCGACCTGATTAAGGTCTCCTTGAAGGCTTTTGATGTGCCCACCACGCTGGAAGCTTATCGGAAGATCGCCCGGATTGTGTCTTACCCTCTGCATATCGGCATCACCGAGTCTGGCGCTGCACGAAGAGGACTGGTTCGCAGCTCGGTAGGTATGGGCATACTGCTCAATGAGGGCCTGGGGGATACGCTGAGAGTTTCTCTGACCTCTCCACCTTGCGAAGAGGTCTTCGCGGGGTATGAGATTCTTAAGAGTCTGAACCTGCGGCAGTTCGGGGCCACTATTGTGAGCTGCCCTACTTGCGGCAGAACTGAGGCCGATGTGGCCGGATTGGTCGGTGAGATAGATGAATATCTGGCGAGTATAAAAAAGCCCCTGAAAGTTGCGGTGATGGGTTGTGTCGTCAACGGTCCCGGTGAAGCCAGGGACGCCGACATCGGCGTAGCCTGCGGCCAGGGGAAAGCCGTGATTTTCAAAAAAGGTATACAAATTAAAGTTGTCAAAGAAGCAGACATTCTGAGCGAACTTAAGAAAGAAATCGAAGGGATGAACTAATCTTTAATTGTAATAAACTGGAAGCTAGAAGCTTATTAATGGAGTTAAAATGCGCGTATCAAGATTGTTTGGCAAAACTTTAAGGGAAGTGCCCTCGGATGCGGACACTATTTCCCACCAATATTTAATCCGGGCTGGGATGATAAATCAGCTTACTTCCGGCGTCTATTCCCTGCTGCCGCTAGGCCTGCGGGTGCTGGTGAAAATCGAGGATATCATACGCGACGAGATGAATAAAGCCGGCGGACAGGAAGTCCTGATGCCCGTGCTACACCCCCGCGAAATCTGGCAGAAGTCCGGCCGTGAAGCTGGGTTCGGAGAAACCCTTTTCCACCTGAAAGACCGCCGCGGTCATGACCTGGTGCTGGGTCCCACCCATGAGGAGATCATTACCGATCTGGTTTCTCGTTATGTACAGAGTTACCGCGATCTCCCCCAGCTCCTGTATCAAATTCAGGTCAAACTGCGCGACGAGCCCCGTCCCCGGGGTGGCCTCCTGCGCGTGCGTGAATTTATTATGAAAGACCTCTATAGTTTCGATGTCGATGACCAGGGATTGGATATCAGCTATAAAAAGATGAAACAAGCCTATATCAACCTGTATTCCCGCTGCGGCCTACCCGCCCTTCTGGTGGACGCGGACAGCGGAGCCATCGGCGGCAAAGACTCCCAGGAGTTTATGCTGGTGGCAAACAGTGGGGAGGACGAGATTATCGTCTGCGATAAATGCCAGCACGCGGCTAACGTTGAAAAGATGGTCTCTGTTAAGAAAATAATCGCGCCTGAGGACGGACTGCCCATGGAGGAAGTAGCCACCCCTGGTCTGACCTCAATCGAGCAAATCTCCAAATTCTTGAAAGTAGCGCCAGACCATACCCTGAAGGCTGTGTTATATGTTGCCGACGGCAACCTGGTAATGACTGTCATACGCGGTGACCTTGAGATCAATGAGATCAAGTTGAAGAAGGCTCTTCACTGCACCGAATTAGGCCTGGCCGGAGAGAACGATCTATCCGCTGCTGGCATCGTGGCTGGTTTTGTTTCTCCGGTCCGTCTGAAAACTAAACTAAAAATAGTGGCTGACGATTCCGTCTGTGTGGGGCCTAATTTTGTGGCCGGCGGCAATAAAAAAGACACGCATATCAAGAATGTCCGTTTCCAGCGGGATTTCACCGTGGACGTGATTCAGGATATTGCTAAAGCCAGGGCAGGAGATGCCTGTCCTGAATGCGGCGGCCTACTTTCCTCTGTGAGGGGTATTGAGGTCGGGCATATTTTTAAATTGGGCACCGCCCTGAGTGAAAAATTGGGCGCCCGCTTCCTGGATGAGACCGGCGTATCTAAACCCATCGTAATGGGCTGCTATGGTATCGGCGTCGGCCGCATGCTGGCTGCCGCGATAGAGCAGAACCATGATGACAAAGGGATTATCTGGCCTCTGCCCATCGCCCCCTATCAGGTGCATATCTGCGGGCTATATATGGACAATCCTAAAGTTATTGAGGCTACCGAAAAGCTTTACCAGGACCTGCAAGATCAAGGCATTGAAGTACTTTTTGACGATCGTTTGGAATCACCCGGTGTCAAGTTCAACGATGCTGACCTTTTCGGTATTCCGTTCCGCTTGACCGTCAGCCCGCGCACATTAGAGGGCAATAATGTTGAGTACAAACGCCGCACTGAAAAGAAAGCCCAGATCATACCCCTGGCCGGTCTGGTAGACTATCTAAAAACCCAGTTCAATGCATAAATAGCGGGAAAATAAAGCCTTGACTTCGTTAATTATAATCCTTTTAATTACCGGCCTCGCTATCGGATTCCTTAGCGGTTTGCTGGGAATCGGTGGCGGCATCATTATGACTCCGGTGCAGTATTGGCTATACACCGCCCACGGAATTAGCAGCGATATCGCTTTTAAAATGGCCCTGGCCACTTCTCTGGCGGTAATACTACCGACGGCCGCCAGCGGAGTTTGGCAGCATCAGAAGCGCGGCTGCATCAACTGGAAGATTGCTGTTTTCATGGGTATTTTCACCGCCATCGGAGGTTTTATCGGCGCCTTCCTGGCCGCGCATTTGCCCGTTTCTGTTTTAAAGATCTCCTTTGGTGTTCTAACTCTGCTGGTAGCTATCCGTATGCTGACGTTTAAAATCCATGACACAGACCGCCCTATACGGCAGAACTACTGGCTGTGGTTCGCCCTGGCTTTGCCGCTGGGAATGATATCGGGGATCCTGGGTATCGGTGGCGGTATTATGGTCATCCCGGTTTTGGTGATGGTGCTAAGGTTCCGTATGGTTAACGCGGTAGGCACCTCTCTGGCCATGATGCTTTTCACCAGCCTGGGCGGTATTATCGGCTATATCGTCAACGGCCTGAATATACCTGGACTTCCTGAACATACTATTGGTTATATCTACTGGCCCGCCTGGTTGGCCCTGGGGGGCACCAGTATTATACTTGCGCAATTAGGGGCCATCACCGCCCATAAGATCCACGGTCGCTATCTAAACTATCTTCTGGTAATTCTGCTTCTTTACATTGGGCTCGATATGCTGGGAGTAATAGGCTGGTTGGCAGGAAAACTTTAAACTTTGTTACAATACGCCAATAACTGAGTGTAATATGAGAGGAGAGAGGTATGGCCCCGGTTGTATCGATTGTCGGCAAATCCGGCTCGGGAAAAACTACTTTTCTAGAAAAACTGATCCGCGAAATTAGCTCTCGCGGTTATAAAATTGCCACTATTAAACACACTCATCATGATATCAGCTTTGACCAGCCCGGCAAAGATAGCTGGCGGCATGCCCAGGCCGGCGCCGCTGCGACAATGGTTAGCTCCGCGTCTCAAATCCAGATCATCAAACCCATTCCCAAAGATGTTACCCTGGAAGAGCTGGCCCATCAATTTGGGGAAGAATATGACCTGATTCTGACTGAGGGTTTTAGCGCGGGAGGCAGTACCCCCAAGATAGAAATCCACCGCCAAGAAGCCAATCTCCCTCTGCTTAATCCAGAAAATCTTATAGCGATAGTTACCGATGAGCTGCTGAAGGTTAGAGCGAGACAATTTAGCCTGGATGACTTCAAAGGCGTGGCCGACTTTATTGAGGGAAAATACCTTAAACGCGGCAACCGCCCAGGGAATCAATAACTGCAACCCTTTTTCACTTTATGAAGCAGATCCGTGAAGACCTCAGGCGGATGTAAGCAGGTGGCTAAAATATTAGCTTCCTAGCCTTATTGTTCATTTTAAAGTTATAACAAAATCGTAAATATTGCCGCGAAACTGTAAACCAGCACTCCCGCAAAGGCCAAGCTGTCCATGCGGTCCAAAAATCCGCCGTGGCCGGGAAGCACATGACCGGAGTCCTTAACTTGCATGTTACGTTTAAAAAGGGATTTCACCAGATCACCCAATTGCCCGAAAATACTAATTAGAATACCCAGGACCATCGCTTGCCAGTTATTTAAGGGAAGCGCAAAGAAATAAACAACTAATATACTAACAGCCAACGCTCCCCCTAAGCCCGCCGCTGCCCCTTCCCAGGATTTGTTTGGACTGATGTAGGGGGCCATTTTATGTTTCCCAAAAGTTCTTCCCACTAGATAAGCACAAATATCAGAAGAAAAGGTGCAGAATAGCGCCAGAAATACCCAGCCCCCGTGCCCTCCGTCCATCTGTCGTAAAGTGACGAAATAGCTCAAAAGCCAACCGATATAGAGGATGCCGCCGATAGTCCAAGCCCAATTGATAAAGGCATTTTCCTTGCCCTTGCGCCAGAGCAAAATGATTAACGGAATAATTATTGCAGTGGTCAATAATAACGAAGCAGGCTGGACTTTCTGGAAAAAGGGAATACTGTTAGCGTGAGGGCTGATGATGAAGAGAAATACCCATAACAAGCCAAAAGTCCGCATCGGCGCCAGCCCTTTGGATCTTCTAATGATTTGGTAGAATTCCCACGCCGCTCCCACGCCCCAGGCCGCCGTCAGCAAGGTCACCCAGGGCTCGCCGAACCAGACTGTCGCTATCACAATAGGTAAGCCTATTATGATCACGAGAGTCCTCTGCATCAGATTACGTTTTTTTTCGGTTTTGGGATCCGGCTGGTTCATCAAGCTCCCTTAAAGCTGTCGAGTTTTACTTATTTTAACAGATTTGTTGTTAACTGCAACTCTGCGGCTAACCCAGCACCGATCCTATGAAGTCCCTCTGCCCGCGTAAAAAATCGGCGGCAGACATGGCTTTTTTACCCGCGGTTTGCAGCTTAATCACCCCAAGCAGGCCATTCCCTGTGCCTACCCCGAAAGCGACCCCCGCCGTATTCTGGGATAGGGCGATAACTTTACCCGGAGCGAGGCCTTGATCTGCAGCGAGAGGCATAGCCTCTTTGATGGTCAACTGCTGGCCTTGCCAGAATGTATAGGCTTCCGGCCAAGGCTGGTAAGCCCGTACCATCCTCCAGATTTCTGTTGCCGTTCGCTGCCAGTCGATTTTTCCAGCTTCGCGAGCGATTTCAGCAGAGTAAGAAGCCTGCCCATCGCTCTGTGGCATTGGCACTCTTTTCCCCGAGGGCAGCTCTGTCAGCAATTCCAACAGCATCTGCGTGCCCACACGGAATAAGCGGGGGGTCAGAGACTCAGCAGTGTCATTGAAGAGCACTGGCACTTGCGCCTGCGCGAAAATTGGACCGGTATCTGTCCCGGCATTCAAACTCATTACGCTGACACCGGCAAAGTCATCACCAGCCAGAATGGTTGATATAACGGGAGAGGCCCCACGATATTTTGGTAATAACGAAGGGTGGATATTCAAACAGCCATAGTGGGGTATCTCTAGTATGGCTGGCGGTAAAATTTGTCCGAAAGCGGCTACCACCACTGCTTCAGGCTGGAACGCCGCTAATTGTGCTGCTGCCTCAGGCTTTTTTAAAGAGCCGTCCTGTACTACCGGCAGATTCCACTCCAGAGCAGCTTTCTTAACCGGGGTAGCCAGAATTTCCCTGCCTCTTCCCGCCGGTTTGTCCGGCCGGGTATACACCGCCGCTATTTGATGACCATTGAGGAGTAATTGCTCCAGCGGAAAAACCGCCATCTCCGGAGAACCCATAAAGACTATGCGCACCGCCGCACCTCCTGTTACCAAATTCTAGCACTTACACTTTTTCACAACAATAAAATTGAGCTTAGAGCTCTGAATATTGGTCAAACTGGGGCATTTTGTGGTCTTTTGATGAGAAAATGAGGGTTAAATCTAACCCGCAATCAACTCTATAAACCTTGCCAGCACAACGGTTAGAGAGGTATTCTATCAACGCTACCCAGTGGAAAGTCACCTTTCGAACATTCTACCTGAATTAATTATGTAATTAAGGGAAAGTTGTTGTTCGAAATGGAGTAAAATCAACCAGTGAAAACCCGAACAGCACAAGAGATCTGGGAGACAGCCCTGGGCGAGTTACAGCTTCAAGTCAGCAAGGCTAATTATCGGACCTGGCTGGAAAAGACCAGGGGTTTAAGTTATCAGGATAACCTGTTGATACTCGGTGTCCCTAACACGTTTATAGCTGAGTATTTGAATAAGAATCTGCGTTCTCTGGTTGAAAAAACACTAATAGGCATTCTTCAAAGAGATGTGCAGGTCAGGTTTACGGTTGATAACCCCGGCCGCAATTTTGAAGCTCAACCCGCCGCACAGGTTAGTAATATGCCGATCTTGCCCACCGTCGTGGCGGCTTCGGCTCCACTAACCAGGCTTAATCCTAAATATACATTCGATAGCTTTGTCGTCAGCAGTTGTAACCGTCTGGCCTATGCTGCTGCTATGGGCGCCGCCGATAAACCGGGCCTTAGCAGTTATAACCCGCTCTATATCTACGGTGGGGTTGGTCTGGGTAAAACCCATCTGTTGAATGCCCTGGGTAATTCCGCTTGTCAGCAGGGGATGCGGGTCATTTTAGTCAGCGCCGAGCAGTTTACCAACGAGTTCGTCAACTCCATCCGCGAGCGCCGTACTGAAGACTTCCGCAGTAAATACCGCAATACCGATATGCTGCTTATTGACGACATCCAGTTTATTAGCGGCAAAGAGCAGACTGAGGAGAGCTTCTTCCATATCTTTAACGAGTTAAGAGATGCTGACCGTCAGATCGCCCTAACCAGCAACTGTCCGCCGCATTCCATTCCTATGATCGAGGATCGGTTGCGTTCTCGTCTGGAATGGGGACTTTCAGCTGGAATTCAGGCTCCAGATTTTGAGACCCGCCTGGCAATTCTAGCCGATAAGGCGGGTAAAGAAGGCGTCAAGCTGGCGCCGGATGTACTTGAGTTTATCGCAGAACATATCAAACAGAATATCCGGGAGCTGGAAGGTTCTTTGAATCGCGTGGTGGCCTATGCTAAACTTCTGCGTACCGTGGTTACGCCTGAACTGGCTGGAGAGGCCCTCCAGGATATCTCCTCCCGACAGCCTAAGGCACTGCCGTCTCCAACTTTACTTTTAGACACCGTGGCCGATTATTTCAACATGGATATGCAGGACCTCAAGAGTCCCAAAAGGGACAAGCAGACCAGCTATGCCCGCCATATAGCTATGTACCTGATGCGGGAACAGACGGACTTCTCCCTCTCCCACATCGGACGTGAATTGGGGGGGCGGCAGCCCATTAGCGTCAGCCAGTCTCATAAAAAGATTAGTTTGGACATGATCTCTGATCCCGCCGTTAAACAGACAATAAACGAAATCCAGCAGAAAATGGCCGCCAATAAGTCTGCGTCGCATGCCTAAGAATAGTCCTACAGATCTCTTTCTCCCCTCTAATACCTTATAACTACTGTATATATTCCCCCTCTAATAGCCCCTTAATCCTCTGTCTGAGGTATTCTTTTAAAGCTGTTGCATATATCGCGCTCTTTTAACATTATACTTATTGAAATACACCTATCGTAATTGACTGTCTGACTAGACTAAAAACGATAAAAGAGATGAACACTTGCCATAGTATATTTATATAGAAACTATAACCTACGGCATGTTGGGTTTTGTTAATTATTACATTGTGGGTGTTAAAACCCATATCGCAAAAGTGCTTAGTGCAATGTCAATAACTTTTTATGCTTATTGCAGACATCCCTGAGGTTGCCTATTATTACTACTGTTATTAACTCTAACTAATATAAGCTATAATTAAGAAGATACTAAATATAACCTTATAATATAGGATAAAAATTAAATGCTTGATCGAGTAGAATTGCAACTTAAAGCCGGAGACGGAGGTAGAGGAGCCATCACTTTCCGTCGTGAAAAATTTATCCCTTACGGGGGTCCATTTGGGGGAGATGGTGGCAAGGGCGGTCATATAATTATCAAGGCGGATGAGAGTCTGGATACGCTCCGGGCTTATAAGTACAAAAGGTCTTTTAAGGCTGAAAATGGTGGGGGTGGGATGACCAAGAATAAGCATGGTAAAAATGGTGAGAGCCTCACTCTAAGTGTTCCTTTGGGGACGCTGGTCTACCTTAAAAGCAATACGGGGTCACTTGAACTGATGGCTGATCTGGAAACTGCCGGACAAGAGGTGATAGTAGCTCACGGCGGCAACGGCGGGTATGGTAATCTGCATTATGTCACAGCTACCAATCAGGCTCCGCGCATCGCTCAGCCCGGCATCGCCGGACAGAAAAGAAGCGTTGTCCTGGAGCTACGTTTAATCGCTGAGGTGGGCATCATTGGTTATCCCAATGTAGGCAAGTCTTCTTTGTTGGCCGCTGTCTCACGAGCCAAACCGGAAATCGCTGATTATCCTTTCACCACTTTGGAACCCGTTCTTGGTGTCGTCAATGTTGAAGGAAAAAGTTTTGTATTGGCAGAAATTCCTGGCCTGATCGAAGGTGCTCACAGTGGTAAAGGGTTGGGCCATCACTTTTTGAGGCATGCCATGCGTACTCTGGTTATGATACATTTGCTGAATGGGGCGTCGCCGAACCCACTGGAAGATATGATCCAGGTCAATAACGAACTGGCCCTTTTTGACGCCAGTCTGGCCAAAAGACCGCAGGTGGTTGTCATCAATAAGGTGGATTTACCCGAAGTACAGGCGAGGATGAAGGAATTGAAAACCAGTTTCTCTGAGGCTGGGCTGATACCCCTCTTTATTTCTGCGGCAGGTTCTCTGGGATTGGATGAACTGGTAGCGGAGACTTGGAAGATACTTCAGCCGGCGCGGCTGAAAGCCAAATTGACCCAGTCGGCCCTGGAACCGGCCAAAGTGTTCCATCCACAGGCGGTTGACCTGGATAAAAGAGTTCATCGCGAGGGTAACCGTTTTATTCTAGCCGAACCAGAGCTGGAGACATTGCTTGATAAGTTAGACCTGAGTGATCCAGCGGACCTGCAAGAGTTTAATGCTGCCCTTGAAAGCAAGGGTGTTAATAAGTCATTGAAAGCCGCCGGCGTCAAGTCGGGAGATACGGTCATAACCGGAAAAATGGAGTGGACCTGGACCAACGATGAAGATCGCAGTTCTCGGGGGCACATTTGACCCCATTCACTTGGGACATCTGGCCGTAGCGGAAGAAGCCCGCAGGTTATTGGCTCTGAGTAAGGTCATTTTCATGCCAGCTGGTCGGCCTTATTTCAAAGACAGAGCGGCTATTTCCCCGGCTGAAGACCGGATCAAAATGCTTGGACTGGCCATTGCGGGTCAGCCCATTTATCTAATATCGCGATTGGAAGTCGAGCGTCCCGGTCCTTCCTACGCTGTAGATTCCATGGCGCAAATCAAAAAGCAATTGAATCCGGCGGATGATCTTTTCTTCATCATGGGTTGGGACAACCTGATGAATCTCCATCTCTGGTATGAAGCGGACCGACTGATCAAACTCTGCCGGGTGGTGGCAGCACCCCGCCCAGGTTTCCCTCAACCCAGTATCCAGTCTTTAGAGCATGAATTGCCCGGTATCAGTGAGCGCGCTATCATCATGGAAAGGCCTCTAATTGACATCAGCGCCACCCTTATTCGGGAAAAGGTAGCCAATGGTTTAACTATAGATGCACTGGTGCCTCCGGCCGTTGCAAAGTATATACAGCAAAAGGGTCTGTATAAGCCTAGTATCCAGCACTAAATCCTGATCGCTAAACTAAATTAATTTTTATTTTAAACGTTTAACTTTAAGTTTTGAATTATTGGCAATATTAAAAAGGAGGCTTAAAGCCTATGGCAAGTTATGAAGATCTGGTAGTTGCTTTATCTGCTGTGCATACCAATGACCGCAAAAGGCACCGCGTTAATGAGGTGGCAGGGTATCTGATAGTGTATCTGCTAAAAGAAAAATGCGATAAATTATCAAAAACAAAATTACAGGAGCTCTTAAAAGCTTCAGCCGATCGTCTTTGGGATGGGTATCAAGACAAAAGAAAAGATCACAATCTACTTGCCAAAGACGCTGCTTCGCAGTCCCTCAATGCTGAAATCGCATTCTTAACCCAAGAATACAAACTGAAAACCTGATCACCTATTCACCGTAATACAAAACCCCCCGCAATACGAGGGGGGTTTTGATTTTAACCTATAAATTATACTTTATACTTTTGCCTTTTAACCTTTGCCTTTTATGCTATACATCCAGGTTTTTGACATTTTTGGCATGTGCCTGAATAAAGGCTTTGCGCGGTGGTACCTCTTCGCCCATCAGGATGCGGAAGGACTCATCTGCCTTAACCGCGTCGGGCACCGTTACTTGCAACAGGGTGCGGGTTTGAGGATTCATGGTGGTGTCCCATAGCTGCTCAGCTGACATTTCACCCAGACCTTTATAGCGCTGGATGTCTATCTTGCGGTTGGTTTCTTTGACCCTTTTCAAGACCTCATCGCGCTCAGCGTCGGAGTAGACCCAATGCTGTAAACTACCGGCTTTAATGCGGTATAGGGGGGGCTGGGCGATATATAGGTGGCCTTTGTTAATTAATTCTGCCATATGACGGAAGAAGAAGGTTAAAAGCAGGGTCCGGATGTGGGAACCATCAACATCGGCATCAGTCATAAGGATCACGCGGTGATACCGTAATTTGGCCAGATCCAGATCAACGTCTATATTAGTGCCCAGAGCGGTGATAAGGTTCCGGATTTCTTCATGAGCCAGCATTTTATCCGGGGCTGCCTTTTCCACGTTTAATATCTTACCTCGCAGGGGTAGGATGGCCTGGAAGCGCCGGTTACGGCCTTGTTTGGCTGAACCGCCGGCGGATTCACCTTCTACCAGGTATAATTCGCTGTTTGCGGGATCTTTTTCAGAACAATCCGCCAGTTTTCCCGGCAGGGTGCCGCCGTCCAGACTGTTCTTTTTAAGTACCAGGTCACGGGCGCGGCGGGCAGCTTCCCTGGCCCGGGCCGCTGTATAGCACTTATCCAGGATGCTGCGGGCGTCGTCAGGATGTTCTTCTAGATAGAGTGCCAGTTGATCGGACATCACGCTTTCGACCACGCTCTTGGTTTCAGCGTTGCCTAATTTGCCCTTGGTCTGACCTTCAAACTGGGGGTCTGGCAGACGAACACTGATAATGGCGGTCAGTCCTTCTCGTACGTCCTCACCTGCCAGGCTGGCTTCCTCTTCCTTGACCAGTTTGTTTTTACGGGAGTAATCGTTTAAAACACGTGTTAGGGCTGTCCGGAAACCCGTCAGATGGGTGCCGCCGTCAATAGTGTTTACACAGTTGGCGAAGCTGTAAAGATTCTCGGAATAGCCGTCATTATACTGGAAAGATATCTCAACCGTGGTTTTATCTACCTGTTTGAAAATATAAATAGGTTTAGGATGCTTAACTTCGCGGGTTCGGTTCAGATGATGCACATAGCCGGCGATGCCGCCTTCAAAGTAAAAGGTGTTTTCTACATCTATGCGCTCGTCCACGAAGGTGATTTCCAGGCCTTTATTGAGGTAAGCTATCTCGCGGATCCGGTCGAGCAAAATATTATAATCGCAGATAGCATCACCAAAAATTTCTTTGTCTGCCAAAAACGAGATAGTCGTTCCGGTTCCTTCAGACGTCCCTATTTCCTGCACCGGACTGGTTAAAATACCTTGTTTGAATTCGATATTATAAAGTTTACTGTCTCTCTTCACTTCAGCCTTGAACCAAGCGGAAAGGGCATTAACGGCCTTAGCGCCCACGCCGTGGAGACCGCCAGAGACAAGGTAAGCTCCTCCGCCGAATTTACCGCCGGCATGCAGGATGGTCAGAGCCGTTTCCAGGGCGGATTTTCCGGTTTGGTGGTGGATTTCTACTGGGAAACCGCGTCCGTTATCCATGACACTAACTGAATTATCTTTCTTGATAGTAACTGTAATATGGCTGCAAAAACCGGCCATGGCTTCATCTACTGAATTGTAGACGATTTCATACACCAGATGATGTAAGCCGCGTTGGTCGGTGCTGCCGATATACATGCCGGGACGGAGACGCATGGCTTCCCGTCCACCTAGCACCTGGATGTTGGCGGCAGTATAAGCGCCGAAAGCCTCAGGAGCCTCGTTCGGATTTTCTGGATTGGGCATTTCAGATTGTGAATTGGGATTAATTTCCATAAAAGGTATTACCCCCTAATTTTTGATGCGGATTACCAGGATTGGTGAGGATTTTGTGAAATACCAAAGGAGATAGGCCGTTAAGGCCTCTAAAATGGCCTAGAGGTGTACTTTTTACTCTGTGGGATACTTCTAACACCATCATAACTATTATACCATATACTAGATATAAAATGTATCTGGTCTGAGATTAGGAGTTCGGTTTGCTACTCGCTTTCAAGTTAAGTTTTAGGAATCTTTAAAACTGACGATTTCAGCGAGCGGGCGGCGGGAGCTGATATATTTATTAATGTCGCTGGCGGTATTGTTATAGCCCACTGCAATCCCCATAACGATGGCTTGGCTGTCTATGATATCCAGCTCAGTGTGCAGAATATCTGGGTATCCTACCAAACTCAGAGCTGGCAAAGTGCTTAAACCGAATTCCTGAGCAACCAGCATGATGTTCTGTGATAGCAGTCCCATATCGTAAACTGACCATTTATCTAAAACCTTATCCATAGTTAAAACCAATATAACTGGCGCGTTGAAGAGCTGGGAGTTGCTGGCGTTAACAGTTATCTGGGAAGACGGGTTTTCGGGATCCAGGCCCATCAGATTCATACGCTCTTTTCTCATCTCGGTCATACGGTCTACCATTACTTTCGGCATTTGGCTAAACGGTTTTATGGCAATTTCATAACAGGGTTTAATTCCTTTGAGGAATTTTTCGACATAGGCTTTGCGTATCCTTTTAATTGCCGCTCCGCTGGCCACATAGATGTTCCACGGCTGGCTGTTTATTGTCGAAGGAGCCTGTACTGCCGTCTCCAGAATTTTCAAGATTGTAGCTTTGGGAATTGGATCGGACTTAAAATCCCTGACGCTATGACGGGCTAAAATCGCTTCTTTGACTTCCATTGTTAAGGCCCTCTCCATCAACGGTAACATTAAAACAACAAATCGTAATGCTTTTAAGATATTTTACCAGATATACGGTATGATCCTGTATTTTACCCCTTTCCGATATTCGGCGTAACCTTCCAATTCTGTCGTCAGTAGTTTCTCTTCCCCGAGTATTCTGGCTACCAGAAGAAAAGCAAAGAGGATCGCTATCAGGATGCCATATAGAGAATTAAGCAACGAGGGTGCGCAGATAAAAAGCAATATGCCACCCAGATACATGGGATGTCTTACCCATCTATACACTCCGGAAAATATTACCTGGTGCTTACGCTCGGTTTGTATTCTGACCAGAGCCGAAAGGTAGGGGTTATCGGTATAAGACCTGTAAAAAAGAAAGGAAGAGAACAGCAAACCTAATATCCCGATTATTTTTACCCATACAGGAAAAACTAGGCTCCACTTATACCTTTCCGCGTCCAGCGGTATGATAACTATCCAGAGGATAAAGATTAAAACTATTCCATATACCATAAATCTGTCCCAACCTTTTTGATTACCGCTTCCCGGTTTTTTAAACCGTTCAGCCAGTAAAGAGGGGTCATGTCGGTAAAGATAGATAATGGTGATTGTGCACAAAGCGATAAACCAGCCGCTGAAAACCCAACCTTCAATCCAGAGCCAATTTCCGGAGAGTACAAGAATTAAAGCTGGGAAAATCAGGATATAAATCCCGGTAGAGATCAACTTGCCTGGGGTTATTCGGGGACCTTCTGTTGCCATTAAGTTTTCCTTGAAAACTGCCGGATTAACTACGCTTAATTTGAGTGTGGTTTTTTATTTGCCCAGCAATATTTCCTTCAGTTCCTGCGGGGTGACGTTCTTCTGCTCAGAAGTGGTCATTTCGCGTAACTGTACGGTCCCAGCCTTGATTTCATCATCACCTATGATCACAGTGTAGCGCACACCTGCGCTGTTGGCCTGCCGCAACTGGGCTTTCAGGCTCTTACCCCCCGATGCCTGGAGAGCGGCACAGCCTGATTTGCGTAGCTCGCCGCACAGTTTGACAGCGGCTTCTCTAGCGGCTTCCCCCAGGTAGGCTACCAGGACTACTGCTCCGGGGAGTCCCGGGACTGGCAGGTTTTGTCGTTTCAAATTCGCCGCGATGCGTTCGATCCCGGTAGCGAAGCCGAGGGCCGGGGTCGGTTTACCACCCAGTTCCTCGATCAGACCATCATAGCGTCCGCCGCCGCCGATGGTGCTTTGCGCTCCCTCAATCTCCGGTTGGATCTCAAAGACGGTGCGGGTATAATAGTCCAGCCCGCGCACTAGGCAGTGGTCTACCTCATAAGGAAGTCCCAGCACGCTCAGAAATTTTTTAAGATTAACATAATGCTCGGCGCATTCCGGGCAAAGGTGCTCATAACTTCTGGGAGCGGTAGAGGCTAAAAGTCGGCAGGTCTCGTTTTTACAGTCCAGCAGTCGGAGGGGATTTTTCTCCAGCCGGGTTTTACAGTCGTTGCATAAAGTTTGGCTGCCTTGGGTATAATAAGCCTTCAGTTTTTCCAGGTACTGCGGACGGCAATTCGGGCAGCCGATGCTGTTGATAATTAAATGGAGGTTATTGATGCCCATTGAGACAAAAAACCGCCAGGCCATATCGATCACTTCGGCGTCCAGAGCCGGATCGCTGTCCCCGATCGCTTCATATCCAAACTGGCGAAACTCGCGGTAGCGGCCTGCCTGGGGACGTTCATAGCGGTAGTTGGCCTCGATATAGAACAATTTGACCGGCTGGGACAGGTTTTGCATCCCGTGTTCAAGATAAGCGCGGCAGACTGGCGCTGTCCCTTCTGGTCTGAGCGTCAGTTTATTGCCGCCGCGGTCCTCGAAGGTATACACTTCTTTCTGGACGATGTCTGTGGCTTCGCCCACGCCTCTCAGGAACAGCTCTGTGTCCTCAAAAACTGGCGTATCGATGCGCTTGTATCCGTATAGACGAGCAATATCAGCGGCCTTTTGTTCGATATACAGCCGGTAAGCTTGCTCTTCAGGTAAAATATCCGAAGTCCCGCGTGGCGCCTGATACACAGTCACACTCCTCTGAGTCTCTTTACGAGATTAGAATAGCAGTTTTTACTCATAATCGCAATTGGATTATACTGATAAGTAAGTAGGAATTTGTTAAGTTAAAATCACAAGAGGGGCGTCCTTTACCCCATTTGAAAACCTGCCACTAGCAACTTTTAAATCGTTTAAAGATATGAGCATCGAGAACGTTCTAGAAAAAGTTAAACTATATCTGCCTCCGGACAAGGTCAAACTTATCCAGGAGGCCTATGAGTTTTCACGGGATTCCCACCAGGGACAAAAACGCCTTTCGGGTGAAGACTACATCGAACATCCTCTGCAAATTGCCTTAACTTTGGCCGAACTGCATCTGGATGCTGCTTCGATCTCTGCTGCCCTGTTGCATGATGTTAGCGAGAATTGCGGTGTAGCCATTATTGACATCGAAACCCGCTTCGGGGCAGAGGTAGCCCGCCTGGTGGATGGGGTTACCCGTCTGGGCAAGATCGCCTGGGCTGGTGAAGATATTGCTCGCCGCGAGTCTCAAGCTAAAAACCTGCGCAAAATGCTGGTGGCTATGGCGGAAGATATCAGGGTAGTTTTCATCAAGTTGGCCGACCGTCTGCATAACATGCAGACCCTCGACGTCATGCCGCCCCAAAAACAACAAAGCATTGCTCAGGAAACCTTGGAAATTTACGCTCCGCTGGCCCACCGCCTGGGTATCGGGGAAATTAAATGGCAACTTGAAGACCTCTCTTTCCGCTACCTGGAACCGGAAAAATATAAACAAATCGCCAAATTGCTCGCCCGCCGCAGAATTGAACGCGAAGACTTTATTACCCAGGTTGTAAAGACACTCAAGGAAGACTTCGCTAAAACTGGCTTAAAGGCCGATATTTACGGCAGGCCCAAGCATATTTACAGTATTTATCAGAAAATGGGCAAATATGAATCCGTGGGCAAGCAGTTCGATGATATTCATGACTTATTGGCCGTCCGCATCCTGGTTGATACCGTGACCGATTGTTATAATGCGTTGGGTATTATTCATACCCTGTGGCATCCTATGCCCGATGAGTTCGATGATTATATCGCTAATCCCAAACCCAATGGTTATCAGTCTCTACATACTACCGTTATGTTTAACGGCACGACTCCTCTTGAATTGCAGATTCGTACGGTCGAGATGCATAATTTCTCAGAATACGGTATTGCCGCTCATTGGCGTTATAAGGAAGGGGCTAAAGAAGACATCCGCTTTGAGGAAAGAATTTCCTGGTTGAGGCAGTTGATCGATTGGCACCGTGAATTCAGCGGAGCTGAAGAATTCATGGAATCCGTTAAGACTGACATCTTTAATGACCAGGTTTTTGTCTATACTCCCAAAGGTGAGATTAAAGATCTTCCCCGCGGGGCCACTCCCCTTGATTTTGCTTACCGCGTACATACTGAACTGGGGCATCACTGCGTCGGTGCCAAGATCAACGGCAAACTCATGCCCCTCAACTACCGCCTGAATAATGGCGATATTGTCGAGATCATGACCGTTAAGTCGGGCAAAGGCCCCAGCCAGGACTGGCTGAGGCGCAATCTGGGTTATGTTAATACCTCCGGCGCTCGTGAAAAAATCCGCCAGTGGTTTAAGAAACAGAATTACCAGGAGAACGCCGACCGCGGTCGTGAGCTGCTAGACAAAGAATTAAAGCGTTTGGGAATCAAGGTGCAGGACCGTGAGGGTCTAGCCAAACTGTTTAAATATGAAACCACCGATGATTTTCTGGCCGCAATCGGTTATGGTGGCCTCAGTGCTCATACTGTAGTTATGAGAATGGTGGCCCAATCTGATGTTGGCAAAATTGTTTCTCAAGTTCCCCAGACCAAAACTGCTCCATCCACTATCAAAGTACTGGGTGTGGGAGATATGCTGACCCGTCTGGGTGAGTGTTGCCATCCAGTGTCCGGAGACGCTATCATTGGCTATATCACTCGTGCCCGTGGTGTTACCGTCCATAAAACTGATTGCCCGAATGTCATTCACGAAAGGGAAAAGGAGCGTTTGATCGAGGTTGAATGGGGCAATGCTGAAGCGGTCTTCGCGGCCAAAGTTCAGGTAGAAGCCTGGGACAGGGTGGGGCTGGTGCGGGACATTACCTCAGTGGTGGCAGAAGAGAAGGTCAACATCACCTCTGTCAGCTTTAACAACCGTAATGATCATACTACCCTTACCATGCTGAATCTGGAGACCTCTGGGCTATCTCAACTCTCCCGCATTATGGAAAAAGTTGAAGGTGTGCGCGGTGTAATCGGTGTCAGCCGTGTGGGAGACGAAGCCATAATCAAGCCTAATCCTGTTGCCTGACCTGCTAGTACCGTTTTTCCCCTTACCCTTGACCGCTGTTCGTGACAGTCTAAAATTTGCTAAAAACTTGAAAAAACGATAGGATAACATAAGTAACATATTTCAGGAGGTTCATTTGCCTACTACCAAAACCGCAGAAAAAGAGATGCGAACGGCCGAGAGACGGGCGAAGCGCAATCAGTCCATTCTTAAAGCCACCAAGACCCAGGTTACCAAGGCCGAAGGTGTTATCGCCGCCGGTAATATGGAGCTTGCCCAGGCTGAAGTCAAGATTGCGATCAGATCTCTGGATAAAGAAGCAGAGCGTGGTAAGGTCCATCCCAACAACGCTGCCCGCCGCAAGTCCAGATTAATGAAAAAACTCAACGCTGCCACCAAAGCTGTCAAACCTGCTAAAGCCGTAAAGACTACTAAAGCTACCAAGAAATAGCCTCTTCGGTTTTCAGCTTATTTTGATATTTACCCGGAGTGCGGTTATCCGCCTCCGGGTTTTCTGCGATTATCTCGTCTCCTTTCAATACCCGGTTTTAACCTTTACTCTTCAGGTGATCTTTTTGAATACTATTTCCTCCCAATTACTTTGACTTTTCAGCCCTTCTCCTTGACATCCTTCTTTCATATACTGTAAGCTTTTTAATCAGAACAGGGGTTCTTATGCTTAATGAATAGTTGACCGATTGTTGCTGAGGAGTAAAATGAAGTCATTATCTGCCAGGCAGCAAAAGATTCTGAATTTTATCCGCCATTTTCTAGAGAAACAGGCTTTTCCCCCAACGGTGAGGGATATAGTTCACGGTTGCGGCATTAGTTCAACCTCAGTTGCTGACTACAACCTCGCCATATTGGAAAGAGAAGGCTACTTGAAACGTCACCGTGATGTCTCCCGGGGTATTGAATTGCTGGGCGAGATAGCCGTTAAAGCTAATAGATCAGCCGTTCCTCTCCTCGGGACCATCGCAGCCGGTCAGCCTATACCGGTGCCTTCAGAAGAAAGTTGGAATGCCGCGGCCTCAGCCGATACGATAGAAGTTCCCACTCAGCTCTTGCGCGGCAAAGACAACATTTATGCCCTTAAGATCAAAGGGCTGTCGATGATTGACGCGCTGATCAACGACGGCGATATAGTTTTAATGCAGGCTGCCAGCACGGTAGAAAACGGCCAGATGGCCGCGGTCTGGTTGAAGAGCGAGAAGCGCGCTACCCTGAAAAAGGTTTTCATCTTTCCTGATAAAATCCGCCTGCAGCCGGCCAACAGCCAGATGAAGCCCATTTACGCTGACCCTGACAACGTCGAAATCCAGGGCATCCTGGTCGCTGTTATCCGCCAATTTAATTAGTTGTAAATAGATAGTAAATAAAGTAAAAGAGGATGGTTTTTAACACCATCCTCTTTTATTGTCTTTGGGATGTTTGTACAATTTCAGTTATGGCTTGTGCCTAAAATTCCCATGTGAATGGATTAGAAGCGCAAAACAGCCCGGATTTCTCTATTTCATCAACAATTTTCTTATATTTATCGTGAATCAATTTTCTATCAAATTCCCAGAACTCTTGCAGCATATCAGCTTGTTCTTGTTCATTAAAATATTCAAGAGATGGGTAAAAGAATCTTTTATCCTCCTTCATGATATGTACCGGATAGAAGGCCACTAATTCTTTTATGCTCACCATAATTTCATGCAGGTTATCCAAATTGCCTTGCGTGTAGTTCTCTCTAGCCTTGATTAAGCGAGCCACCATCCCCCGCGCAATAATATGCTCCTGTGTTAATTCGTCCATCATTTGCTTGTCAATCTGGGAAAGCTGTTTCTTGGCCAGTTCCCTGAACAAGATATCCTCTTCTTTCCCATGATGGGTTTTGTCGGCATATGTTCGGAAGAAATCGGCAGCAACCTTCAGAAAAGCGATATCCGCGTTCTGAGTTTCCTCCATGCGTTTCAATTGCCGGTCTAACAGATAGACCATTTTCTCGATAAGTCTATGTTCTATCATCAGCTGGCCGATTGGTTTCATAATCTCCTCCTCAATTCATTTGAAAATTATTGGCCACACTATTTGGGTCAACTTGTTGGTTGGTCAACCGTTAATTAGTGAAACGTTTGATTGTCATATCGTTTTTTAATCATACTGTCTGGGTCAAAGTGTTTGATTGATTTAATCAATATTTTATTTTTAAGACCTTATCATAGTAAGCAACATTTTAAAAGCCGATATTGCTTTTAAAGCATGAGGCTCGTTAGCCGGCATGATGATCATGTCACCTGCTTTAAGAACATGGATTTTACCTGAAAGAGTTACTTCAGCTACCCCATCTACAATTTGGACTAAAGCGTCAAAAGGTGCCGTATGCTCACTTAGTCCCTGGCTATTGTCAAAGGCGAAGAGGGTTACTGTACTGGTGTTGCGTTGGATGATTGTCCGGCTGACCACGGCTCCAATCTGGTAATCTACCAGGGAGGCCATATTGATAACTTTTGAGTATAAGGTTGTGTCCATAATATTTTTGGTTCCCATACTTCACTCCCTAGGTTATATTTTCTTAGTTTGTCATAAAAAGGTCTAATTAACCCATTATTACGCGCAGATCAGCTTCCGGGGTTGATATCGGATGGATATTAAATTTCTCTACCAGAACTTTAAGCACATTGGGAGATATAAAGGCCGGCAATGACGGACCGAGATAGATATTCTTGATGCCAAGTGATAGCAAAGTTAGTAGTATACACACAGCTTTTTGTTCATACCAAGAAAGTACCATAGTTAACGGTAGTTCATTGATTCCACACTCCAACGCTGCGGCTAGGGCAACAGCCACCTGAATCGCCGAGTAGGCATCATTGCATTGCCCCATATCCATCAGCCGCGGTAACCCTCCGATCTCGCCGATATTAAGGTCGTTGAAGCGGTATTTGCCGCAGGCCAATGTAATAACTACGGTATCAGCAGGTGTGTTTTTCACAAACTCGGTATAATAGTTGCGTCCGGGTTTTGCGCCATCGCAACCGCCCACCAGGAAGAAATGTTTGATAGCACCAGACTTTACAGCAGATATGACTTTGTCCGCCACGCCCATAACAGTATTGCGGGCAAAGCCTGTTGTCAGTTCGGTCCCACCGTTAATACCTGTGAATTGTTTATCTTCAGGCCAACCACCCAGCTCTAGAGCTTTTTTAATTACACTGGAAAAATCCTTCTCTCTGTTCTTTTCAGGAATATGCTTGACGCCCGGGTAACCCACAACCGATGTGGTAAAGATATTTTCGATATATGAAGGTCGCGGCAGCATAATGCAATTGGTAGTGAACAGAACCGGTGCCGGAAGATTGTTAAATTCCTTCTGCTGGTTTTGCCAGGCTGTTCCATAATTAGCTTTGAGATGAGGATATTTCTTCAATTCGGGATAAGCATGAGCCGGCAGCATTTCACCGTGGGTGTAGATATTAATACCCATACCCCTGGTTTGTTCGAGCAATTGTTTCAAATCTTTCAGGTCATGACCGGTAACGACGATGAAAGGGCCTTTTTCTACTTTCAGACTGACTCTGGTAGGTACAGGATGACCAAAGGTGGAGGTATTGGCCTGGTCAAGCAGGGCCATGCATTTCAGGTTCACCTGGCCAAATTCCATTATGAGTGATAGCCACTCATCGATGCTATGGTCTTCTCCAGCGGCTTTTAAGCCTTTATAGAACCAACCGGTGACCTCAGGGTTATCTTTGCCCAAGACGAGAGCATGCAGCGCGTATGCCGCCATACCTTCAAGACCGAAAATCAGTGTCGAGCGGAGAGAAACGATATCGGCATCACCATGAAAGAGGGCATCAGGATCAAAATTTTCTGCCCCTCCCAATTTTTGCTTTGCAACTTCCACTTTATTTATATATTCGGCAATTCGCAGGGGATCAAAGTCTACATTGGTGATTGTTACGAAGAGAGATTGCATGACTAATTCATCCGTGCTCTTATCCACTGATTTGCCTTCAGAGGCGCGGGCAAGGCTGATCAGGGAGGAGATTAGCTTGTCTTGCTCATGAGCTAATTCCGGTTTTTTACTACAAACACCGACTTTGGTGCAGCCCGTACCACCTGCGGTCTGTTCACACTGAAAACAAAACATATCAGTCATTTTCATCTCCTTTGAATATTTTATTTATTAAGATCTAACTTGCGCCAACCTATTTATGATAATACAATAATAATTAAATAGCGGTAACATATGTTACCTATTAGGTGATTTTGATGTACCATGAATGGATTAAGACTCTAAATTCCTCCGCTTTATTCAGCGGTATCGGCGAAGATTCTCTCAACATTATGCTGGATTGCCTGAGACCAGCTATAAAAACTTTTAAGCAGAGGGAAATTATCTTCGCTGCCGGTCGACAATTTCAGGGTATAGGAATCATCGCCAGTGGAAAAGTCTCTCTGACTAAAGAGACATATTCGGGCAACCGCATCATTATGGGTATTTTTGATGTAGGAGATATCTTTGGGGAAACAGTGGCTTTTTCCAATAGCAAGGTGTGGCCCGTGACTGTGATAGCTCAAGAGGATTGTACTTTGCTTTTCTTGCCAAAAGATAAAATTACAGGCATTTGCGCGAATACTTGCGCTTCCCACAATACCCTTATTACTAACCTGCTTCAAATTTTATCTAAAAGAAACATCCTGTTAAGTAAAAAGATTGAACTGATGTCAGCCAAAAATATACGGGGCAAAATAAGCTGCTATTTGCTAGATATATTTCGTCAGAAAAACCAAAATAAGCTGACTATCCCGATGAAAAGACATGAGTTAGCCGACTACCTAAATATACCACGCCCGTCTTTATCCAGAGAGATGGGTTTAATGCGCGATGCGGGAATTATTGAGTTTGAGGGCGCAAATATCAACATCAAGAATATCATGAAACTAGAGAAATATATTCTGTAGGATATATATTTTGCAGACACGAATTGAAAGAGAAAAACAGACCATACAGGATATGATTGCGCTTTATTGTCGCAAACATCATAACTCCAGTTCATTATGCCCGGAATGTCTGGATTTGCTAAAATATGCGCACCAGCGCTTGAATAAGTGTCCATACCAGAACGGCAAGACAACCTGTGCCAAATGCCTGGTCCATTGTTATCATCCACAGAGAAGAAATAAAATAAAAATTATTATGCGTTCTTCTGGACCGCGTATGCTGTTCTATCATCCTGTGGCTGCCATACGATATCTGTTTGATAAAAGAAGGAGAGAGCCGATTACCCCTCTCAATAAGAAATAGAATTAGCCCGGGTCATATCGCCGTCTTCAATTCAGATTGAAGACCTAAAGACAAAAATATTCGCAATCAATTCGAATTATTCTTGACGAATATTTTGTATAATAGTATACTATAAATAAATGAGAATGAATCGCAATCGCAATGATTATGCCTTAGAAGCATATATATTAAACCACCAGTAAACAAGATAGTGCAACAATTTTATAATAGAATTAATAAAACTAAAGGAGCATAGATGCTATGGTTATTGAAAACGATGCCCAAAATAAATTAAGGGATATAGTTAACGCATTGCCTAAGAAAAATTGTGGGAGATGTGGTTATGAAACTTGCGCCAAATTCGCTACAGCCGTTTTGAATGGAGCAGCTTCTCCATTTGGTTGTCGTCATAATTCCTCGGCAGGCTACGAGATAAGTAAGATTCTCGGTTTGCCGGTTCCTGAGGGCCAAACCGCTCCCCAAGTTGGCACGGGACATGGCGATGCTGGGGGCAGACATCATGGCCATCATTCAGGACGTTCTGGACAATCTGACCGTCATTAAAACCCTGAACATTATGACATTCTAAGGTCTCTGTTAAAAATAGTGGGTTACTGCCTTTATTATGAATTGTCCCCCAAAATATAGGAGCCCCAGACTTAGGGCAATAAATACCCATTCCTGCGTTTTTTGTCCCCAGAACTGGCGTGTTCTATAAATACTCAACGAGACCAGTGATAACCAAACCAGGTCACATAGCCAGTGTATGATGATAAATAGCGGCAGTCCCCAGTTCCCAACCGCGTCGAGGAAACTCATTAACAGAAGACTGCCTACGGTTACCCACCATATCAGGAAGAACGGATTCAAACCACTCAGCACAATTCCGGCCTGGAATGCGCTGTAGGTAGTATCCATTCCCTCACTTGACATTATCCCACGGGCTCGGAAAAGACTGACCCCCATCCATATGATCATGAGCCCACCCAATACTCCAAGTACTAGCTGTACAATGGCATGTTCAAAAAACCGTGCCAAACCGAAAAATACCAGCAATATGAGAGGCACTTCTACGACAGCGTGCCCTAACGCTACCTGCATGCCAGACCAGGGAGACTTCAAGCTCTTGGCGAGTGTTACGGTAAACATTGGACCAGGCGCCATTACGCCAGAAAGTGATGTTATTATTACTGTTCCCAAAGCAGAAAACATTGAATCTTGTTCCTCGGTGGATTTCGGTCTGGTTCTATTATATCAATCAATGTACATTTCCCAAAGACATAATTATCACGCGCCAACATCGAAGTGTGGATGTATGATTCAAACACCATGGTTTTTTAGTCGATTAACATAACGCCATAATTTGCTTTTTCTTTTCAAAGGGCATAAATTATTAACGTTGCACCTAAAAATCAATTCTACGAAAGGCAGATCATGTTTTTAACTCAATTTCAAAAAGTCGGGCAGGCCTTATTTCAGCGAGGAATGGTGTCCTCTCAGAGCGGCAATTTAAGCATTCGCATGGGAGATCGCTTGATTATTACCCGAAGAGGCAGCAATCTGGGCGCCCTACAGGAAAAAGACTTGATTGAAACCGGCATTAACCGTAACGACCGCGCAACTCCGCTCGCTTCCATTGAACTGCCCGTCCATCGTTCGATCTATCAAACTACCCAGGCTCGGGCCATTGTGCATGCGCATCCTACCCACGTGGTTGCTCTGTCAATGGCTGAAAAGGAGATATTTTCCGATAAATTGGAGGTCTTCTATATGCTGGGTAAAGTGCCGGTGGTAGGTTGGGGCATGGACGTTAAGCCCGGCGCCTTGTCTGATGTTATTTCAGTTGCTTTGCAAGAGCATCATATTGTAGCGGTGCATGGGCATGGCACCTTCGCGGTGGGTCCCATTCTGGATGAGGCTTTCAATAGCACGACTCTCCTGGAAGAGTGTAGTGAAATACTCTGCTTGATGAAGTCTATGAGGATCTAAAATATCCCTGCCGGAGACTGAAGCCTAACCTGATTTATTCATATCCCCCTGCTCCACATTGGAGCAGAAAGTTATTTAGTCACCATGAGTTATTTATTAACTTTTAATCTTCGTCCATTGGGTCGATCTAGAATATCTGGCCATTGTACTTTGGTTTTTGGGATCAGCCAACTTGTCTAAGTTTTTAGTAGTGGGTATAATGGCTTTATCTATATTTGAGGGGAAAATAAAATGCCGAACTATGCTTATTACAATCAGAAGTTTATGCCACTGAACGATGCTAAGATGAGCGTTATGACCAATTTCATGCACTATGGCACTGGAGTCTTTGAAGGTGTCCGTGGCAGCTGGAACAAAGAGAAACAGCAGGTATATATCTTCCGTTTAAAAGAGCATTATGAACGTTTGTTAAATGGTTGCAAGGCTCTTAAAATAGATCTGCCTTATTCAATTAACGATCTGATTCAACTGACCGTTGAATTGGTGCAGAAAAGCGGCTTGAAAGAGTCGCAATATATTCGGCCTTTAGCCTATAAAAGCACCGAGGCCATTGGCGTTCGCTTGCATAACCTAAAGTCGGATTTCCTGATGTTCAACCTGCCTTGGACCCGTTATCTGGAGACCGATAAATGCAAGGTGGCAGTTTCCTCCTGGCGCCGTCCTGGTAACAACTTTGCCATTCCACAGGCCAAACTCACCGGTCAGTACGTCAACAGCGCTTTCGCCAAGACCGAAGCGATTGAAAACGGCTACGATGAGGCCGTCGTTCTCAACGATTCCGGCCGGGTAGCGGAAGGCAGCGGCGAGAATATCTTTTTGATTATCGACGGCAAGTTGGTCACACCTTCACCCAGTGAAAGCATTTTGATCGGCATTACCCGTAATTCAGTTATGGAGATTGCCAGAAAGGAAATGGGTCTGGAAGTCATCGAAAGACCGATTGAGCGCTATGAGCTTTATACTTGTGACGAAGCTTTCTTTACCGGCACGGCCGCTAATGTTGCCCCCATCGCGGAGGTCGACCATCGCCTGGTGGGTAAGGGTGAAATCGGGCCTATTACGCAAAAATTGTGCGAACTGTACACTGATATAACTCACGGCAAGAATCCCAAATATATGCAGTGGTGCACCCCGGTCTTTTAATCCAGTCCAAATCTAAGAATTAACTCAAAGGCCAGATTCTAAATTCGAATCTGGCCTTTTTAATGTTTGGCGTTTAGATAATAAAAATTAGGGTTTGGCGCTCTGTTCCAGTCGCTCAACACAGGTGGGGAAGGTTGTCTGATAACCGCACACATTACAGCCCTCTGTACGGCAGTCGCCGGTGTCTTCACCCTTTAGGGCTTTCTGATATTCCCTCTTTAAGAAGGCAGGGGTAAGGCCGAGGTCTATGTGCGACCATGGCAATATTTCATTTTCATGGCGTTCTCTTTGAGCGTAAAAAGTCGGATCAACAGCGCACTCTTTAAAGGCTGCTTGCCAATTCTCCCACTTAAAGTGTTCGCTCCAGGCGTCAAAACTGCTTCCCGTTTTCCAGGCTTGATGAATAACCTGGCCGATCCGGCGGTCTCCGCGGGAAATAACCGCCTCTAAAAGACTGGTGTGTGGATCCTGCCAGGATACTTTTAAACCCCTGCGGTTAAGGCCGCTTTTAATTATTTCGTGCTTGGCCAGGATCACGTCCTCTTTGTCCTGGGCTGCCCATTGAAAGGGAGTGTGGGGTTTGGGAACAAAGGTAGACAGGCTTACTCCGATTCTGGCCCTGTTGCCCTTTAATTCCCTTCCTATGTTGCAGACCTTCTCTATCAGTTTCACAATGTATTGCACATCTTCCAGGGTTTCACCTGGCAGGCCGATCATGAAATACAGCTTGATAGTCGTCCAGCCGCGCTCGAAAGCAATGGCTGCCGTGTCCAGTAAAACACTCTCTGGAATTACCTTGTTGATAATCAAGCGCAGTCGTTCGCTGCCGGCTTCTGGCGCGAAGGTTAGGCCGGACTTGCGGTTGGATGGCAGCGATTCCATGAGCTGAATTGAAGAAGCGGCGATACGCAGGCTGGGCAATGAAAAAGTGACATTTGGATATTTTTTAGCTAAAGCCGTTACCAGCTTATCAATCCCTGGATAGTCCGAGGTGCTTAACGATATCAGCGAGACCTCGTCGTAACCGCAGTTTTCCAGTATCTGGCCCACGGCTTGAATAACCTCTTCCTGAGGCCTTTCGCGTATAGGCCGATAGATGCTGCTAGCCTGGCAAAAGCGGCAACCGCGTGAACAGCCTCGCTGTATTTCCACCGCGGCCCTGTCCTGGACGATCTCAACAAAAGGTACAATGGGTTTGAGAGGCGGAGGCGGAAGGCGGTTGACCATGCGTCTTTTGACCTTCTCCGGTGCTTCAGGTATTAACGGAGTGAGGCTTTTTAAAGTGCCGTCAGTATTATATTCGGGCCGATAAAAGGATGGTACATAAATGCCGTCAATTTTAACTGCGGCTTTTAAAAAGTCGAATTTCCGGCCCCCCCTCTTTTTCCAGGCACGGAAGGCGTCGATTAAATCGACAATGACCTCTTCTCCGTCACCCAGAACCAGGAGGTCGAAGAAGTCGGCCATCGGCTCAGGATTAAGCGTGCTGCTGCCTCCGGCGATCACCAAAGGATGGGACTCGTTTCTCTCAGCGGATAATAGAGGAATACGAGCCAAATCCAACATGCTTAAGACGTTGGTGTAACACAACTCATAACCCATTGAAAAACCCACGATATCAAAATCGTTTAATGGTCGTTTTGATTCTAGAGCGTAGAGGGGTAGTTCTGCCTTCCGCAAGGCAGCTTCCATGTCTTTCCAGGGGGTATAGACCCTTTCTGCCAGAACATCTGGTAGGTTATTCAGGATCTCGTAAAGAATAGGGACGGCCATATTGGACATCCCGATGTCATAAAGGTCAGGGTAACTAAGGGCGAAATGGATAGCGGTTTTATCCCAGTCTTTAATCACGCTGTTCCATTCTCCACCGGTATAGCGGGCGGGTTTCCCCACCTGAAAAAGAATGCTGTCTAATTGATTCATGGTTTTCCTTATTGTTAAAAATTTACCCATCAAAACTTATGAGGTTAACTAAAGACTAACAGCAAGTTTCACTATAAAGCAAAGCGCCAATATTTACAATTCAAGTAGTCTCGTTAACTTGCGGCGCGTAACTGTAAATTGTAAACTGACATCTGTGAACTGTAAAAGGAGAGAATCATGAAGCGAATCTGGGCCCCCTGGAGAATTCAATATATCCGTGCGGTGGAACAGAAAGGCTGTATTTTCTGTGATAAACCTCGGTGTGACAAAGATACAGAAGACCTGATCCTTTATCGCGGCAAGCATAATTTCGTGATAATGAATGCCTTTCCTTACAATCCCGGCCATTTAATGGTGGTGCCATACCGCCATCTGGGCAAACTGGAAGATATGACCACTTTGGAGCGCAATGAACATTATGCCATGGTCAGCCGGGCGGTGGGAATTTTAAGGGAAGCTACTGGTACGGAGAGCTTCAATATCGGCATGAACTTGGGCAGGGTGGCGGGGGCGGGCATCGCCGACCACGTGCATACCCACATAGTGCCGCGCTGGAATGGGGACAATAACTTTATGCCAGTTATCGGAGAGACGCGCGTTTTGTCTGAATCCATGACTGCCATTTATAAAAGACTAAAGCCGAAATTTTAGTCTTCCAGCATTTCTTTCATAGGCGCCCAGTAGTAGTCCTTCCAACCCTGTTTGATGTCCTCATATCTGTCATCAGGGACGTCGGTCTGGGTAAATGTCAGCTGGGAGCCTTTCTCCGTCGCCTTCAGAACGAAGGTTGCTGTAGAATAATGTCCCTCTGGCCAATCGCTGTACCTCCAGGTCTGCACAATTTTTTGGTCGGGAATTAGCTCTAGGTTTTTGCCCTCGATATCTCCCCTGTAAATGCTGAACTTGCCGCCGGCTTTACGGCTGATTTTGGCTTCTCCTCCGGTAAAAGCGGCATGTTTCTTCTCGTCCATCAGGGCTTCGTAGATAGCGTGGGGTGCGGCCTTAAAAGTCACAGTTTGTTTGATTGCTTTACTCATCATGTCTCTCCTGAATTTCAATCTAACCCCAGGTTTTATTGTCCAACAAACATTGGAAAGTGTATTGAATTTTAATAGCATCCTCTCCCGTATATGTGCGCTCAGGCGGCAGTCAAATAATCTGGCGCGATAGTGTTAATATACATCGTTTTTTCGTCATTGTCTGTTTATCACCACAAATTAGAAGAAGGACGGAGCGCCAATAATTGCTGCCGTGATTGCGTTGAAAATTATCGAGGGTTATTGGTGCGATGATTTAGACTACCTGATATTATAAAAAACTCCGCGAGTCGCGGAGTGATTTATCTTTGGTGACCCCATCGGGATTCGAACCCGAGTCGCCGGCGTGAAGGGCCAGTGTCCTAGGCCACTAGACGATGGGGCCACAACCTTAATATTATATCAGAGCTGCATTTTTCAGGCAAACTCGTGTACTCGTTCGGTTGATCAGTGACACCTTATCTCCTTTAAAAGCAATTTCAAATTTTCGGCTGGAGTAAGGTAATGCAAGGCCTGACTAGGTCTGATCGTATTACAAGTTAATTCCCATTCTAATAATTTAGGACGTATA
>JANYAV010000014.1 GCA_025361145.1 Dehalococcoidia bacterium | reverse complement strand
TAAAAGCCTGAGGGGTGTTTTAGAAGCTTCTCCTGAGGAATTGCAAGAGATATCGGGCATCGGTCCTCACAGCGTATTTGGCATCAAATTTATGCAGGCTGTTGCCTCCCGGTTCCTGAAAGAGAAAAGCCTGCAAAAACCGGTGTGTTCATCTTCACAAGAGATTTATGAGTATTTTTACCACACTATGCGCGGCTTGCCAAAAGAGATGATAAAGGTGGTTTATCTTAATACACAAAACGAGATATTGGATATACACGATTTATCTCAAGGTACGGTAGACGCCAGTTATCTATACACTCGAGAAGTGATGGAGAAAGCCATCAGCACTCGCGCTGTTTCCTTTGTTTTGGTACACAATCATCCCTCGGGTAACCCGGAGCCCAGCCAGAGCGATCACGAACTTACCAGAGCTGTGGTACAGGCTGGTCTGGTGATGAATATCAAGCTGGTCGATCATATAATTATTGGAGATAACCGATTCTATAGCTTTGCCGGCGAAGGTTGGATAGAAAGGTATGAAGTTAACCCCGGCTAAGTACTAACGTTTTTTGGATTTTATCGTTGTATTATACGAAACTAAGAAGGCGTATAAGGAGAAAAATGAAAAGAGCGTTGGTAATACTGTCGGCTTTAGTATTGTTATTGACCGGTTTATTGACAGGTTGTGTAGGCGGCACGGTTTCAACCTATACCGACTCAACCCAGCCGATCAATTTGAACCAGAACCAGGAATTTATTATTGCGTTACAGGCTAATCCAACCACAGGTTATGATTGGCAGCCGGTTTTTGATGCAGGGCTTGTCAGCCAGGTAAAAAAAGACTATCAACAGGATGATCACAGTGGTCAGCAGCTCGTGGGTTCCGGCGGCACCACTTTCTTTACTTTCAAGGCCTTAAAAGCGGGTCAAGGCAAAATCACTTTTACCTATTACAGGCCATGGGAATCCCCTAAAGCTGAAGACAAACAGCAAGCATTTAACTTCGTTATTAAATAAGACAGCAACAAAACTGTTAATAATTATATTAGACTAAAAGTATGACAACTATTGGTTTAAACACACCGAAAGTTATTGCTCTTTGGAATCTGGCGCAAACCGCGTTGATTCCCCAAAAAGAATTCTTCGACGTCCTAGAAAATTCTGGAGCAGCCGGTCTGTTGGCCAGATGTATCGCTAAAGGTGCACTCATCTCTACAAAACCTGCGATTAAGGAGATGAATTTCGCCAGTATGGCGAATATGAGGCATTATACTACGTCCAATTATTTGTTTTTTACACATGCTCATAGCCAGCCGGCGTTAACAGATATTCAGAAATGGCGCTTAAGCGTTGAAGGCGACGGCGTAAGTAATCCGTTTTCTATAAACTACGATGAATTATTGCAGCTGCCTTCGGTGGCTTATACCCGTTATTTGGAGGATGCGGGCAACGGACGCATATTTTACGATTTGCTCATGGGTAAAAAAGCACCAGGTTACCAATGGCATTTTGGGGGCTTCGGCATTGCTGAATGGACCGGAGTGAAGCTATCTGAAATATTAAAAATAGCCGGGATAAAACCAGAAGCAGCGGAAGTGAAGACGGAAGGAATAGATAATTATTCAGAAGGATTATCTATTCCTGTATCTAAAGCTATGGAAGACGATACCCTTTTAGCTTACATAATGAACGGTTCTATTTTGCCAGTAGATCATGGTTTCCCGGTAAGGGCTATCGTGCCGGGTTGGGTAGGAACCGCCAGCACCAAGTGGGCGAATAAAATAATCGTATCCCAACGTTCTTTAAAAGCGGGTTATCGAAGAGCAGAGGTTACCAATCAGGTGATGAAAAGCGCTTGCTGTTTGCCCTGGCCGGCTAAACTAAGAGCGGGGCATCAGATAATCTCAGGATATGCCTGGTCTCCCTTCGGGCGTATCTCTAGAGTTGATGTTAGTCTCGACGGAGGCAAAACCTTTTTACCAGTGTCCCTGACAGGTCCTAATATTGAGCGTGCCGGGACTCGCTGGGAATTTTGTTTTGATGCTGAGCCGGGAGACCTGACCATTACACCGCGTGCCAGTGACGAAGCCGGTAATACTCAATACGAAATTAAGCAACAAAAATGGAGTGAGCAGGGTTATCTTTTTGGTGCAATGGTTCCTCATCCGGTTTCTATATCACTTGATAGCGGCGAAGTATATGAGGAATATTATGAGGATCCTTCTACAGCGGGCGCAGGCTGCTGCTAAATAATTTAATGTGCTTTTAGGGATTCCAACTTAAGAAGATCATTTTTTAGTATAACACCGCCCGCGAAACCTCCCAGTCTCCCGGAAGCCTGAACTACTCTATGGCAGGGAACCAGGATGGGTAGAGGATTGCGCTTAAGTGCCTGACCGACAGCTCTGGCAGCCTGGGGACAGCCAATATTATAGGCGATCCAAGCGTAACTGCGGGTTTCTCCACAGGGTATACTTACAGCCGCTTGATAGACCGCTTTTTGAAATTTCGTTACCTCAGAAAAATCTATATTAGCTTTAAAATATACGGGTAACCCGCTAAAATAATTTATTAAATCAGCGGTTAGGCGATTCAAATCATCACTTCTATTTTCAATATAAGTATTATTTGGATTCACAGTCGTCAAGGCGTTTTGGTAAGACTTCTCAGGTAAAGTAGTACGGCAGATACCCTTTGAGGAACCAGCGATACCCATCCAACCGGCTTGTGTTTGGAAAATAACAAAGTATTTTGATTCCATATCCACCTTAAATTAAGAAGCCCCTCAAAGAGGGGCTTCTTTAATGGGCTTATTTGTTGGCTTCAATCAAACCCAAATCACCATCTTTGCGTTTATACAGCAAGTTTATTTTGTTGTTATCGGTGTTGGAAAACAGGAAGAAATCATGTCCCAGCAAGGTCATCTGATCAACTGCTTCATCGACAGCCATGGGTTTAACGTCAAAACGCTTAGTTTTTACTATCCGAGGACCTTCTTCTACGGTTTCTTCTTCATCCACAGGAGAAGTTACTTCAGCAGTTGAAGTTCGTATGGATGGCTTACCACGGTTGTTGGAAGAAGGGAGTTTACCTTTATAATGCTCTACCTGCCGATTCATAATTTCAGCCACTTTATCGATAGCAGTTTGTAAATCAATTCCACGTTCCTCTCCGCGAAGAATAGTCCCTTTATTTTGAATGGTAACTTGAACTATAAACCGCTGATCGGGCGAACGAGTTTTTTCTTCAGAAACAACAACTTCAAAAGCCTCGATATTCTTTAAATGTCTTTCGATTTTGTCTAGCTTACGACTGATATAACTGCGACTCGTGGTTGAGAGATCCAAGTTTTTGGCAGTGATTTGCATTTCCATGTTTATACCTCCTGTATGTACCTGTATTTATATTATAGCTCCCTGGCTAGAACCAGTGCCCTAACACACTTTGCTCCTGCGGTTTTGAGGGCCTCAGCGCAAGACTCCAGTGTAGCGCCTGAGGTTGTCACATCGTCAATCAATAATATCTGTTTACCCGCCACGACGCTATCTCGATTAACGAAGGCTTGCTTAAGATTAAGGCGCCGTTCTTCAACAGATTTAGTTTGTGTTTGAGGCATGACATATTTGACCCGGGTTAAAGCGGAAGGCAAGACCGGAAAATGAAATATTTTACCAAACTCAATGGCTAAAAGAGCAGATTGATTATAGCCCCTCTCTTTACTTCGGCTTGGATGCAAAGGCACGGGTATGATCAGTTCAACAGGTAAGGGGTCTTTCATCCAGTAATCTTTAACAAGTAAGCCGAAAAGATTGGTCAGGCTGCGAAGGTTCTGGTATTTGTACTGGTGAATTGCTTCGCGCATGACGCCTTCGAATTTGAAAGGAGAACGAATAGCATCCAGATAGCTATTAAAATTGATGCAAGCTGAACAAAGAATCCCGCTAGCCTGAGGTTTTCCGCATCTGGGACAAATCGGAGGATGGATTCTGGGCAACTTGTTGCGGCACGGACGGCAAATTAGTTCACCTTCTCTTCCACAGCCTAAACATCTCTGGGGAAAGAAAAGATCCAGTGCTGCCCTCTTAATAGTTATCAAATGAGGAAGCACTTTTGCCATCCTGCATCAGTAAATTATAACGAATCCAGAAAGGTTTAGTGATTACGTATGGAATGTGAGCCGTCATTGATGGGTTCGTAAATATAGACATCACCATTACGGATTTTGAGGTTAAAACCACAATCAGGATTAGTGCAAACCCAGGCTTTATATTGGATCGCAGCACCTTGACTACCGAAATCTGAAAGAGGAACTAAGTCACCTGATTTGCATTTTTGACACTTGGGGAAATTGTTTTCCAAAGATCCACCTCCCATCCAATTTGAATTGCAGTATACAACAAAAGGTAGTTAAGCGCAAGGTGGTATTAGCTTTGCCGTGTGTAGATTGGCGTAGATAGCACCGATCGGAGTCAGTTTACTTTGCATTAAGCTTATTGAACCTACACTCATATTCAACGAGGGGTGCAAGTTGGTTTTAGTCAGTAAAGTGCCTAAATTTAAACGGTCTTGAGAAGAAGCAGTGTCACGCACCCGGGCCAAAGTGAGATGGGGCACAAAGGCTCGCTTTTCGGCAGGATAGCCTAGAGGTGATATGGCTGATTCAATGTTCTGCTGAAGCAGATTCAAGCAGTTCAAATCTCCAGTCAAGCCGACCCACACTACCTGGATCCTCTGGTTATTAGGGAAGGCGCCTAGCTGGGTAACTGAAAGGCTAAAAGGTAGGGTGATTTCTGCGACAGTGTTTAGCGCGGAAGTGAGGGAGGGAATAGAGTTAATGGAGGTCTGACCTAAGAACTTCAGAGTGAGATGGATGCTGCGAGAATCAATCCATTTGGCCGAGGTGGAACAAGAGGATTTCAAACGGTTTTCCAACGTATTCAAACCATTTTTAACTTCTTCGGGTAACTCGATAGCTATGAATGTGCGGAGGGATTCTTCTGTATTCATCTTAAGAGATACCTAATAATTTAGCAGCGTTGTCGTATAAAAAACGATTCCTGGTTTTTTCAGGGAACTGTAAATTATTGATATCTTGTAGCAATCTTTCAGGATTAACAAGAGGATAATCACTGCCAAAGAGAACATGCTGGTCTCCTATTACAGCGGGGACTTCAGTATAAACCTGGGGGGAATAAAGGTAAGGAGAAGCGGCTGAATCGAAATAAACCTGGCCAATAGCCTTTTTAACCTCAGGCATTAAGGAATAGAAAGGCAGGCCGCCTCCCCAATGTGCGCAGACCAGTTTTAATTCCGGAAACCGCTTAATAAATGGATATAACAATGCAGGAGTAGAATCACCTTTACCGGGGTATGTGTGGCCTACCGGTTCAGAGGTATGAGTGAGCAATATTAGTTTATTTTCAATTATGTATTCCAAAATAGGCTGGATGCATTCGGGTTTGCTTAACTGCGCTCTAGAAAACCGTACTTCACCAATACCTTTCATTCCGTTTTGGACACAACGGTCAATTTCACCGATAGCTTTATCTGGGGAACTAAAGTCAATCATGCCAAAACCGTAAAGTCTACCGGGATATCGAGTAACGGCTTCGGAGAGATAGTCATTGCTCACACGGCAAAGCTCAGCGCTACTCCAATTGATGTTTAAAACCACGGAGGCAGTTATTTCCTGTTTATCCATTACAGTGATCAAATCTTCAGCCATGGCCAGTTTAGCTTTAGGATCGGAATATAATTTAGCAAATAGAGGATCGCGTAAAGCGTAATCCTCCCGGTGATTCTTGATCTGCGGAGAAAAGATATGAGTATGAAAATCAATTATCATGGTTCAGATTATATCAGAGATGCAAGGAAATAATAAGAATAGTAGTTAAACTGATCATGCAGCGAACACCCGAAGTACAAGATAGCATATTTGAGAGCAGGTAAACGAGACAAATCTTGCAAAATTGGTTTATACGATTATTGATCGGAAGATCGTTTATGTGGTTAAATGACAAAAGGTGGAAAAAAGATGCAGATAGTATGTTGTGTTAAACAGGTTCCGGATACTACTCAGGTTAAGATCGATCCAGCCACTAATACTTTGGTTCGGGCCGGAGTCGAGTCTATTTGTAATCCCTACGATCTGGTAGCAGTAGAGGCTGCGGTCAAAATAACCGAGAAATATGGCGGCAGCGTTTCGGTAATCACCATGGGCATTCCATCCGCAGAAGTGCAGTTGAGAGAATGCCTTTCCCTGGGAGCTCATCAAGCAATCCTGGTTTCCGATCGAGCCCTGGCTGGCGCGGATACTTTGGCTACCAGCTATACCTTAGCTTCGGCTATCCAAAAACTTAACGAAATTGATCCGGTGCAAATAGTTATGTGTGGCAAACAGGCTATTGACGGCGACACTGCCCAGACCGGTCCGGGTATAGCTACCCGCCTGGGATTTACGCAATTGACCTACGTTTCACAGATTATTGGCCTGGATATCCAGAAACAAACCATAACCGTCAGGCGTGAAATTGAAAATGCCAGTCAGATTATTGAGGCCAAACTACCCGTGATGCTAACGGTAGAATTGGAGTTAGGCGCAGCACGATATGCTACTCTGCCGGGTTTGATCAAAGCTATTAAACATGAAATAAAAGTTTGGGGAGCTAAAGAATTAAGCTGTACCGCGGAAAAATGTGGGCTTAAAGGTTCTCCTACTTCGGTAAAAACCATCTTCGCCCCTCCTCCTCGCAAAGGAGGGCCAGTTTACGATACTACTGAAGGGATGGACCAGGCAGTGAACAGCTTGCTGGATACCCTGTTTCAAAAAGAAGCGGCGATTATGAGTGAAATATTGAGTAATGATAGTAAGGTAAAAAATGCCTAAAAACAGTGAAGGTAAAGATATAGCTGAAGTCAATCCCAAAAAGTGTTCTGGTTGCCAGGCCTGCGTGGGTGAGTGCCCGGTAGGATGCATAGACATTGAAGATGGGGTGGCTAAGATTACCGCTGAAAAATGTATCGGTTGCGGCAAGTGCGTAATGGTCTGCCCCTCAGATGCTATTTTATTTGATAAACCAATTAAAAAGAAAGTTGTTAAACCAGCGGAATTTGTAGAATCTGGAATAGCTGCTTACAAGGGAGTGGCGGTTTTTATTGAGGTCAAAGATGGCGTTGCGGCTGATGTGTCCTGGGAACTGGTTGGGAAGGGCCGTGAACTGGCTCACAAATTAAATACCAATGTGATGGGTTTTCTGGTTGGCCATAACGTGAAATCTATTGCTGCTGAGGCCATATCTTATGGCTGTGATTCGGTTTATGTGCTGGATAATTCGGCTTTTGAAACTTACGTTTCAAGAGTATATGGAGCGGCTTTAACTGAGTTATGCAGACAGGTCAAGCCCGAGGTATTTTTAATTGGCGCTTCTTCTCTAGGACGCGATTTATCCAGCGTGATTGCTACCCAATTGCAGACCGGTTTGACAGCCGACTGCACCGGACTGGATGTGGATCCTCAAGAGAAATTGCTGATGATGACCCGCCCGACCTTCGGCGGAAACATCATGGCTACCATTTACTGCCGCAATCACCGTCCCCAGATGAGCACAGTGAGGCCTAAGGTTTTTAAAATGCCCAAGCGCGACCCGGCTCGTACCGGTGAGATCATTCCCTTCAAATACGATAATGTAGTGGAACCGCTTATCGAGATACTTGAAACTATTAAAATGGACACCGCCAATCTGGTCGATATAACTCACTCTCAAGTGCTGGTAGTAGTTGGCAAAGGCGCCTGTGATAGCAAAAACTTCCAGATGTTGGAGGAGTTAGCAGCACTTTTAGGCGGGTCTGTAGCCTGTTCCCGTCCGCTAGTAGAGGCGGGTCTGCTGCCTTATGTCAGGCAGGTGGGCCAGACCGGCAAAACGGTCGCACCCAAGTTATATATCGGTATAGGCGTGTCAGGAGCAGTGCAGCATATGGTGGGTATGCAGGGCTCCGAAAAAGTAATGGCTATTAATAACGATAAAAACGCTCAGATGGTTCAGGTAGCTGATTATTCCATAATCGGCGATTATGTGAAAGTAGTGCCTGAGTTGATCAAAGGGCTGAAAGCCAGGATTCCCAATATCCAGACACAAGGGGCGCAACAATGAATGAGTCCTACGATGTTGTCATAGTCGGTGCCGGGCCGGCCGGGATATCCGCTGCCTGTATTTTGGCCGACGCGGGCATCAAAACTATGGTTATTGAACGCGGCGAGTACGCTGGTTCTAAAAACACATCGGGTGGTGTGTTGTACGGTTATAATCTAGCCCAGATTCTGCCTGATTTCGTGGCGCGCGGCTGTCCTATTGAAAGGAATATCGTTGAATCACGGATATGGTATCTTTCCAAAGAGGCTGGGTTAAGCATTGGGTACAGGGACAGTATTTTTGCCAATGAAAGAAAAAACAACGTGTTCACCGTTGGACGCGCCAAGTTTGACCGTTGGTTTGCCGAACAAGCCAAGAAGAAAGGCGCTTTGATTGTAGCAAGCACAGTCGTGGTAGACCTGTTGAAAGACGCTTCTGGTAAAGTAACCGGCGTGGTCACTAACCGACAAGATGGCGAAGTTCAAGCTAAAGTGGTCTTATTGGCTGATGGAGTGAATTCTCCCTTGGCGGCTAAAACTGGATTTAGACCGGAATTAAAACCTGAGCATGTGGCCTTGGCAGTTAAAGAGACGATCGAATTACCATCTGAGGTTATTGAACAGCGTTTTGGGGTTTCTGCGGCAGATGGCGTCACTACCGAAGTGTTAGGGGAAGTCACCGGTGGGATGGACGGTGTCTCGATTATATATACCAATAAGAATTCCATTTCGATTTCAGTCGGTGCCAATTTGGCCCAATTTGCTAAAACTAAAATGAAACCTTACGAAATGCTGGAAGCCTATAAACTGCATCCGATGGTAGCACCCCTTATCGCGGGCGGTAAACCTATCGAATATACGGCCCACTGGCTGGCAGAAGGCGGATTCTATACTATTCCTCAGTTGGCGGGAAATGGTTATCTAATTGCGGGTGATTCAGCGATGCTTTTTAATGCCTTGCACCGTGAGGGCAGTAACCTGGCAATGGCTTCTGGTAAAATGGCGGCGGAAGCGATTATTGCCGCTCTTAAAAAGAACGACGTTTCAAAACAAAGTCTGTCATCTTATTCTAAGGCGATGAGTGAATCCTTTGTTTTGAAAGACATGAATAAGTATCGCGGCTTCCCGGGCTTTTTGTATAACACGCACCAATTATTTGATGAACTGCCTCATGTTGCGCAATTTGCAGCTCGGGAGATGCTGACCGTCGACGGAGTTACTAAGAAACACAAGCAGAAACTCATCATGGATGAGGTCAAGAAAAAAATCGGTTTGCTAAATCTAGCTAAGATCGCCTGGAGAGGTTGGAGGTCGGTGAAATGACAATGAAAATCGAGGACAAGTTATTTCTTGACCGTTTTAAAGTAGATGAGGAAAGTCATCTCAAGATTATCGATGGCGAAAAATGTAAGAAGTGCGAAAGCCAGGCTTGTCTGTTTTTGTGCCCGGCTTATGTTTACCGCCCGGAAGGGGACCGTATCGCAATTAATCATGAAGGCTGCCTGGAGTGTGGTTCCTGCCGCATCGGCTGTCCTGATTTAAATATCGAGTGGAAGTTTCCCAAGGGCGGTTACGGCATCAGCCACAAGTTTGGTTAAATATCCCAAAAATAAACTAAAAACAATTTTTTAGCGGGGACTTTCGAAAGAGGATCCCCGTTTTTGTTGGAGTAGGCTACAGAAGTTCAAAATTGCGAATGTTTCGCACAAAGGCAATTGCTGATTTAATGAGCAGGAAGAGGCTGATAACGCCAAGAATAATCATAAAAACAATCAATCCAGTTTTAACCAGACTCTGTATTGATTGAGACTCTATCACGAAAGGGAAGATTTTGTGAACCACATATACCGGAATAATTCCCACCGCGATCATAATAGCCTGAAGCAGGTAATAAAACCAGCGAGGCCGGTAGAACAAGAACCAGAAATTTCCCATTATTCCCGATACAACCGCTAAATTGATAGCCCAAAGACAACTCACAAAGCTATCGGCCAGAAAAGGGATTTTAACCTGAACATAAGTGCTGTCTATTATGGCTTTTATGAGGTTGGATCCCGGCGGAACTGAAAAAAGATACAGAGAAAGCAAATTATTGAAAATATAGAGCAATACTATGCAGACAATAATTCCCGCAAAGTATTTACCTCTGTGCTCAGGTTTGGATGGTTTGGTTTCGATAGTGTTTTGGCTAGATACTGATTGAAGACTCATTAACCAGATTATAACGCAAAAAGATTAAAATGAATATGTTTGCGGCTTGAAAGTAGGCGAGCACTTGATCGAATTTTTGCTTTCCAGAATGGAGAGCGAAGTATCACAAATTCGATTTGTGCTGACAGTTCATTTTTCCCGCCTTGCCGGGCAATTTCCACCGTAAAGGTCAGGCCTTTCTGATAAAGAAACTGTTTAGAATAGCCTCCATTACCACTATTTAATAGGGACGTAGATTATTGGTCGTTGGTATTCATTCGTTTGGTCTTAAAGGTCGGACCTCGCAGTCCTCATTTCCCGGTTCAGGTCCGCCCTTGTGAATCCCCCGCGTCCTTTACTTGCTATCTCCTTTTTCCATCGTTGTCATGCCGGATAACCAGAATATTTGTAACAGTTCCCAATGATAAATTGTGAATCGTAATACAACGTAGATATGTCATTTTTATTGTCCCCGTTAATTGAAGATATCATTCTGGTTTCCGCTATAATTAACGCTATATGTGTTTTGCTCTTATTATTTTCTTGCAGGTTTATACCTACATTGAATTTTACTAAACCGTTAATGAAAAAAAATTGGTTTAAATCATTCTATAAATACCACTCATATCTCTGGTCGCTGCTAATACCGTCTTTCCTTATCCACATGATAATCGGTCTCGCTCATAGATTTTGGGGGATAATCTCAAGTATTCGTCTCCCTGAAGGTAGGACCTCGCAGACTTCCTTTCCCAGTGCAGGTCCGACATACTCACATCCGTCTCTCTTCTTATTAGTTACTTAAAGCTCGAAGATAGCAGCTCGTTTGTCCTGTGGCCTTTAAGTTCAATAAAAACTTTGATGATTGGCGTGTCAGCCGGGCGCGGGGTTATCACGTGGGTAAACTTACCGAACTGGTAACTCTAAATCTCAAAACGCCCGATAAGGAACTTACTTAAACGGTAACTTCCAACTTACCTAAACGGGAAGAAAAGACTTACCCAAACGGTAAGTTTGTTGAGCCTGAGTTAGCCTCGCCTAAAGAAAGGTTAAATAAATATATATATAAAAATGGCTTATATATGGATGTTAATACCGGTCGCACGTCCTCATAGCCAGGTGTTGGTTAATAGTTCTCTTCTGGTTGCCCCTAAAGCTTCTGGAAAGTCCCTGGATAAACAATTCAGCGATCTTCTGGAGGATTATAATGTTAGGCTCATGCGAATAGATCAGAGGTATCCTCTGGGTAATCCGGATCGCCCTGATTGGATCGAAGCGCACCGTAGAAACGGAATCGCGCGAATCAAAGAGATCATACAGAAAAGGGGCAGTCCCAATGACCTTTAATGGGTTTTTATATGCCTCGTGGCGGTAAGCGCCCCGGCGCCGGTGCGCCGCTCCATAATCTTAACGCTTTGAAAAATGGTAGGTTCTCTTTCCAATTGAGGCAGGCTTTGTACGAAGGCACTCCCCAGGAATGGCATGAGTTTCTATCTCGGCTGAAAGACGATCGCTTTCGCGCCAGGGCGAATATGTCAGCCACGCTTATGGGGATTCGCTCTGATTCCCTCAATATGAAACTTTAAGCAAGAAATTATTATTTTCTTTAGCCTATGTTCTAATACATATCTACGCCAACGAAGCGGAATTGTACGTATTGATTAATAGTGATATATAGAATATAATCAGCTAAATTATATTAGTGTAGGAATTACTCACCTCCAGGGCGCGAATCTATTTAAAAATTATAGCTTTCAATACCTTAAAAAGTTAGGAGGTATAATAATGAAGGTTTCAGCGTTGGTCTTGGGCCTAATCGGCGGCATTGGCGGTTTTATTGGTGCTATCATCGCCCTGACCGTTGGTGCAGTCGGAGGTGCTTTTGGGGCTGAGGGTGCTGACACGGTTACAACATTAGGTTGGGTTGCCATTCCCTTTGCAATATTAGGTATTATAGGAGGAGCACTCTCTATTTCAAAACCAAAGGCAGCAGGGATTATTATGCTTATAAGCGGAGTGGGCGGTATCATTTGTATTTCGGCCGCTTATATATTTGGTGGTGTTCTTTTAATAGTGGGAGGCATTTTAGCCTTAGTAGCCTCACGTAAACCCAAGAGTGCATCTCCATTACCAAATTACACACCCACATATTAAACTCACGAGATGATAGAAAACACCAGAGAAGGGAAATATATATTACTAAGCAATTAGAACATTGATTCGACCTATTATCGGAAAGTTTAGGCAGTTTCCAACGTTATATCATGCAGATTAAAAGTGAGGAATATTTATGAATAAATTGATGCTTATTAGTTTGTGTCTAATTGTACTGGTATCAGGTGGTTGTAGCAGCAGTCCATCTGCACCAACTACCGCAAACACGTTCACAACAAACAAACCCATTGCTCCAACAACAGTAAATCCTACCACAATAACTTCAGCAACGTCAGCTATTGAAATATCTGCTGTAGATTTGTATGCTGCTTATGAAGCTAATGAAGTTGGAGCTGACTTAAAATATAAAGGGAAAAACCTGCGTGTAACTGGTGTTATAACAGATATCAGTACCGATCTTTTGGGCTATCCTACTGTCAGTTTTGGTATGGATAGTTATAATATTAGCAAAGTAAAAGCTACTTTTAATAAGTCAGAAGCCAGCAATGTCGCTAACCTGCAAAAGGGTCAGACAATCACAGTCAATGGTACTGGAGATGGTAAATTCATGTATGTTGATTTGAAAAATTGTACGGTGGTGAACACTTCTGGTACCATAAAACCCGCCACTTCTGTGGTAGCTAATCCTGCGTTAACAACTTCTGCCACATCAGTTATCGAAATATCTGCTGTGGATTTGTATACAGCTTATGAGTTTAATGAAGTTGGAGCTGACTTAAAATATAAAGGTAAATATTTACAAGTAACCGGTGTCATAACAGATATCAGCACCGACCTTTTGGGCTATCCTAAAGTCAGTTTTGGTATGGATGCTTATAATATGAGCGGAATAGAAGCCACTTTCAATAAGTCAGAAGCCAGTAATCTTGCTAATCTGCAAAAGGGGCAAACATTAACAATCAATGGGACCGGAGATGGTAAATGGATGTATGTTGATCTGAAAAATTGTACAATCGCAAAATAAAACAAGTGTCAGATAACCACTAAAAGGGGGATTGTAAAAGACCCCGTTTTAAAATATGCTGATGGTAAGTGTAGTAACAGCTAGGTGGCATCTTCTGTGATGGGCACTTGTTCAGAGATTTCTTAGTTAATAATTTAAAGGGTGAGGACAAGGAAATGATTATTAGAAGATTTATTCCGCTGATGGTAGCTTTGCTTATCATTCTTACCCTTCTTCCATTTACTCCAGCACAACTATATGCTTCTTCCCCAATTGGAAGGATCGCATATACTTACAATGGAAGTATATATGTAATGAACTCGGACGGTACAAATAAAACGCTGGTTAAAAGCAGCGCTGATTATCCTTGCTGGTCCCCGGATGGAACCAAAATTGCATTTAATGATGACTCCTCAGGCCACCGCCTAAAAATAATGAATCCAGATGGTACTAATGTGATTACACTCGCTAACGGGGGTTATGGCCCAAAATGGTCTCAGGACGGTACTCAAATATTATTTATTAAAAATAGTATGTTAAGTGTAATTAATGCTGATGGAACGAATGAAAGATCTCTTAATGTATATGCCAGTGTGGTTGGGGGTTATGCCTCAGGTGGCACCAAAATAGTTTATTCATATGGCAGTAATATTTATGTTATGACCGCAGATGGGGCAAATTCTACTTCAATATATTCAAATTCATCGATTAGCTATCCCACCGTATCTCCAGACGGGACTAAAGTTGCATTTTATTGTTATAGCTATTTATATATTATGAATGTAGATGGCAGTAACGTTATTGGAGGAATAAGGGCTGAAAGTTCGTCTTCCTGGTCACCCGATGGGCAAAACATTGTTTATAATAATAGTAATGGTCTTTCATTCATTTCAGCGACCGGCACTAATGGGACATCGATTGCAAATACATCATATTCCTTTTACTATCCATCCTGGGGATTGGGGGACTGGATGGCCCCCTCGGTATCGACATTAAATGTTTCTGACATTACAACTAGTAGCGTCACATTAAAAGGAGGTCTGGCGTCTTTAGCCTCTGCGCCTGCGGTTAATGTGTCATTCCAATGGGGCATTGTTTCGGGTAATTATACAAATGAAACCACTCCGCAACAATTACTCACAACGGGTGACTTCAGTTTTACGTTAAATAATCTGTATCCTGGATCGACATATTACTTTCGAACTCAGGCGGTGGGTTATGGTACCACTTACGGCATCGAAAGGAGTTTCACCACTTCAGCTATTCCGGTGATAAAGACAGTGGTAACTGCCAGTAATATCGGCGTAAACACAGCTAAGTTAAGCGGTACCCTCCAAGCTTTAGGGTCAAATACGGCAGTCAATTCCTCCTTTGATTACGGGCTAACCACTGAATATGGCAATACTACTTCAGTTACAGAATTGACAGCCACAGGCGGTTATAACACCACTATTACCGGGCTGGCTCCAGGTACTACTTATCATTTCAGGGCCAAAGCGGCGGGTAATGTTACGGTTTGTGGAGATGATAGCAGCTTTACCACTCTATATAACTTTGGGGTCACAACGGTTCCCGCCATGGTTACAGGATTACAGACAGTAACGTTAAAGGGTAACCTGATAAGTTTGGGTGCCGAAACCAATGTTAACGTGAACTTTGAATACTGGCCTACGGCAGGGGGTGATCATCTGTTCACCATCCCTGTGGCAAAGACCGCCGCAGGCGCTTTCTCCGCGAACATAACCGGTATAACCGCTGGTGTCAGTTATACCTATAAAGCCGTTGCAGTAGGCGCAAATACTATTTACGGGGCAGAGATGACCTTTACGACTTCAACAATGGAGGCCGTCAGGTCTTTGCCTGTGGTCGTTACCAGGGGGCAACAGTTCAACGTAACGGTCACGTTTACAGCACCAGCGAATAACTTCAATGCTATCGGGCTTAGTGACTTGGCTCCGACTGGTTGGACGGTAACGGCTCTTAACAACCTTTCTACACCAAATACGAATGATTTGCTGGTCACTGGGACCAAAGCTGACCTGATCTGGTATGGTCCATACTACCAGGGTAACCTGTTTACCGCAGTCTATAAAGTAACAGTCCCTAGTAATATTGCCTATGGAACATACAATTTTACCAACGGAACAATATTATATTTCGTTGGCAATACAGCGGTAACGGTACCTGTGGTTGGAGTATCTCAAATTCAGGTGGTCCAAGGTGCAATAATTAATGGTACCAGCTATGAAGCCAATGGATTGTCGCTGGGAGGTGTTACTGAGACCATAGATGGTCAGGTATCCATGATTAGCGGACCTGACGGTGTTTATACTTTGCTAACTACCACCATGGGTAGTCACACTATTGTAGCAACTAAGACTGTATATCGTAGCCAAACGCAAACAATAAATGTTACAGATCTTAGTGGGGTATATACGCTTAATTTCAAAGGTGAATTTAGTCTCGTACCTAATGCGCCAAATATGAATTATGTTCTGGCTGGTATCAATAAATGGAAAATTCCGCCACAGGACGGCACGGATTTAAGTATGTCCAAGGTCTTAAATATAATTAGTGCTTGGAAATCCCCCATTAATTAAATCTATACAGATGATGTGAGAATAAAGAGATTATAAAAGAAGATGCGATGATAAAAAGTGCTTTTAAAAAAAGAGCAGTTATATTACTCCGTGGTATTGTGCTTATAATCATTTTGTTAAGCAGTCTGTTGGTAAGTTTTAATAATACCAGCATAAGTTATGCTGCTAGCCCACCTTATGATATAACCGTGACGCGCACACTGCCGTCTTATGTTTACCCTGGTGAGATTTTAGATGTGATGGTCACCTTTACGTCCCCCATCGATAACTTCATTGCCATTGGCTTGAGTGATTTTGCTCCGGTAGGGTGGACTGTGGCAGTGAATAATGCCTGGAATTCGCCCAGCAGTGATACCAATAAAGTTACCGCTAATCGGGCTGACTATATCTGGTTCGGTCCCTTTACTAGTGGAACTGAGTTTACGGTTGTTTATCAGGTAACTGTGCCGGCCAATGCTACGCAGGGTACCTATTATTTTACAAATTCTTTATTAACACCCCGCATCGAGTATTACATAGCTGGAGAAGGGCCTTACTATGGTAATATTGGAGGTCAGAATCAAGTAATCATCGCTTCTCCAACGATTACCGGGAGCTCACCGGCTTCCGGCCCACTAGTCGGAGGAACTCCTGTCGCAATCACCGGAAATGGTTTTATTAGCGATCATACAACGATTACCATAGGTGGCATTGTCGCTACGGGCGTAACCTTTGTGAGCGAAAGCTCGCTAACAGCAGTTACTCCGGCTAGTACAACGGGAGGTAAGAATGTGGCGGTTACAACTCCTGTTGGCTCAGCGACACTGATAGGCGGGTTTACCTACCTGCCCCCTCCAACTATTGCTTCCTTTATCCCCGGCTCAGGAGGTAGTGGAACTGCTGTAGTCATTACCGGCACCAATCTCAGTGGGGCTACGATGGTCAGCTTTGGTGGCGCTGCAACCTCCAGTTTTACAGTGAATTCGAATACCCAGATTACGGCTGTTTTGGGTATTGGCAACACGGGTACGGTTTCGGTGACCACAAGAGGTGGCACGGCTACTAGCACCGGATCCTTTACCTGGGTAGCAGCTCCAACAGTTGCCAGTATCTCACCATCGTCTGGTCCGCCAACCGGCGGGACTTCTATAACTATTATCGGGACGGGTTTTGTTAGCGGCGTAACAGTGACCATAGGCGGCACTGCCGCAACGGGTGTCATCGTTGCAAGTCCGACGTCTATCACGGCAGTCACTCCAGTAGGTACGGCTGGACTCCAGAACGTCGTAATCACAACCCCTGGTGGATCTGCAACTTTAGCCGGAGGTTTCACCTATGTAGCCGCAGTTAGCGGTGGTGGACCTGGCGGGGGCGGAGGTCCACCGCCAATAACATTAACACCAACACAGACGCCGACACCGACACCGACGCCAGTCAGCGGTACTGGCTCAGCTTATGTGGGAGGGATTATTACCACCACTGGTGTCTTTACTCAGCCAGCAACTTTACAGTCTTCAAATGGCATCGCCACTGTCAATATTGCTGCTGGTACTTCAGGAACTCTGAACGGTGCACCCCTGGGCAAAATAACTGTAGCATTACAGGCTACGCCGCCTCCACCTCCTACCATTTCTAATGTAATTGGGGTCGCTTATGACTTCGGCCCAAATGGGGCAGTGTTTAACCCGCCTATATCAATGACCATCAGCTATAACCCGGCTAATATACTTAGCGGGGTTTTAGAAACCAATCTGGTTCTAGCTTTTTATGATACTGTGACTGGACAGTGGATTACAATCCCGGGTGGAGTAGTTGATACTATCAAGCATACTATTACCGTGCCGGTTAGCCACTTTACTCTATTTACCGCAATAGCCCCATCTGCAACACCGACGCCTACTCCGACTTCACCGCCATCACCCACACCCACAGCATCTCCAATGCCAACGGCCACTCCCACAATTATACCTTTGCCTACGACGCCCGCCGTCCAACCAACGAATTCTATTCCGGCAACCGTTGCTCAAACTGTGACAGCTGTTTCCACTCCCGTCACGAAAACGGTTCCGGCTAAGTCGATTCCCTGGACGATGATTTTAGTGATTATTGTAGCCGTTGTTATGATAGGTGTAGTAGGTGTTATATTCGTCAGACGGAGAAGCTAAAATATCGAACCTTAAATAGAGTTACAATTATCTAATAATGGGACATCTATATTTGTCCCATTGTATGTGTGCTCGTTTCAACTACCCTTTCGTTTTCTCCCCCTTCTTCTTCCTGAAGTAATACTGCACCATTATCGTCCAGGTGACGATTAGCCCAACGGTGACTTTGTCGAAAAGCTCCTTTAGCTTAAAATCCGTCTGTTTGGTCTCTTGCGTCCATTAAGTCAAGGGAGAGGACATGCCCCAGGCTTAAGTCTTCTTTGTTACTTTAACCGCGCAGACCTTATACTCCGGTGTAAAAGATATGGGATCCAGGGCAGAGTTAGTCAGGGCATTGGTGGGGCTTTCACTGAAATGGAAAGTCATACAAACGACACCTTTGGGTGAATCGGTGGTTATTTTGGCTCTTGAGTCCACCTGGCCGCGGCGAGAAGTGACTGTAACCCAATCTCCTTGCTGTATACCCAGATCAGCGGCGTCGAATGGATTTATCTCGACCAGTTCTTCGCTTCTCAAAAGATTTAAACCGGGCACCTTCCGAGTCATAGTGCCGGTATGGTAATGATAAATACTGCGCTCGGTGGTTAAAATCAAAGGATAGTCCTTATCGGTCAACTCGGCTGAAGGCCGATAACTGATTGGTGTGAATTTTCCTTTGCCTCTGGTAAAACCATGTGTGTGCAAGATACAGGTACCCGGATGTTCGGCAGAAGTGCAGGGCCACTGCAAGCCGAATTCTTCTTCTAAACGTTCGTAGCTAATACCGGAGAAGTTAGGAGTCAAAGCGGTCATCTCTTGCCAGATTTCGCTGGCATGGGTGTACTCGAATCCTTTAGCACCCATTTTATGAGCGATCAAACAGGCAATTTCCCAATCAGGTTTAGCTTGTCCCGGAGGAGGCACGGCTTTTCTGACCCGCTGAACGCGGCGTTCGGTATTGGTAAAAGTGCCGTCATCAGAGGCAAAGCCGGCTGCAGGCAGAACTACATCCGCCAGTTTAGCTGTCTCACTCATAAAGATGTCTTGCACGACCAGGAAATCGAGGCTTTTCAGTGATTGGATGGTATGATTCATATCGGGTTCACTTAAAACCGGATCCTCACCTACAAGGTACATAGCTTTAAGCTTCTTTTCTGCGGCAGCCTTATACATAAAGGTTAAAGGCAGGCCGGGTTGTGGATTGAGGGAACAGCCCCAGGCTTTTTCAAATTTAGCCCTGATATCCGGATTGGTCACAGACTGATAACCTGGGAACAGATTGGGCAAGGCTCCCATGTCGCAGGCGCCCTGCACGTTGTTCTGGCCACGTAGGGGATTGACTCCGCTGCCTGGTTTACCTACGTTACCAGTTACCATGGCCAAATTGGCCAGTGCCATCACGCTATCCGTGCCGTGAGTATGTTCCGTAATACCGAGAGTGTATAAGATAGCGGAAGGTCCGCAGCTGGCATACATTTTGGCGGCGGCAATTATTTGTTCGGAAGGCAATTCAGTAATCGCAGCGACCCTATCCAAAGGAAAGGCTTTCAGTGACTCTTGTAACGCAGAGAAGTTTTCACATTTTTCATCAATAAATTTCTGGTCTTGCAGTCCGGATTCCAGAATCAGGCGAATCATGCCCATAATTAAGGCTACATCGGTGCCGGGCTTAAGTCTCAACCAGAGATCGGCGTTGCGCACTAGCTTTATTTCACGGGGATTAACCACGATCAATTTGGCTCCCTGCTTCACAGATTGCTTAACCTTGAGGCCGATAATAGGATGGGCGGCGGTGGTATTGCTGCCGATTGACATAATACAACCAGCATTACCAATATCTTCAATGTTATTGGTCATTGCTCCAGAGCCGAAAGTGTTGGCCAGACCGGCCAACGTTGGGGCGTGTCAGACCCGGGCACAGTTATCGACGTTGTTGGTATGCAATACCGCCCTCGCGAATTTCTGTGCGACGTAGTTATCTTCGTTGGAAGCCCTTGAAGACGCTACAACGGCAATTTCATCAGGTTTAAAGGTAGAAAATTTTTCAGCAATGAGGTCAATAGCTTCATCCCAACTGGCTGTTTCAAATTGTCCGTTTCTATTAATAAGAGGGTGGGTAAGCCGATCAGGACTGTGAATATACTCCAAACCAAATTTGCCCTTAACACAAGCCTGGCCGCGGTTGGATGCACCATAAGCTGGAATAACCCGTTGGATCGTTTCATCCTTAATTTCCAGGTCAAGCTGACATCCGGTACCGCAGTATGGACAAGTAGTTGAGACAACCTTATCAATTGTACCGGATACTAGACCTCTACGTTCAAGTAAAGCACCGGTCGGGCAGGCATCAACACATGCACCGCAAAACTCACAGTCAGCATCCTTTAGGACTTTATCATTGGGAGGGGCAATGACGTAACAGCGTAAGCAGCGTTTAGCTTCAGAAGTTGCTGTCTCCCGATCCCAGGGCAATTCTACTTCGTTAAAATTGGTTGCTCTTTTATCAGGTGGTAAAAGGGAAACCTCTGCTAATTGTTCCTGGGAAACTTTTTCCGGAGGAAAAACTAAAGATTCGTTTAAGTTAACCAGCGACTCGGATATATCTCCTTTTCCACCCAAATAGCGGTCAATAGATTCAGCCGCTTTTCTTCCTGCATCAATAGCTTCGATAACCGAAGCCGGACCACTGACGCAATCGCCTCCGGAAAAGACGCCCTTTCTAGAGGTCATCATATCAGCGTCTATTTTAATAACGTTACCTTTGCCGACTTCAACTTGCAGATCAACCGGTAAATCAGGTTTCTGCCCAATAGCAACCAGCAAAGTATCGAATTCGGTGATGAACTCACTCCCTTCCACTGGTTCCGGGCGCGGTCTACCACTGGCATCGGGATCACCCAATTTCATTCGCAGGCAGACAAGCTGTAACACTCCGTTAGATCGAGTGACTTTAGCAGGAGCAGTTAGATAGAGTATTTCTATGCCTTCGGCCAAAGCAGCTTCTATTTCTTCATCAGCAGCAGGCATTTCAGCCCGGGTCCGGCGGTAGAAAACAATTACTTTATTAGCCCCAAAACGAAGTGACATTCTGGCGGCATCAATAGCCACATTGCCACCACCAACCACTCCAACCCGGCCACCTACTTCTATTTTCTCTCCCAGATTACCTTGCCTTAAGAACTCAGCAGCTTCGATCACCCCTGGTAAATTCTCGCCTTCGACACCGAGTTTCATGCCCTGATGAGCTCCTATTCCCAGGAAGACAGCGTTATAACCCTGGTCGAAAAGTGGCTCGAGAGAATTTACCCGACTATCAACTATTAATTCGACGCCAGCGTCTAAGATTTCCTTGATTTCTCCTTCAAGAACTTGACGCGGTAAGCGATATTCCGGTATTCCCATCCACATCATTCCGCCCGGCCGGGACTGCGCTTCAAATACGGTCACTTTATGACCTGATTTGGCCAAATAATAAGCAACCGTTAAGCTGGCGGGACCTGCCCCAACAACTGCAACCTTCTTTCCGGAATCCGGCAAATGCCTGGACAGTTTCTTCCAGGACTCATCTCCGTGATCGGCTGCAAATCGTTTGAGTAACCGTATATGGAGTGGTTTATCCACAGTTTTGCCGCGCTGGCAAGCTTGCTCGCAAGGATGTATACAGACCCTTCCCAGAACCCCTGGGAAAGGCACTTTTTCACGTATTATGGCTAAAGCAACGCTGGGACGGCCACGTTCGACAGCTCGTATGTAGCGGGGAATATCTATCCCTGCAGGACAAGCTTTATAACAGGGATAAGCAAACTCGATTGCCTTATTTAGACGTATGTCCTGGCAGACACGTACACAGCGCGAACAGAGAATGCAGCGGTTGTTGTCCCGGATAAAGAATGGGCTGTCATCCCGCACTGGTAACTGTCTACTAATAGAAGCAGGTAATTCACTAATCCCAACGTAATCAATAGCTTTCTGTAGTTCGCGGCTTTCAGGCAAGTCTTTTTTAAGAGTATCAATGGGATAGCGGCGAAGTATATCTGTGAGGATCTTGCGCCTGAGCTCCTGTATTTGTGATGTACGGGTATTTACTCTCATGCCAGAAGCAGCCAGGGTGTTACAGGAAAGAACAATCTGGCTATCTATCTCCACGATGCATAATTGACATGACATATCTGGTGCGATATCAGGTAAAGGCGCCAGACCAGGATAGTTACAGAGAGCGGGAATATAGATAGCAGCATTTCTGGCTGCTTCAAAGACAGTCTGAGAGCTGTCTGTTCGGATTTCTTTCCCATCAATACTTAAAATAATATCTTCCATGTCAACTCACTTTCCATGTTAATAGGATTCACAAATAATAAGGAAAATTAATATCTAATTGCCAAGTTTCTCCCCGAACACTTTGCCATAGTCCTGACAGGCCTTAAGTGCTTCTCGGTTGGCCAGAGCTCTTTCTAATATTTTAAGAGAGCCAAGTTCAAAGGGCTGCATTTTAAAGACATACTGCATGGTGTCCAAGATCTGAGCGGGAGCGTTACCCGTGTGAGTGTAAGAACCGAAAGCACCCGCTGGTTTACACGCCAGGTCAGCTTTGCGGCAAAGGAAAAGAAAGGTTTTAAAGGGTTCCGCCATTTCTAGATGATAAGTAGGAGAGCCAAAAATATAGCCGTCGTAACCGTTCAGGTCAGTGATCGTTTTAAGAGTGCTAATTTTGCGCGTTTCAGCCTGGTTCCCGGTAAAGCGCACGCCTTCAGCAATAAATTCAGCCATCTTTTCGGTATTACCGCTGAGAGAAAAATAGGCGATCAGAACCTTTTTCATGTCCGGTCTCCTTATCTCGACTGTAAAAATTTAATCATTTTCCAGACGATTGTTTGACATAAAACTATCAAATCTTCCATGGGTAAATAATCGAGGGCAAGCCGATCAAACAATATATTGGCGTCTGGAGGGAATTCTTCGTCGCCCTGCCAAATTATCAGAGTTATGGGAACTTTATCAAAAGCGGGTATGGTTACGGAGAAGTTCCCAAAAGAGGATTTTACTCCTCCCAGTGCGGCTGTCGAGCTGAGCATTTTCTCAGGCTGGCTGCCGAAGTAGGTTATCAAAGGCCGGATGGAGCGTTGGGCAAAGGTAGGATAATAAGCCAGGCCTTCTCCCAGTTCTTTAAAGGAAATTAGCTCGCTAGAGAGAGGTTCCCCGGATGATGTCAGCAGGTAATGCAAAATCAATATTTTATCTCTAATCTCAACCGGTGTGGGATTTTTGGCCAGGCTGATAATCACGTCTGGCAGACTGATCAGGTATGGGCTATTGAGGTAATTCAACTGAATAGCAGGATTGTTATTTTGAGAAATAAACGCAGATCCGGAACGGCGGCATAATTCTTCTATATTAGATTCTGAGGCCAGTATTTCTGAGGCAAGTTTGAGAGCTAGACCATAAGCCACTTCAAAATTCTTTTGGTCAGGCAAGGGAATCGTCGGATGTTCCAGACCTTCGCTCATAATTACCTTTTTATATATTTACCTTAATTTTTCCCACTTTATTCAACATGGAGTACCCCTCGCCTTTAATTCCTCACTCACACAAGGGGAGAAAAAAACCGAAAAAGGAGAAAGGTTAAATATCCAGCCAGGAATGTGAATAAAGGCTTTCACCGGTTAGAACCCGCACTGTTTTGTAATATTTCATGGCTTCGGGAGAAAGCGATTTGGGATCAGGTGAATTGCCATCCATCAGGTTGTGAATTAATTGAGTAATCTCCGGCCTTCTACCCCGAGCGATGTCGATCAATTCTTGATCAAAGGCATCCACAATAGCACTATAAAGGCCGTATCTAGACAACATTACTAGAAAGGTTCGATTTAAATAAGGCCTCAAATCAACCGGAGTGCCGTTAGAAACATTAGAAAGCCCAACCACTGATTTGCAGCCTGGAGCTATGTCACTTAACATGGTCATAAACTCAAAGCAGGCTTTCAATTGGTTAATTTCCCCACTTACCGGGGTAGCAATAGGGTCGATCCAGATTTTTTCATTGGTGATTCCAGCGGCGTTGGCTTTGTAAACCAGATCAACGGCCAGCATACAACGTTCATTAGCGTCACGGGGCATGCCCTCGACACCCCAAAGGAGCCCAATCATATCAGCGTTATATTTGTTAACCAACGGCAAGCCGGTTTCGATGCGGTCAGGTTGAAGGGAGATGGAGTTAATTAAAGCTTTGCTCTTGCAGACCTTCAATCCAGCTTCTACAGCAGTCAGGTTAGTGGAGTCCAGAGAAAGAGGTTTAGCGGTAACTGCTTGAACAGTCTGTACAGTCCAGGCCATAAATTCTTCGCCCGATTTTCGGGCAGGGCCAATATTAAGATCGATATAATCGACATCAACAGCATTTTGAGCCATGGCCATTTCCTGAACTGCAGCGGACTGTCTCTCTTTTAAAGCTGGACCCAGGGTTTTGGACATGATATTCAGGTTTTCACCAATTAAAATCATTTTCCGCTCCTTACTGGGCTTTCCAGGTTTTTAGATACGCCGGAATATGGGCGGCTTCTCGGGGACCAACTTCTATTTTCCAATCTGGCAATTCTTCTTCCAGTCCGCCGCTTTCAGACGCAGCGTAGCCGGGGATTATTAGCTTGCGGTGTTTAATTTTATCGGTAATGCCGCATTTCTTGACGAAGGGTGCGATAACATCCGCCACGAATTTACCGGCTGCCCAAGCAGTCATCACCGAAAGGCCTTCAGTATCTTTAACCAGAAGGTAGGCAGGAACCTTACTATTTTCAATTTCCCCCGACACGATGAAATAGGTCAGAGAGAAGTTAGAAGTCAGAAGTACAGGTGAATTTTCATTAGGTCCGCCGATCTCATAGATCCCCTCTTTAGTCGCCAAAGGTTTCTGCGGATCGGTATAAAGGTTCAAGCGTTCTACCAAAAGCGGAAACAAAGCATGCCCCTGGAAGTCAGACAGCACCACAATAGCAGCGTATTTAGCGATGGCCAAAGAGGCAATTAAGGCTTCCTTCATAGGATCTTGTGTCATATCGCAGGCAAAGACGATGGTTGGGAAACCTAGTGAACGTGTTTTGGCGAGGGCAGCTTTGCGGATAAAAATCTGATCTTCAAAAACCTGTTTAACCGAGCGGGCTCCTGAGTCAATTACTATATCTTTGATGCCTATTTTGGTCAATTGATCGGTAAGGCCGGCGATCTCATCCAGATTAGCGCCTTTGACTGCGACAGGGCATCCGGCTTCTCTGGCCAACGCGCCAATGGTGGCCGCATTAGCTGCAGTCGCCGCATAGATTAAAGGTTTTCGTTCAGCACAGGCTTTCACTCCGGCTGTTAAAATATCCGCATCCTGGCTGATTAATATCAGCGAGCAATCGCTTTGGGTTTTGACCTTATTGATCAAGGCTACAAAAGATTCAACTTTACCCGAATCAGCCCTTAAAGCCGCCATCTCAGGTCTCAGTGTCAAACCTACTCTATCATAGATCAGATTGTTGAGTCGGTTGATGCGGGCTTCAACATCAGACTCTGCCATTGTGTCAGTGATTAATATAGCCAAACCGGTAGGATTTTCAAATCTCTTTTCATGGCGAAACAAAACGGTTTCTCCGCCTACTTTAATAGCCCGGTTACCGGTACCTATGGTTAAAGGCCGGATAGGCGGTGCGGAAGCTTCAGATAATTTGGCTTTAGTTTCTTCGGAAACGGTAGGGCAGGCATTGAGGTCGGCCTTGCCGGCAGCCAACTGCATAGCAAACGCAAGACAGGTAGGGACTCCGCACTTTCCGCAGTTGGTCTTGGGCAGTAATTTAAAAATCTCTATTCCGGTAAGCGGCATTTATGTTATCTCCTTTATGGCTATATCAGATAATCGACGGCATACTCAATGCCGGATGGTTCCTTTCAGTCAGGAAAGGCAAAATGGCATCTTCTGTAGTGCCGACCGTCTCATCAGCGATTTGATTTAGCAAATCAGGATAACCCAATTCGGCGGCTCGCTGTGAAAAGCGTTCTCCGATCTCTTCTTTTAACATTTTGGGCATCCAAACGATACGTGAAATACCCCCATCTCCTTTTACGAACTTGCGCTGCGTTATATTGTATTTGCCGTGTCCGACGAAACCGGGGGTGCTCAATCCGCCGCCAATGGTACCTGCCAGAGTAGTGAATTTCATTCCGCTGGGAGTCATACCTGGGAAATCTCTGTTGACGGTCATAATGCCATTGCACATGGGTAAAACAGCGGCGATACATTCGCAACAGCCGCAGGTGGTCATTGGATCATATATAATGCTATAAAAATTGTAATGATCTATCTTACCTCTAGAGGCTTTATTCACAAAGTCATTAACGCCTGTCCATTGCCCCAGTTTTTGATCAATAGTCTCCAATTTAGGAACTGGCTGATTTGGTCCAGTGGGATTAATCTCAAAAGAAGCCTTACAATCCATCCAGTTATAGGATCCGCACAAACCTGTTCTTTCAGGACTGATAACGCAGACGTGACTGGGTGCGAAACTCTGGCAGAGTGTGCAGGAATAGTAGATGTCGGTAGTCTCATCGGTCATACCTTCAATTCGAGTATCTCTATGCTTGTAGACCTCACGCGCTCTTTCAACTTTTTCCTTGACGTCAGTCTCATTGGTATATATTTTAACCTGTAACTTATCAAAAATACGGCCGAAATCCTGATGCAATTTGGCATGCAGGATAATGCCTAAATCCTTGATCTTAAAACCTTTTTCTACGGCCTGTTTGCTGATTCTTATCCAGGCAATATCACGCTGCCCGATGTGCATAACACCCTGAGCATAGTTGATCAAGTGATGGACCTGGCGTTCCAGGATGGGTTCGAAATCCTCCTGCATTTCACGTCCAGCCACTTCTACACAAATAGCCATGGGCAATTTGGAACCGGCGGGGACATCTTTCAGCTCAGGGCCGATAACTTCAACTTTGCCATCCTCAACTTCAGACATGCGTTTGCTCGTAACCCACTCGCACATTAGAGTACGTCCGCCGCCGCATTCAAGGTAGATATCCTCTCCACGTACCCGTTCGCCCTCAAAAGCAGCTCCATATGCAACAGGAATGGGAACTGAAGCTAAGTTTACTTTGAGGCCGCGAACTTCTACGGCCTTAGCGACAAGATTTTCATGTGCGATATTGGAAACTACATGCTCATAAGTGCAAATACCGGTAGGTAATATCTCAGGAATAGGCGTATCCGCAATAACGGGGAAACCAAAGTTAATTGCGCCGGCAGCGGTAGCATACCATTCATCACTAACAAAACCCATAGGCAAGGCAAAGGCGAAAATACGGTCTTTATTATAAATCAGAATCTTTCTGAAATCGCCGGGTTGGATACCACCAAAAGACAGCGCGGCGCGGGTTGCAAAACCCATAGCAAAAACTGTAGCCGTGGTATCCGGGCCGAAGGAAACCAATCTGGTGGGCCAGCCTATCTGTACGCCCGCCTCCAGTAATTGTTCCGAAAAGCGTTTGCCGTTGTATTCTCCTGACATAAAGACATACAGGTTTTTTTGCTGCAATTCCTGAGCTATCTTAGAAGCTATTTCTTTGGTGGGTGCTGCTCCCAAAATAGCAGCGAAACCGGGCGCAGTACCATCTACAAATTCAACCCCACGTTTTCTAAGAATTACGTCGTCAGCAGCACCCAGCCAGATGCTCCGGTCAGAGATATCCTCTCCCTTAGTATAGAAGTCCGGCTTTTCTAGATAGCGCACAGCCTCGATTAATTCCTCAGCAAAAAGTGTAGCCATACCAGCATCCAGAGCGGGCCCCAAATAGGGCAGGGGATGGTTTTCTTTAACGGGTGCAGGCAGAATCTGCTTACATCTTTTAAGGATCGATTCCATGTCACCTAATTTTTCGACTTTAGCGCCTAGCATACCGTAAATAACGGGCAGATAATAAGCGGTGTTAGGGAAACCCACAGGTTCTTTCGCACCGAATTTATCCATCGCTCGCTGCCATTGTTCCTGGGCCTGAGCGACTATTTTATAGGCTCCTCGTATAGCGGCTGAAGCAATTATTTTGGACATTAAGGCTGCCTCCAGGGTTACAAGATTCTACTTTTCCAAATCCCGTCTCATGGCCATATCGTAGAGTACTCTTTCTCGAGACTTATCGATGCCGAGAGCCTTGCGTTTCAAATCAATGTGAGCAATCATCTTTTGGGCCATCTTATAGGGGTCGATTTCAAAATCCCATTTTCCACCTAAAGATTGCTCTAGTCCTTTAAAGAGATAATCAGTTAGTTCTTTCGAACCGACCGTCGGCCAGGTTACGCCGAAAATAGTATATACACCAGAGGCTACAAAATAGTGACCAATAGCTACCGCTTTTTCGCTCATCCATTCGGGAGCGCAACCGGCAACTGGAAGATCGCTGATATCGTCACCCAGCCCACCTTCTTTGACCATGGCGGTGGCGGCGGTCAATATCCGGCAGTTATCCACACATGCGCCCAGATGAAGCACAGGCGGGATACCCACGGTTTCACAGACAGAGGCTAATCCTTCCCCAGCAAATTTAGAGGCTTCCGGCAGCATCAAGCCGGCCTTGGCGGTGGCCATTGCGCTGCAGCCGGTCTGAAGGACCAGAACATCGTTTTTGATCAACTCTTTAACCAGAGTGACATGCACGTCGTCATGGGTAACTCGAGGGTTGTTACAACCCACTACGCCAGCCACTCCGCGGATACGTCCATTAATGATATTATCGTTTAAAGGACGATAAGAAGCGCGGAAAAGGCCGCCTAATAAATAAGTTATCGTCTCATGGCTAAACCCAGCGATCATGTCAGTTTTTACTTGAGGAATCCTAACATTTTTGTGTCGGTTAGGGAAGTTATCGATGGCCATTTTAAGGATTTCCTTAGAAATCTCGATAGCGTTTAATTCATCGAAATGAATAAATGTCGACCCTGTAATATGCGCGCGTTCATCCGTGGTGATTATCTTAGTGTGATAACATTGAGCTACATCAGTCAATCCCTGCATAATGCATTGGACATCGACGATCATCGCTTCCACTGCACCTGTCACAATGGCCAGTTCCTGTTGCAGGAAATTGCCGCCGATAGGGATGCCATGGCGCATCAAAATTTCATTGGCCGTGCAACACATTCCTACCAGGTTGATGCCTTTAGCCCCTTTGGATTTCGCATATTCTATCATGACCGGATCCTGGGAGACTACAGCCAAAATTTCAGCCAGGGCTGGTTCATGGCCGTGAATTATAATATTAACGTCTTCCTCTTTTAAAACACCCAGATTGATCTGACTGAGGACCGGAGAAGGTGTACCAAACATCACATCTTGCAGTTCAGTACCGATCATGCTTCCGCCCCAACCATCAGCCAGAGCGGTGCGGGTAGCCTGCTTTATTAAATTCTGGTAGTCCTGGTCTACACCCATGTGAGTGTGATGCATAGTTTCAACCACTTCGCGGTCAATTCCTCTTGGAGTAACGCCATTTTGCCGCCAGACAGCCTGGCGCTTTAAAGGGGCGCGTTTGATAAAATTCAATTCACCTTCCTGGCGGCTGAAGTCCTTCTGAAGAATTTCAGCAATATCTTTGGCAATCTCATTATTAGGGCGATCGCCAACTTTTACTCCCAGTTCAAGAGCCAGTTGCAGCAGTTTTTGTTCGTCTTTAATAGAATATCCGGGCGCTTTGCCTTCTGCTACTGCCATAAAAAGTTCGGTTACGCGCCTACCATGATCACCATGTGCGGCAGTCCCGGCGGCCACCATGCGGGCGAAATTACGCGCCGAAATCGTCTCGGCTGTAGCGCCGCAGACTCCTTTGCGTTTATTATGGTCTTCTGGGGTTTCTTCTTTACTCTTATTGATAGGTACACGACAGGGCCCCATGGCGCAGTTCTTGCAGCAACTACCCTCAGCCCCGATCGGACAGGGTTTCATGTTTTCAGCTCTATCAAACACCGTGCTGCAACCGTCTTGATGAGATTTCTCAATCATCTCAAGAGTAGCTTGATCGACACTCTGGATTTTTTTATCTGTCATCTCTACACACTCTCACCAATTCACTTTGATGGTACATATAATTCATCAAGAATACCTTTAATTAATTTAATCGCTTCCGGATGGCGCATGACCAGAATATTACCTCCGGCTAAGGCCAGAATCAGGGCTGACATCGCCTCTAAAAGTATGCCTCTCTTTTTGGCGTCACCCATTAACGGATCTTCCTGTTCGGTAACTTTGGCTTCTTTGGCCTTCCAGGTTTCTTTGCTGATATTGCATATCAGGGGGTACTGTAATTTATCATCGCTCTGGGTCAAGCCTGCGGCGCGAATTCTTTCCATGACCGAATAACAGTATTCTATGCCGTAACCGATGCTGCTAACTGTGGGATCCATAAGCAACGCGTTTTCCGGTATACCCAGATTACCCATTAATATATTCAGCTGCTTTGCAAGGTTGATGTCGATAGGACTGGAAGCGATAACGGTTTGATGATAACCTATAGCCGCTGCTCCGATTTTTTTAAAGTCCTTTTCCTCCAGCGGCCCCAGAATTATATTTTTACCCTGACAGGCTTCCGCCACAGCGCGTAAAACTTCTGTGTCCTTTTCAATATTGGCAGTGCCCCAAACAATCAAAGGCACATTGATAGCATCCGCAACTTTTTTTGCCAGAGCTGCCGCTTCTGTCGCTCCGCGATTCATTCCATTAGGATCAGTGCTAACAAGTTGCAAGCAAATCATTTCTGCGCCATACTCGGAAATACATTTATTCGCCCAGGCTGCAGGATCTGAGATTACATCCTTAAAAGGTTCCAGCGCAGCTACTGGCCAATCCTCAGTGCCTGAGTCCCAGACCTCCATAGCGATAACGGGCTTATGCGGCATAGCTCCTTCAAAAAGATAAAAAGGAAAGCAGTTTTCTCCGCCCACGCTAACGGCCTGCATATCAGAACCTAATTTGATCTCTTTGACTTTGCCGTTATAAATTGTTTTAGGGATTACAATCGCCATTTTTACCTTCCTCAAAATTGTTGGTGTTTAAACCTACTCAATTCTCACCTGAATCTAAGCGGGTTTCTTTCTTTTTTCGCTCCCGAATCCTTCATTTGTAGGACTGAAGAAATATCGTTGGCCAGTCTGCAAATATTTTAAAATTTCAGCCCGGGAAGACAATTTATTGCTCCATTTACCCGTTGTTTCTCCCTGGGGAGTCCCTTCTTCATAAGTAGGCCCCAAAACCTCAACTTCTGGACGGTTGGGTGCTTTCATTTTTAATATTTCATTCATAAAATTCTTCCCTTAATTAGATAATCCGATTGATAGTTTAGCTGCTTTGACAGTATTTACCATCAACATGGTGATGGTCATGGGACCGACCCCGCCAGGCACAGGGGTTATGAAGCTGGCCTTATCTTTAATTTTATTATAATCTACGTCACCCACCAGTATATCTTTCCCGTCAGCGGTCTTGCCGACGCGGTTGACTCCGACATCTATCACTACTGCTCCTTCTTTAACCATATCCGCAGTAACAGAATTGGGCTTTCCGGCGGCTACAATTAGAATATCAGCTTGAAGTGTATGAGATTTGATGTCTTTAGTGCCTGTATGGCAGATCGTAACAGTAGCATTGGCTCCATCCTTCTTCTGCAGTAAGATATTGGCGATGGGTTTACCTACCAGATTACTACGGCCTACGATAACGACTTCAGCCCCATCTGTTTTAATACCTGAACGGATCAGCAATTGTTGAATGCCGTAGGGAGTACATGGAATGAAGTCGGGGTCGCCGATCATAAGTTTGCCGAGGTTTAAAGGGTGGAAACCATCTGCATCTTTCTTGGGATCGATGGCATAAAGCACTCGTGTCTCATCAATGTGTCCAGGTAAGGGAACCTGCACCAAGATACCATGAATTCTGGGTTCGTTATTTAAGCGCTTGATCAGAGTCAATAGCTGTTCTTCGGTAGTACTGGCAGGTAAGTCAATTCTTTCAGAATATATACCCAGAGCTAGAGCTGCCTTTTCTTTGCCCGCGATATAACTTTTTGAGGCAGGATCATCGCCCAGTAATATGGTGGCTAAACCGGGTATCAGATTATGTTTTGCTTTTAGATCAGCTACTTCACACTTCAATTCCTCCCGAATTTGTTTAGCAACCTCGGTTCCACTAATGATTTTAGCAGGCATTACCCCCTCCTCAGTAATCTAAAACAGGAAAAAGCTTAAGACTTTTTATGGGATAAGATTTTGGTCATTAATCGGTCAATTGCTTTGACAGCAGCGCTGTTGTCTGGTAATTCTACCAGTGATTGTTGTTTCAAATCCGCCTGTAAAATGAGGTCATCCTGGGGAATGATAGCATCAGGAGTTAGTTTAAGCGCTGCCAATTCACTAACGATAAAAGGGTCCAACTGGTCAGAAACCATATTGATAACGATAGATTCATTTTTAACTCGTAATTTTAATTCTTTGACCAACTCCTGGATGCGGGAAATGGTACGGATACCCTTAACTGAATGGTTAGAAACTATCAAGAGTTCATCAATGTCCTGAGTCGTTCCCCGGCTAAGGTGCTCCATACCAGCTTCATTATCCATTATCACAAAAACATAACTATCCGAAAGGCGGTCAATGAACTTGCGCAGAATTGTATTAGGATAACAGTAGCAGTCTTGCCCTTCGCCTCTGCCCATAGTTAAAAGCTCAAAGTCGCGGGTTTCTAATAAAATAGTGTTTAAGCGGTATTCCAGGTAAGCTTCTTTAGTCATTCCAGAGGGGATATCGATCTTTTCTTTTTGGAAACGATCCAACATGAGGCCAACGGTCTCATGAATTTTCAGTCCCAGGCTCTCTCCTAGATTAGCGTTAGGATCGGCATCAACCGCCAAAACCGGGTGCCTGTTATTTTTGATCAGGTAGCGAATTATTAAAGCCGATATAGAGGTCTTTCCACTGCCTCCCTTGCCAGCGACGGCAATAGTAAAACTCAATTTAGCCTCCCTCGCTTTTCTGGATTGAATTTATATGATTCCCTAATGCTTTGGTTACACTGGGAAAAGCCTGTTCGTCGGTATGGGGCAGGAACATGGCCGCTATGTAATTTTGATTAAATTCATTGTTTTCACTAAGTTCAATATTGGTCATCATGCGGGCTACCCTGAGGGTAGCTTGACTAATATCTTGAGAATAATTTACTAACCGGGCACCCGACAGCGAGCCGTTGCCGATAAACACAAAACGGTCTCGTGGAATATCGGGGAGCAACCCGATTGTGATCGCATTTTCGATATTCAAACTGCTACCGAAATTACCCGCCAAAATAACCTGCTTAAAATCAGCACAGGCAATGTTGACGCTGCGACTAACAGTATCGCAACCCGCATACATAGCCGCTTTGGCTCGGATCAGGTTATCGATATCTATTTCTGTCAGGACAATATCTTGACCGATTTGAGTTTCCTTAGCCCAGGCCAGAACATATTCCCAGCCATCGGTGCCCTCGCGTATTCGTTTGGATTTTAATTGATTATTATATTTACCGTTTTGACCGATAACCCCCGCTAGCATAAATCCAGCGATCGCACTTATGAGCCCGGATCCACAAATGCCTCTAGGTTTAGCATCGCCAATAGTTTTGATCTCAGGCTCTAACGTTTTTGGGTCGATGGCAAAATCTTGAATCGCGCCGTTCATGGCTACCATACCGCACTTTATTCCACCGCCTTCAAAGGCTGGGCCGGCGGAGCAGGAAGCTGTTACCATCCAATCGCTGTTGCCAATCACTATCTCACCGTTGGTACCCAGATCCATATATAAGGTCAGCTTATTTCTCTGATACATGCCGGAGGCTACCACACCGGAGACGATATCTCCTCCTACATAACTGGAAACAGACGGGAATGTGTACAAGTATACCTGGTTTCCGACGTTTATTCCCTGTTCTGCAGCCTTCACCAGCGGTATAAAATTGGCCGTTGGAGTATAGGGAGATAGCCGTATATATTTAGGATCAAGTCCTAATAATATCTGCTGCATGACGGTGTTACCGGCGGCAGATATATAACTGATGTCATTCCTGTCGACATTACAGGTTATTAGCAGGTTATCAATGGTCTCGTTGATAGAATCAACCACTAATTTTTGTAATTTTAAAAGGCCTTCAGGTTTCTGGGTATAAGCTATACGGGTGATAACATCGCTACCGTAGCTGATTTGCTTATTAAAGACAATAGTATTAGCTAGAATCTTGCCCCGGTTTAAATCCAAAAGTTGAGAGCAGACCGTGGTTGTGCCTATATCTACGGCCAGGGCATAAAGGTGTTCACGAGTATCTCCAGCCTCGACGTTGATTATTCTTCTTAAACAGGTATCATCCTGTTCCAAAGCATTTAAAATTGTAATAGTTATTTTAAAACCGAGTTCACGTAAAACTTGAGGGGCTTTTTTAATTACATCAAAATCAATCAAAAGTCCTTCCAGATCAAATTGTTGCTTAAGGCCACGCCTAATACGGGAAATATCACTGGTATTATCGTCAATAGTGGCAGAAGGCAGTTCAAGATAATACTTTTGGATAGGGGGAGAGTATTTCCAATTTAAAGTAGAAACCCTAGCCAACAGTGCATTTTCTCTGGCCTGAATTGCATTATCGAGTCGGGATTCAGGTAAAATCCCAACTGTAAGATCAGAAATTATATGGCTGTGGCAAGCTAAACGGTACCCTTTAGCGAATTCCGCTTTAGTGAGCTTCTGAGAAGGTTCGTTTTCCACGTCACCCGAAACGATTTTTACTTTACAGGTCCCACAAACACCAGTACCGCCACAAGAGGCATTGATATGCACACCAGCGGCCAGGGCAGCTTCTAAAAGGGTATTACCCTTTTCTATCTGAACTTCAAGGTTCTCGGGGAGAAAAATTACCCTATACTTTTTGATTGACATGAATACTCCTGGTTTTTAGGTTACATCATGCAACCCTGTAACTTTACCGGTTTTAATATCAATATCAACTTTTCTGAAGTTAGGATCTGAAGGGGTGCCCGGCATGAGAGTTATATCTCCTGCCATGGGGCACAGGAACTTAGCCCCGGAATATTCAAGTATATCACGAATGGGCAGAGTCCATCCTTTAGGGACACCCTTAAGAGTAGGATCGTGGCTCAAGGAAAGCTGTGTCTTCACCATCATAGTCGCATAATCATCATATTTCGCATTAGCTTCGAAGGTTTTCGCTTTAGCAGCTGCTTCAGACGACCAGCTGACCCCATCAGCGCCATAGACTACCCTGGCAATCTTCTCAACGCGGTCTCGCAGTTTCATCTCAACTGGGTATAGAAATTTAAAATTATTATTATCTTTGCAGGAATCCATGACAGCGTCAGCTAGTTCCAAGGCGCCATCACCGCCATTGGCAAAATGAGTGGATTCCGCGCAGCGTGCACCGGCTTTTTCAGCTTCTCTCTTAACCAGGGCGACTTCGGCGTTGGTATCCGTATGAAAACGGTTGATGCAGACGACCGGGTTAATCCCGGCAGTCCGGATGGTGCGGATGTGGTGCAGCATATTTTCGCAGCCCTTTTCAATAAGGGGTATGTTTTCTTTGGTATATTCTTCAGATAGTTCAATCCCCGCGACAACTTTCGGCCCACCACCATGCATCTTTAATGCCCGGATGGAAGTGGTCAGGACCGACACGTTGGGCTTGAGTCCACTGTAGCGGCATTTAATATTCCAGAATTTCTCAAATCCTATATCGGCGGCGAAACCGCTTTCAGTGACATGATAATCAAACATTTTTAATCCCATGCGGTCAGCAATGATTGACGATTGGCCAACAGCGATATTGGCGAAAGGACCAGCATGGACCATACAGGGTTGATATTCCGCAGTGCTACAGAGAGTAGGATTGATTGTGTTGCGCATAAAGGCGGCCATGGCTCCGGCTACCTCCAGATCGCTAGTAGTAATGGGCTGACCTCTCTTATCATAGGCAACAGTAATTTCGCCGATGCGCTTCCTGAGATCAGCCAGGTCGTTGACGATAGAAAGGATAGCCATCAGTTCGGAACTGACAGCTACTGAGTAGCCCGACTCCATGGTGTAGCCGTTCATGCGGCCCCCCAGGCCGATTACAATGTTACGTAGAGCTTGAGCGTTAAAATCAATTACCCATTTCATCTCAACGCGATTGGGATCAACATCCAAACGTCGCATATGGCTCAATCTGGCGAGTTGTTCGTCATTATAGTTGCGTTCATGCTGCATTCTGGAAGTAAGAGCTACCATCGCCAGGTTATGCGCGTTCATAATATCATTAATATCGCCAGTCAAGCCCATGGAGAATTCAGTCATCGGAATTAAAAGAGCATTTCCACCACCGGCAGCACTGCCTTTAATGCCAAAAGTAGGTGCTCCCGAAGGCTGACGCAGGCATCCGCCCACATTCTGTTTGCGCTTGCCGAGACCTTCCATTAAACCGAGCGAAGTTGTGCTTTTTCCTTCACCCAGAGGAGTAGGGGTGATGGCGGTAACTTCAATATATTTCCCATCCGGTTTATTGTTTAATCTGTTCATGATTTTTAAGAAATCAAGTTTGCTGATTCTTCCGTATGGGATTAGTTCATCTTTTTGCAGATTCAACTTATCTCGCCATTCTTCCGGGGTTGGCATATTGACTTCAGCCAATTCAGAAATCTGCCATTGTTTTAACTTATTCGTATCGTAAGGCAAAGGCACTTCCTCCATCTCGGGCTATTGTGGGTTACGAGAAGTCTCTAGCTGGGTAAAAATAGATTCAATTTCAAGTAAAATTGTTTGACTTGCTTCCAGGGCGTTTCCACCGGATATTTCAGCCTCAGTAATTGAGGAATCAAAGGGCAAAAAACCTAGAAAAACAAATCCAGGTAAATTCGACGTTAAAAAATCAATGTCGCCTGGATTTCTGATTTTATTGCCCACAGCAGCGATGTTAACTATGCCAATGTCGCTGGCAAGTTGTTTGATTCTTAGCGCGGTTTCAAGGCTTTTTCGTCCAGGTTCAACAACAACGAGAAGCTTATCAACTGCTTTGGCTGTGGCTCTGCTTAGATGTTCTATGCCGGCAGCCATATCGAGTATCACAACCTCATTATTTACTACCAGCAAATGGGTGATTAAAGCCTGAAGCAGAGTGTTTTCGGAACAATAGCAGCCGCTGCCTCCGCGTTTAACCTTGCCCATTACCATCAAACGAATTCCATCATGCATCTTTGAGTATGTATCAGGGATATCATCCACCCGCGGATTTAGCTTGAAAAGGGAGCCAGGTTGACCAGGTTTTACGCCAGTGCGTTGTTCGATGAGTTCTTTCATCTCTGAAATGGGCGTAATATTGTCAGGATTAGGGAAGCCCAGTGCGGAGGCTAGATTGGTATCTGGATCGGCATCTATTGCTAATACAGAAAAGCCTCTTCTGGAATATTCTTTGATCAGAAGAGCACTGAGAAGAGTCTTACCTACTCCACCCTTTCCACTGATAGCAATCTTCACAAAAATGGTTGCTCCTTGTGAGCAGATGATGCGTAATTAGACACATTATCATTATAGCTAAAACCATTATATAACTTCCAATATATAATAATTATACACCAATGTATAAATATTATATACACAGGCGCTCTACCACTCTTAAATTAAATCTACAAGAGCATCATTAACCATCCAAATAATAAAATTAGCTATTAAGCAACATTTTATTAGCTACAAATAACAGTTCGAACTTCTTTTAAAGACATATGTATAAATATTATACTAGCAGCAAATATAGCCAAAATAATAATAGACCAACTTTTAAAATGAGCGAAAATAAATTATACTAGGTCGTTGTCAATTTTACCTGAAGTACGAGTAAAATTGGCTTAAGGAGTGAACTGTAAAAATTTGGATACATATAATAGGAAAAGAGTAGTAGTAACTGGTTTAGGCATGCTTACTCCGCTAGGAAATACCGTTGAAAAGAACTGGCAATCTCTATGTAAGGGTGAATCTGAGATAAGACCAATTACTCGCTTTGATACTACTAACTGCCGTACAAAAATAGGTGGTGAAGTTAAAGATTTTGAACCTACCAATTACATGGATAAAAAGACCGCCAGGCGTACCAGCCGTTTTATTCAGTTTTCTGCTTCCGCGGCACGTATGGCTCTCGAAGACTCAAAATTAATAATACAAAATTCGACGGCAAATCGGACAGGCGTATCAGTGGCTACAGCCATGGGCGGTATTGAAAGTTTTGAAAAAAGCCACAAACTGGTGTTGGAAGGGAATAGGGATAAAGTATCGCCCTTTTTTATTCCTAGTTATATATGCAACCTGGCTGCTGGAGAGATGGCCATTCAATTTGGAACTAAAGGGCCTTTAATGTGTTCGGTGACAGCGTGCGCGGCAGGGACACACTCAATTGGGGAAGCTTATAGAGTCATTAGATATGGCCATGCTGACGCAATGCTGGCGGGGGGAGCCGAATCCCCAATTAGTCCGGTGATTTTTGCTGGGCTCGATTCTTTAAAAGTCATGTCTACCCGTAACGACGATCCGGCGAAAGCTTCCAGGCCATTCGATAAAGAACGCGATGGTTTTATTTGCAGTGAAGGCAGCGGTATGTTGGTTTTAGAAGAATTGAACTCTGCCTTAGAAAGGGGCGCTCATATCTATGCTGAAATATTGGGTTATGGTAATAATTGCGATGCTTATCACATCACTACTCCAGAACCAGAAGGGATAGGCGCAGCCGATTGTATGAAACTGGCAATCACAGACGCAGGACTTTCGATTGACGATATTGACAATATAAATGCCCATGGGACTTCAACCTTGATCAACGATCAGACTGAAACCAGGGCTATCAAAAAACTGTTTGGAACGCGCGCAAAACAGATTCCGATTACAGCTAACAAATCCATGCTGGGACATTTATGGGGTGGCGCCGGGGCGGTGGAAGCTATCGTCAGTATTTTGTCGATTAACAATGGAATTATCCCGCCCACTATTAATTTAGAGAATCCTGATCCTGATTGCGATTTGGATTATGTGCCTCAGGTGGCGCGTAAGGCGACAGTCAAGACCGTTTTATCCAACTCTTTCGGATTCGGTGGTACAAACGGTTGTTTGATATTCGGTAAATTTGATAGATAAATAACATTTATGACTAATCCTTTAGGAGGCTGCATGAAAATCAAAATTTCCTCAGGTAACATTATTAAATATGATGCTCAAGTTATTGTGGTCAATGTGTTTGAAGATGAGGATGGATTAAGTGGACAACTTGCCAAATTAGATTCGGCGCTGGACGGAGAAATCTCCAGATTGATAAAGCAGAAGGAGATTAAAGGTAAATTTAAAGAGATAACCCCTATTTTTACTTTAGGTAAAATTGCCGCCGTTAAAGTGTTAATCATCGGCCTGGGTAAAAAAAGTGAAGTGACTCTGGACAAAATTAGAATCTGTATAGCAGAAATATGCCAATATATACAGAGTAAAAATGGTAATAGCTCTTTAGAAATAGCTTATCTTGCTGATATAGCAGGATTTGATAATTCTGAATTGGGACAGGCGATGAGCGAAGGTGCTTTGCTGGGTGTCTATTGCTTTAATAAACACATTTCTAAAAAACCGGATAGAAAAGAGATAGATACACTTAACATAATATTACCAAAGAAATTAAACCTTAATTTATTTACTAGTGGAGTAAACAAAGGAATAATCTGCGCCCAAGCGGTAAGTTTAGCTCGTGATCTGGTAAATGAGCCAGCCAACTATATGACTCCGTCAATTTTGACCGAAATCACACGAACCCTTGCCTCAAAATATAATTTTGATATACAAGTATTCGAGAAGGATTTCATGCAAGCGGAAGGAATGGGCGGGTTATTGGGCGTGGCGCAGGGCAGCAATGAACTTCCAAAGTTCATTTTATTGAAATATAGCGGCTCCAAAAAGAAAACCCTTGATATTGCTTTGGTTGGGAAAGGGATCACGTTTGATTCTGGAGGCATCTCTATAAAACCTTCAGAAAACATGGGTGATATGAAAGGGGACATGGCAGGTGGAGCGGCGGTAATAGCTGCTATGACCGCGATTGCCCAATTAAAACCTTCCTTGAACGTGACGGCTATTATACCTGCCACAGAGAATATGCCAAGTGGAACTGCCATGCGTCCTGGTGATGTAATCACTCAAAAGAACGGAAAAACCGTAGAGATAATAACTACGGATGCAGAAGGGCGTCTTATTCTGGCTGATGCTATATGCTATGCCAGAAAAATTGGTGCTAAGAAAATTATTGATGTGGCTACTTTGACCGGCGCTTGCCGGGTGGCGCTGGGAGATATTTGTACAGGGGTTTTGGGCAATGATCAGACCTTTACGCAAACAGTAATCTCAGCTGGAGATAAAGTAGGCGAGTGTATGTGGCAATTGCCCCTGAAGGAAGAATATAAAGAGCTGAATAAAAGTGAAGTAGCTGATTTAAAGAATTCCGGTGGCCGGTATGCCGGGACTATCTCAGCCGCCTGGTTTCTGGCGGAATTTGCCGAAACCACTCCCTGGGTACACCTGGATATTGCTGGAACTTCAATGACCGATAAAGCCAAGGGTTATTACCAAAAAGGAGCCACAGGGGTTTCTGTGCGCACTTTGATTAATTTAGTGTTATCACTGGCCCCGTTAGAGAATGTATAGATTCTTAAAAGTAGTTGCCCATTTTTTGGTATTTATCTCGATGCGACCTACGATAAAAGGCAGAGATAATCTTCCTGCTAAAGGCCCTTTTGTGTTGGTATCTAATCATTTAAGCGTGGCCGATCCAGTTTTGCTGGGAGCTAAAATAGGCCAGAGAGTAATATTTATGGCCAAGGAGGAGCTATTTAGAAATAGACTAATAGCCTATTTTATAAGCTCTTTCGGCGCTCTGCCAGTTTACCGCGGAAGTTCAAATCGCGATGCTCTGCACCAATCGTCTGCGATATTAAAACGCGGAAAAATATTGGGCATGTTCCCAGAAGGTAAACGCAGCCTTACAGGGTCTTTAATGCAAGGGCAACCGGGTGCGGCCCTGATAGCCTATCACAATAAAATATTGATTGTGCCGGTATCCATAATTGGTACAGAGAAAATCCGGGGTACAGAATGGCTATTTCACCGGCCTAGAGTCATGGTGACCATTGGAGAGCCTTTTTATTTGCCTGAAATCGGACGTTCACTGAGAAGGGAGCAAATATTTGAGTTAACCGCTATTATTATGAAGAAGATAGCCTCTTTACTTCCAGAGACATATAAAGGCCACTATGCGGATGAAAACAAAAATACAAATAATTAAAGCCAAAGAACTAGGTTTTTGCTACGGGGTATGCCGTGCCATAGATATGCTGGAACAGGCAAGTAAGGAATACGGCAGCCTGCAGACTTTGGGTCCGGTGGTCCACAATGAACAAGTAATTAAGAAACTGGATAAAATGGGAATCCACGTCATTAAAAATATTGAGGACGTGACCGAACCAGTAGTAGCAATTAGTAGTCACGGTATCAGTTCTGTGGAAAATGATCTATTGCGTTCTAAATCTTTAAAAATAGTCGATACTACTTGCCCCTTTGTATCAAGAGCACAGATTGCCGCCAGGCGTTTGGCCGAAGCCGGTTTTTTTGTAATTATTTTCGGAGAGGCTGGGCATCCTGAAGTCAAGGGGATTATGGGTTATGCCAAAAACCAGGGTTTAGCCACATTGGATAGTGCTGATATAGATAAACTGAGAAATTTGCCTAGGCGTCTTGGTATACTCTCACAGACTACCCAGATACCAGAGAGTTTTATCGCTTTTGTGAAAAATATTCTGGATTCTACTTTACAGCGAGATTTCGAAATTAGGATTCTGGATACAATTTGCCATGATATAAGAAGGAGGCAACTACTATCTCTGGAACTAGCGGCAAAAGTGGATATAATGCTGGTGATTGGCGGTAAATCCAGCGCCAACACCAGACGTCTGTTTGAATTATGTTCTAAAAATACAGAAACTCACATGATAGAAACAGCTGGTGAAATAGATCCTATCTGGTTAAAAGGAAAAAACAAAATCGGGGTTACCAGCGGTACTTCAACCGCCGATACATCAATAAAGGAAGTTATCACCAGGCTTAAAGCTCTATGTATTTAAAGAGTATAAAAAGGGCTAAAGTACACGGAAAGACGCTATACAAAATAGTGGCGGATTACATAACATAATAGTACCAAAATTAAAGAATTTAAGTTCAATTTTAAGAGGGTTGTTAACGTCCTCCGTATTTGACAGTTAAACGTGGATGCGATAAAATTTTACAAGGCGGTTTGAGAAGGAGACATGGCTATGATTGAAATGACTGTTGATAGCATTCGCGTTAGCCTGATGAATTACCAGCGGGTGGTAATTCTGAAAGAAAAATCCGCCGAAAGATATCTACCGATATGGATCGGTCCGTCTGAAGCTGATGCTATTGCCGTTAAACTTCAAGGTGTCAGCGTGCCTCGTCCACTTACTCATGATTTGTTAGTTTCGGTGATCGATGCCCTGGGAGCCACGATAAACTCTATTGTAGTAAGTGATCTTAAGAATGATACCTTTTATGCGAAAATACTTCTTAGCGTAGACGGTGAACAGATGGAAATAGATTCACGTCCCAGCGATGCTCTAGCTTTGGCAGTGCGCGCGGACGTTCAGATCTTTGCGGAAGACGCTGTGTTGGACAAAGCGGGTATTTTACTTGATAGAGAAACCGGAAAACCGGTCGGTTCTCCTGATGGTTTGGGTCCTAAAGATGCCGATACCAAAGTCAGTGACGACGAAATGAAAAAGATGTCAGCTTTTTACGACTTTATCAATAATCTCGATCTGGAAGATTTCGACAAAAGAAAATCGTAATATTGACGGATCATCACTATATTCTATTTGAGTTCTCGCAGAGTTGCGTCAAGTACATCTGAAGAAACCCTGGTAGTTTTATAGAAGCTGGCATATTAACCGGCTTCTATTATTATGTTGAATAATTCGTTGTTTACGATCAGCAATTGCATATTAATAAAATAGGTTGAGAAGATGGCCAAAATTGGTCCCGCCGGAAGATTGATAGGCGCAGCTTTTTACATCGGGGTATGTATATTTCTCGGTGTGCTAGGTGGTTTAAAGCTGGATGAAAAATTGGACACTCAACCCATTTTTGTTTTAATAGGATTAGTTTTAGGTCTGGTATTGGCTTTCTGGGGTTTTTATCAGATGGTAATACCCTTGATAAAAGATAATTCGAAACCGGGTCAAAAACGGGAAAGGAGACAATAAGTGCAAAAGAAAAAACTGCTCGGTTGTTCCTTCCCCGTCGTTATCGTTATTGCTGTTGTACTTCTTGTAGCTATGCTCTTTACTCTGGTGGGTGGTCCCATTGGGAGCAAACTCCTCGATAAATTTGGAGTCAAGTTTCAACTGCCTGACTGGATGGCTGTTCCCAGACCTGCTCCGGCATTGGCTGCTGAACCTCTTTTCCATATCGGTAGTTTGCCAGTAACAAACACGCTGGTGACCGCCTGGATATCAATAGCCATTTTGATAATTTTTGCCGCCGTAGCTGGCCGTAAGATCAAACTAATCCCTTCTAGAATACAAGCGAGTTTAGAATTTGTGGTCACTACTTTGCTTAATCTTTGTGAAAGCATAGCCGGTCCAAAATATGGAAGGCAAGTGTTCCCTGTTATTGCTACCATCTTTCTGTTTGTCTTCGTAAACGCATGGTCAAGCTTGATTCCAGGATTCGGTTCGATCACTGTCGCTATAATGGAACATGGCGAACTTGTAAAAATCCCTCTCCTTCGCGGTGCAAATACTGATATTAATATCCCCCTGGCTCTGGCTATTGTTGCGTTTGTGACAGCCTGGGGATTTGGGTTAAAAGTTCACGGTATAAAATTCTTTAAACAATTCGTACAGACGGGCAAAATTTGGCTGGGAACCAAACAGTTATTTAAAGGTCAATTTAAGAATGCCATCGGCAATATCATGTTCGGTTTAGTCGATCTATTCGTCGGATTTTTAGAGTTTCTCAGTCAATTAATACGCCTGGTAAGTTTCACCTTCCGTCTTTTTGGTAACATGACCGCTGGCGAAATATTATTGTTAAGCATCAGTTTCCTGGTACCATGGGTGCTTTCTATCGCTATCTATGGACTTGAAATGCTGGTCGGTTTTGTACAAGCTCTAGCTTTTAGTTTGTTAACATTAATCTTTACTTCTCTGGCTGTAGCTGGACATGAAGAAGAAGGGCACAAAGAACAAGCAACTCATTAATAATTAATATATTCGATAATTTGAAAAGGGGGAAATCTAAAAATGGATGCGGAAGCCTTTAAAATGTTAGGTGCTGGTTTAAGTATGGGTCTGGGAGCCCTGGGTCCCGGTATCGGTATTGGTCTGATCGGTTACGGCGCTCTACAAGCTCTGGGCAGGAATCCTGAAGCTAAAAGTTCCATTTTAACCTATATGATCCTGGCTATCGTACTAGCAGAAGCCGTGGCTATTTATGCACTGGTTATGGGTATTCTTCTGGCGATGGTAGTGTAATAAACGCTAGTTAATTTATTCTGAGACTGAAGGATTGCTGATTTAAATTATCAAGCGCTTCAAACAGAAGAGGTAAAATATGGGCGAACTAGGTATTAATTTACCATTATTGATTTCGCAATTAATCAGTTTCTTGATATTGCTGGTCGTGCTATATTTTGTGGCCTATAAACGTATTCTAAAGATGCTGGATGAGCGGGCCAATCGGGTCAAGGAAAGTATGGAACAAGCGGAGTCAGTCAAGATTCAATCAGCCAGAAGTGAAGAAGAAGTTAAGAAACAAATTCAAATAGCTTCTCAGCGTGGTCAGGAGTTAATTGCCCAAGCCACTCAAACCAGTGATGAAATACGGGCCAAAGCCCAGGGTTTGGCTAAGCAGGATGCCGAAGTATTAATAGAAAAAGCCAGACAGGTTATAAAAACGGAACGTGATTCAGCTGTAGATGAATTGAGACACGAATTTGCTGATTTAACTATTTTGGCTGCTAGCAAAGTGGTAGGAGAATCTTTAGATAAAGAGAGCCATAAGAAATTAATCGACAAAGTACTTCAGGAAAATAAGACCCTCAATAAGGGCTAAAATAGTGGAGAATCTATCTTGGTAGAAAATACAACTCGAACAAAACGCTATTCAAAGGCAGTTTTTGAACTGGCGCAGGAAAGTAAAAAAATAGACGAATGGTTAAGCGACCTGCAAAGAATGGCCGCTATGGCTTCTGTTTCCGAACTCGCAGAAGTGATGGGCAATCCCAAGTTTTCCTTCGAGAATAAATCAAAATTACTGGTAAGCTATCTCAAGGGTATTAACCCCAAGGCCTTAAATCTGGCAAATATTCTGGTAAGAAAAGGCAATTTCAACATCATAAAAGATATTTATGCCGATTACCAGGTATTGTTGGATGAATATAACGGGATAGCTCCAGCCGAAGTTACCACGGCCATGCTTATGGATGAAAACCAGAAAAGCAAGGTGGCTGATAGTCTAGCTAAACTTACCAGGAAAAAAGTGGATGTTACGAATATTGTAGATCCCAAGATCATCGGTGGAATGGTTGCCAGAGTAGCTGGGAAAATAATAGATGGCAGTACCGGCAGTCAATTAGCTTCACTAAGAAACGAGATCATTAACGCTGGAAGTGAAACAGCGGACTAAAACTCGATTCATGTTTCAGCGTAGGTAAAAAAACGATATAGGAGGAAACCAAATGCCCGAAGTCGGAATTACTTCCATGATGGAAGAGAAGCGTGTCTTCCCTGCTTCTAAAGAATTCAGCAAAAAAGCCTACATCAAGAGCATGGACGAGTACAAGAAGATCTACCAGAGATCAGTGGATGATCCCGAAGGATTCTGGGGAGAACAAGCCACTCAACTTGATTGGTACAAGAAATGGAACAAAGTCCTTGTTGAGGATTTTGGCAAAGCCAAGCATTCCTGGTTTACCGGTGGCAAAATTAATGTCAGCGTAAACTGCATTGACCGCCATTGCAAGACCTGGCGCCGCAATAAAGCTGCCATCATCTGGCAGGGTGAACCCTTAAGTGAGAGTAAAACCCTTACCTATCAAGAACTTTATTATGAAGTCAATAAATTTGCCAATGTTTTACGGAAAATGGGAGTAAAGAAAGGCGAAAGAGTAACCATTTATTTACCCATGATTCCTGAACTGGCTATCGCTATGTTAGCTTGCGCCAGAATTGGCGCTATCCATTCTATCGTCTTCGGCGGATTCAGCGCTGAAGCCCTGCGCGACCGGATTGCCGATTGTCAATCTACGATGTTGATTTGCGCTGATGGTTATTATCGCAATGGTAAGACCATTGCCAGCAAAGCCGGCGCGGATACCGCTATGGAGGCCAATCCTACCATTAAAAATTCCATCGTAGTCAAGCGCGCTAATTGTGAAGTAGCTATGAAGGCAGGCCGTGACTTCTGGTGGAACGATTTGATGGCCGACGCCGATATAAAGGCTGAGTGTGAGCCTGAAGTTATGGATTCAGAGGATCCCCTCTTCATTCTGTATACATCCGGTTCAACTGGCAAACCCAAGGGTGTAGTTCATACTCAGGCTGGTTACCTTCTATATGCATACCAGACCACGAAATGGTCTTTCGATCTTAAAGACGAGGATATTCTTTGGTGCACCGCTGACATAGGCTGGATTACCGGTCATACCTATTGCGTTTATGGCCCTCTGGCGAATGGTGGTACTACTCTAATGTTTGAATCCGTCCCGACCTATCCGAAGCCGGATAGGTTCTGGCAGATTATCGAGCAATATAAAGTCAGCATTTTTTACACCGCTCCAACTGTTCTGCGCTCCTTAATGAGAGAAAGCATGGACTTTATCAATTCTCATGATTTGTCATCTCTACGCTTATTGGGCAGCGTGGGTGAACCCATCAATCCTGAAGTCTGGATGTGGTATTACGAGCATATTGGCAAGAGCAATTGCCCCATCGTTGATACCTATTGGCAAACTGAGACCGGTGGTCATGTTATAACTCCTCTTCCAGGTGCCATTCCTCAGAAACCTGGTTCAGCTACGATGCCCTTCCCCGGCATAGTTCCAGTCATTCTCCGACAGGATGGTACAGAAGCTGAAATAAATGAGGGCGGCTATCTCGCCATCAAGAAACCCTGGCCCGGACTGATGCGACGCATTTGGGGCGATGATGAAGTCAACCCCAAGTCCTTCTTTGATAAATATTTTGCTCAATTCCCCAATGTGTATACCGTGGGCGATGGTGCTAGAAAAGATGAAGACGGCTATATCTGGTTGATGGGCCGGATCGATGATGTTATCAAAGTTTCAGGTCATCGCATCGGTACTGCTGAAGTAGAGAGCGCACTGGTTTCTTATCCTTCCGTCGCTGAGGCAGCTGTGGTGGGTATGCCACATTCCATAAAGGGCGAAGGCATTTATGCCTATGTTACCTTAAAGACGGGCTTCAATGGTTCAGAAGAGCTCAAGAAAGAACTTATTGCTCATGTTCGCAAGGTAATCGGCCCCATTGCCAGCCCCGACAAGATTCAGTTCACTGATGGTCTACCCAAGACCCGCAGCGGCAAGATCATGAGAAGAATTCTGGTTAAAATCGCCGCTGGTGATACTGGTAGTTTGGGTGATACCAGCACATTAGCCGATCCATCGGTTGTTGATACTCTGATTAAAGGCAAACTATAAATCCAGGTTACTCCCGTCCCCCTCCCCCCTCGATGGTGGGAGGGGGATACAAAATTAAGAGGTGGTTTTAGATGGCAACAAAAGGACAGGAGATAATCTCCGCAATTAAAGAACAGATCGAGCAATTCGGCATGTCAGTTTCTATGAAAGATGTCGGTACCGTAGTGGAAATTGGCGATGGTATTGCCAGGATTCATGGGCTGGCTGGTTGTAAATATAATGAACTTCTGGAATTCCCCAATCAGGTTATGGGTGTTGCCATGAACCTCGAAGAAGATAGCGTCTCGGCTACCATTCTGGGTGATTATTCCAAGATTAAAGAGGGAAACGAGGTCAAAACCACCGGTAGGATCGCAGAAGTTCCTGTAGGTGAAGCTATGATTGGCCGCGTAGTAGATGCGCTAGGACGTCCAATCGATGGCAAAGGCCCAATAAAGACCAATAAGACCCGACCTATTGAAAGAATTGCTCCTAACGTGGTAGTACGCGCTTCGGTTAATGCTCCGGTACAAACCGGTATAAAAGCTATTGATACCATCATTCCTATTGGACGAGGCCAGCGTGAATTGATCATTGGAGACCGCTCAACTGGTAAAACCGCTGTGGCGCTTGATACTATTGTCAATCAAAAAGGCCAGAATTTAATTTGTATATACGTTGCCATCGGCCAGAAAGCCTCCAAAGTTGCGCAAGTAGTGGCTTATTTGGAAGAGTATGGCGCGATGGAGCATACTATTGTTGTAGCGGCTAACGCAGCCGACGCTGCCGCTATGCAATACATGGCGCCTTATACCGGGTGCGCTATCGGTGAAGAGTTTATGGAAGCCGGCAAAGACGCACTGGTTATTTATGACGACCTTTCTAAACATGCCTGGGCTTACAGACAGATTTCCTTGTTACTGCGCCGTCCGCCGGGCCGTGAAGCTTATCCCGGTGATGTTTTCTATTTACACAGCCGTCTCTTGGAAAGATCGGCCAAATTGGCAGCTAAATATGGTGGCGGGTCATTGACTGCTTTACCCATTATCGAAACTCAAGCCGGAGATGTATCGGCGTATATTCCGACTAACGTTATTTCCATTACCGATGGTCAAATATATCTGGAAGCCGACCTTTTTAACGCTAACACGCGACCCGCTGTTAACGTTGGTCTTTCAGTTTCACGTGTAGGCAGCTCAGCTCAAACCAAGGCTATGCGCAAAATCGCTGGTAGATTGAAAATGGATATTTCTCAATATCAAGCTCTGGAAGCTTTTGCCTCCTTTGGAGGAGCTGATCTTGATAAAGCTACCCGTGACCAACTAAACCGCGGCAAGAGAATCATCGAAATCTTAAAACAACCCGTCTTTTCGCCCATGTCTATCGAAAAGCAGGTAGCCATTATTTATGCCGTAAACAATGGCTACCTTGATGATATTCCAGTCGAAAAAGTAAGGGAGTTTGAAACCGGGTTTTTAAAGTTCATGGAATCAAGTTTTTCAGCCTGGACGAAAACTATGGCGGTTACCAAAGAGTTAACCGCTGAATCTGAAGATACGCTTAAGAAAGCTATTCTGCAATACAAACAGGGCATGACTTTATAATACGGACATAGGGTAGGATAATGGCTAATACTCGTACAATTCGCCGTCGTATTCGCGGCGTACAAAATACTGCTAAGATCACCAAGGCAATGGAGATGATCGCCAGCTCAAAGATGCGCAAAGCCCAGGAGCGTGGGCTGGCAGGACGACCTTATTCCGATAAGATAAAACAAGTTATCGCTGATTTAGCAGTGCTTCCTCAGGGTGATAATGATATCCACCCTTTATTGAAAAGACGTCCGGTAAAGAATATTGGTATTATTCTAATTTCTCCAGATCGTGGTCTTTCCGGAGGCATGGATGCCAATTTAAACAAAAAGGCTGCTTCTTTTATGCTGCAGCAAAAAGTACCTTCCCAGATGGTGATTGTGGGGAGACGTGGCATTGATTATATGCGGCGCTACGACAGAGATATCAAAGCAGAATTTAGTAAAATGAGTGATAAACCCAGCCTGATCGAGACCCTGCCTATTTCGCGTATTATTATTGAAGCCTACTCTAAAGGGGAAATAGATATGGCTTACATTGTCTATCCCAAATTTATTAACACAATGAGGCAGGTCCCGGTAGCAGAACAAATTTTGCCGATAATCCCGGATGAATCTACTAAAAAACACGTTTCAGACTATATATTTGAGCCAGACGCGAAAAGCGTGCTTGGGCAGTTACTGCCACGTTTTATAGAATCTGAGATTTATCATGTTATTTTGGAATCCATCGCCAGTGAGCACTCAGCCAGGATGGTAGCTATGAGAAATGCAACAGAAAGCGCTAATGAATTATTAACCGCGCTAACGTTGGCATATTATAAGGCGCGTCAAGAGTCGATTACCTCAGAATTATTGGATATTGTGGGTGGTGCTGCGGCCATAGGTTAAACTCAGGAGGATATAATGGGAAAAGGTAAAGTAGTACAGGTAATAGGTACGGTGGTGGATATTAGTTTTCCACCGGAAGAACTGCCGGCCCTGTACAATGCTATCGAAGTAAATAGTTCTAGTGGAAAAATGGTATTAGAGGTTGAGTCTCATCTGCCCAATCAGTGGGTTCGTTGTTTATCTTTGTCTCCTACTGAAGGCCTTGAAAGAGGAGCTGAGGCAATTGATACTGGCTCACCGGTTAAAGTGCCTGTTGGCAAAGCCACACTAGGCCGTCTATTTAACGTACTGGGTGAACCTCTTGACGATTTAGGTCAAGTAGATACCACCGAGAGGTGGTCGATTCAGCGTAGTCCTCCTCCGTTTGCGGACCAGGCTAAAACTACCCAAACACTGGAAACTGGTTTAAAAGCCCTCGATTTGATTACACCTTTTACTAAAGGCGGTAAAGTAGGAGCATACGGCGGCGCGGGCGTGGGTAAAACTGTTATTATTCAGGAACTAATCCGCAACATCGCCACTGAGCATGGCGGTTATTCAGTGTTTACCGGTATCGGGGAACGTTCCCGTGAAGGTAACGACCTCTGGCATGAAATGAAAGCTTCTGGTGTATTGGAGAAGACCGTTATGGTCTTCGGTCAGATGAACGAACCTCCAGGGGTGCGTTTACGCGTCGGACTTACCGGCTTGACTATGGCCGAATACTTCCGTGACACTCAGCATATGGATGTATTGCTATTCATAGATAATATTTATAGGTATACCCTGGCAGGCATGGAAGTATCGGCTTTGTTGGGACGCATGCCTTCTGCTGTGGGTTATCAACCAACGCTAGCTACTGAAGTGGGTGAGTTGGAAGAAAGAATTACTTCGACTAAAAACGGTTCTATCACATCATTCCAGGCTGTTTACGTACCGGCTGATGACTATACCGATCCTGGTGTAGCTACTACTTTTGGTCATTTGGATGCTGTGGTGGCTCTCGACCGAACTATTGCGTCTCAGGGCTTATATCCTGCCGTCGACCCATTGACTTCCAGCTCACGTATTCTTGACCCTCGTGTAGTTGGTGAAGATCATTATAATACTGCTATCAGGGTTAAACAGGTTCTGCAGCGTTATAAGGATTTACAGGATATCATTAGCATCCTGGGCATGGAAGAGTTATCTGAAGAAGACAAACTGACGGTAGCTCGTGCCAGAAGGATTCAGAGATTCCTTTCTCAACCTATGTTTGTCTCTGAAGTCTTTACGGGACGTCCCGGAAAATATGTGCCCTTAAAAGAGACAGTCCGAGGATTTAAAGAAATCCTTGAAGGTAAACATGATAGTCTACCTGAGCAGGCTTTCTTCATGGTAGGATCAATTGACGAGGCTGTCGAAGCCGCTGAGAAATTAAAGCAATAGGTCGAAATAGATGGCAACAGTTAATCTAGATATTGTTACAGCTGAAAAGGTAGTTTATTCAGGGGACGTGGATATTGTAATAGCTCCCGGCCGTGAGGGACAATTAGGTATCTTACCTCATCATGCTGCTCTGATGACTACTTTAAGTGCTGGAGAACTGATTGCGCGCAAAGGTACTGAAGAATTCCTCATAGCTATCAGCGGAGGTTTTCTAGAAGTATTACCGAATCGTATTATTGTGCTAGCAGATGCCGCGGAAAGAGCAGAGGAAATAGATATCGCCCGGGCCGAAGCTGCTAAGAAGCGTGCCCAGGATAATTTATCTCATTCTGCTTCGCAGGGAGAATCGGCCTTAGCCGAGGCCGCTTTACATCGCGCTATTGCTCGTCTTGAAGTTGCTGAACGAGTCAAGAGGCGCAGAAAGATTTAACCTTTTATTATACTCTTAAAAAAATAAAACCCCCCTCGATATTTAGTCGAGGGCGGTTTTATATAATTGAGTATATTTTATAAAATAAAAACGAGCAGGAAATAAAACGCATCAAATTATTCCAGCTCGTTAAAGTTACAGCTAGTGTAAGAAAAACAAATAAATGATATTTATTAAAGAATTTGTAGGGTGGCCCGAGTACCGAGCTTGGCGGCTTTGACTCTCAGTAAAGTGCGCATTGCTTCTACGATGCGACCCTGCTTGCCTATTACACGACCTTTGTCCTCATCGGCAACCTGTAGTTTGAAGGTAACACCCTGCTCTGTGGTCTCTTCTGTGATGACTATTTTGTCTGGGGCGTCTACGATAGTTTTGACGATGAATTCGAGTAGCTCTCTCATGGTTTCTCCTTGCTCGCGTTGAACTTATCTAAGATGCCTGCCTTATTTAGCAATCTGGCAGCGGTAGCAGTGGGTTGAGCTCCCTGGTTGAGCCATTCAAGCGCTTTGATTTCATCTATAACCAATTCTTCGGGCGTTGAGCGAGGATTATAGTGCCCGATGATGTTGATAAATTTACCATCACGGGAAGACCTCGAATCTGCAATAACTAATCTATAGCTGGGTTGTTTCGTGGCGCCTACTCTTTTAAGTTTAATCTTTACCATCTTTCCTTATTTCCTTTAGATTTAAAAAGCATACTATCTTGGGTAATTATGCAGTATAACAGGCTTGAATGTCAACTTAATGATAATTATTACCCAAGCTTATTTTGAATTTATTTATATTATAGACTTAAAATTAGTTTTATGTATTTAACTTGATTGATAATATAACTAAACTTAATACAAATATGTGTTTTGCAGATGCTGAGTATAATTTGAACAAAATAATGTGTTCAGCCTAAGATTTGAACCTTGATCCTGCCCAAGCATAAAAAACCTTTATATTGGTCTGGCACAAAATTGATCTACCAACTTATATACATTGGGTGTTACAATGTTGTTAGTAATACAGTTTACTGGAACTCCCGTAAAACCTATCAGGAAGGTCGGGGGTATTTTCAGTATTTAGGATTGGATTAATGCAAGAATTTAAAGGTAAAATCGAGGACATGAAGGCTAGGGTGTCGTCCGCACTGGTGCGTCTTTGACATCAAAAGTAAAGAAGTAATCGTAGCCGATCTGGAACAAGTCACCTACGGGATAGATTTCTGGCAAGATCAGAATAAGGCCCAGAGCATTATGAAACAACTGGTGGATACGCGTAAGATTGTCGATAAATGGCGTAATCTGGAAAAGAGTTTGAATGACGCTTCTGAGTTATTAACTCTCGCCGTGGAAGATAATTCATTATTAACAGGCGTTCAAACTGAAATTGATCAGGTATCCTCACTGTTGGAGCAAATGGAATTTGAAATGGCTTTCAGCGGCAGGTATGATGACCGCAACGCTATTTTAGCTATTCACGCAGGGGCCGGGGGTACTGAATCGCAGGACTGGACAGATATGCTGCTACGCATGTTTCTGCGCTGGGCTGAAAAGCGTTCTTATAAAACTGAGATTCTAGATTTATCACCCGGGGAAGAAGCTGGCATTAAAAGTGTGGTGATTAGTGTTGCGGGTGACCATGCCTTCGGATATTTAAGGTCAGAACATGGTGTGCATCGCCTGGTGCGTCTTTCACCCTTTAATGCCGACCATGCCCGGCACACCTCCTTCGCGCTGGTTGAAGTCATCCCTGAAGCTCAAACTAATGTTGATGTAACTGTGCTTCCTGAGGATATTAAGATCGAAGTATATCGTTCCAGTGGCCCGGGCGGACAGCACATGCAGAAGAGTAGTACCGCTGTCAGGATTACTCATTTACCTTCAGGTATTGTTGTGGCCAGCCAGGGTGAGCGATCACAATTGCAAAATAAGAATATTGCTATGAAAATTCTTGAAGCCCGCTTATTTGAAAAAGAACTCGAACGGCAGGCTGAAGAAAAAGCTAAATTGAAAGGTACGCGAATTGAGGCTGGGTGGGGCAATCAAATACGGAGCTATGTTCTGCATCCTTACAAAATGGTAAAAGACCACCGTACGGATTTTCAATCAGGTAATCCAGATGCGGTGTTGAATGGCGACCTGGACGAATTTATTACGGCTTTCTTACGTTCAGGGATTGGGAGAGAAAATGAATAAAAAGCTAAGTTTAATTGGAATTGCGTTAGTTTTAGTTCTTTTTATTATCGGTTCCATTATCTCTCCTGTAGCAGCCGAAAATTCAAGCGCCATTACGGTGAACGATAGTTCCGCGATAATGGATTTCCCGTTAGCGTTGAATTTTTCCGCCCGCATTAATAGCCAAGTAAATATTGTTGATGTGCGACTAAGGTATAAAATAGATCAAATGAGCTTTGCGGATGTCACCAGTGAAGCGTTTATAGGTATAAAACCAGATTTCGTGATTAACGCCGCTTATAAATTGGACTTGAGAAAAGTAGGTGGTCTGCCACCTGGCGCTAATCTAACATATTGGTGGGTGGTTAAAGATGCTGCCGGAACTGTAATAGAATCAGTCCCAAACACTTTTCAAATTTCAGATAATCGCTACAAATGGCAAACTCTAAAGCAAGGCAAGGTTAATCTGTTCTGGTATCAGGGAGATTCTGCTTTTGCTGAGACTTTGATGGCTACAGCCCAAAAAGCGTTGGTACAATTGCAAAAGGATACCGGTGCTGTTCCGGATCGGGATATTTTCATTTATATCTATGCGGATTCTAATGCCTTACAAGGTTCGATGATATTTCCCAATGAATGGACGGGTGGCGTGGCCTTTACCCAATACAGCATTATTGCGATAGGTATCAGCCCGGGTAATCTGGTGTGGGGACAGGGAGCTATGACCCATGAGTTAACCCATAATGTTATCAATCAAGTCACTTTTAATCCCTATAGTGACCTGCCGGTCTGGTTAAATGAAGGCTTAGCCATGCATAACCAGGGCACGTTAACTACACAATTTACCGTGCCTCTGTCGTTAGCAGTGGCCAACAATACACTTTTTAGCGTCCGTAGTATATGCAGCCCTTTTTCGGCATATTCTGATAAAGCAAGTTTAAGCTACGCTCAAAGTTATAGTTTGGTTGATTACTTGATCACACAATATAGGGCTGATAAAATGCTTAAACTTCTGAACACATTTAAAAACGGAAGCACTTACGACCAGGCGTTTCAAACTGTGTATGGTTTTGATATTGAAGGTTTGGATTCCCAATGGAAATTATGGATAAAGATTCGAGAGGCCAAAAGTCCCTAAATATAATGAGTAAAGAAATCTTAAAAACGAGTTTTACGGTTAGGGATTTACCACGGAATGAGCGCCCCAGGGAAAGATTACAAAGATTGGGCGCAGAATATTTGTCTGCTCAAGAGTTACTTGCAATTGTTTTGGGTAGAGGAATCTCCCATGAGTCAGTAATGATCACATCTCAGCGCTTACTGGACAAATTTGAAACGATAAAGGGGATTGCAGAAGCTACTACCCAAGAACTTTGTCAAGTCAGGGGTATCGGACCAGCTAAAGCTTGCCAGATTAAAGCTGCTTTTGAGTTAGGTAACCGTTGGAGTCAAAAATTGGACAAAGAGAGTGCTGTGATTACATCCCCTGAGGATGTTTATAAAGAGTTGCAATGTAAAGCTAGAGCGAAGAAGAAAGAGTATTTCTGGGCTGTTTTGCTGGATACCCGCAATAAGATTATAAAATCCGTAGAAATCTCCATCGGTAGCCTGGATACCAGTATTGTCCATCCCCGAGAGCTTTTTAAAGAAGCTATCTCAGCTAGCGCATCATCCATTATAGTAGCCCACAATCATCCCTCCGGTAATCCCCAACCATCCCAGGACGATATCAAACTGACTAAACGTTTGAAAGAAAGCGGGGATATCGTAGGTATTGAAATAGTCGATCATATCATTCTGGGTGATGAGCAGTTTCTCAGTTTGAAAAGGGAAGGTCTATTTTGAAAAATAAACTTTTTATTTTGCTTTTAGTAACTGTTTTATTTTCAATAATTATTATTGGTTGCGGCTCGGTTGGAAGTAATATTCCCGGCGTTACATCCAACGCTGGTATCTTAAAATTGGCCGACATAGACCCCACCACACTGGACCCGGCTGTGTCGACTGAAACTACCTCGGCCCAATATATCATGGAAATTTATTCTGGCTTACTTAAACTTGATAAGAATTTGGAACCAGTGGCTGATATAGCGCTAAACTGGGATATCAGCCCTGATGGTACAGTCTATACTTTTCACTTGCGCAAGGATGTTAAGTTCCAAAATAATAAGGTCCTGACGGCAAGTGACTTTAAATATTCCTGGCAACGAGCGGCGAATCCGGCTACTGGATCACGGACTGCTTCCACTTATCTCGGCGATATAATCGGTATTAAAGCAGTGTTAGAAGGACAAACTTCTTCCATCAGCGGTGTTAAGGTGATCGATGACTCGACTTTGCAGGTGACTATTGATTCTCCCAAAGCTTATTTTCTCTACAAAATGACCTATCCCACTACCTTCGTAGTTGACCAGGAAAACGTGAAAACGGGTTCCGATTGGTGGCATAAACCCAATGGGACAGGTCCCTTTAAATTGGGTCAGTGGATTAAAAACCAATCCTTGACCTTGATAAGGAATGACAATTATTACGGATCAAAGGGTGGTTTAAATCAAATACAATATAGTTTTTATAGCGGTGTGCCCATGGATCTATATGAAATGGGTGATCTCGATGTAACCGGCGTATCAACCATGGATATAGATAAAGTAACAGATAAATCCGGGCCTTTTTATCAGGACTTGAATATTTCCAGCAATTTAAGTGTATATTACATCGGCTTTAACTGCACTAAACCGCCATTTGACGACGTCGCTGTTCGCCAGGCTTTTAGTCTGGCAATCGATAAAGACAAGATTATTAACTTGATTTATCGGGATATGGAGAAAAGAGCCGATGGTATTTTACCTCCAGGCATGCCTGGCTATAACCCCAATATATCGCAAATCTCATTTGATGTTCCCCAAGCAAAAAATCTCATTAAAGCCTCTAAATATGGAGATATTTCCAAATTACCTCCCATTGTTTTTACTACCTCTGGTTACGGTGGGTCTGCAGGAGCTGTTTTACAAGCATTGATATATCAGTGGCAGCAAAACCTGGGTATTACTGTGACCATCAGGGAACTTGAACCGAAAAGATATTTTTATAATACCAAAGAAGAAATAGACAATATGTTTGACATGTCCTGGAGTGCTGATTATCCTCATCCTCAGGACTTTCTGGATGTACTCTTCAGATCAGGTTCAGAGTATAACTATGGAGGATTCAGTAACGCGGAATACGACTCTTTGGTTTCTCAAGCTAATATAACTCAGGATAAAAATCAGGGATACGTTTCATATCAGAAGGCTGAGGAATTATTGATTACCAACTCCAGCTGTATACCTATCACGTTTGGCGAAAGCTATTATTTAGTGAAACCCTATGTCAAAGGATTCTATTATAGTCCTCTGGGTTTTGCCCCATTAAGCGACGTAACTATAGTCAAATAATATAGCTCTAGCTTTTTTCAAATTAATTATTTGGCATTGAAAGCAGGAAGTTTAAATAGCAACCTAATATTCTCATATGTTACAACTGTTTTGAAGGGTTTGAATCAAACTATCGACCGGTGGTGTCTCAGTACGTGAGTTAAACATTCCATCTTTTTATTCCATGGAGGATAGAGTACAATAGGATACTAAAATATGCTAACCGGGGGGAAGTCATGAGAAAGTTATCCGAATTGATTGTAGTCATTCGCGGTGGAGGTGAGGTTGGCAGTGCTATTGCTAATATTCTCACCCGATGCCATTTCAGGGTATGTATGACCGAGATAGCAAGCCCAACATCTCTAAGGCGTGGCGTTTGTTATTCTGAAGCAGTTTATGAAACAGACAAAAATATTGATGGAATAAAGGCAGAACGTACACTGTTATCCTTGGAAACTATTTACAAGGTTTGGCGTAATGAAAGAATCCCGATAGTCGTTGATTCGGAACTGACCGTTAAACCACTTATCAAGCCGGATGTGTTAATCAACGCTTTAATGTTGGGCAGACAAACCAGCACTAAAATGTCAGACGCTCCTCTGGTGATCGGGATTGGTCCGGGTTTTACAGTAGGAACGGATGTACATTTAGTAATAGATACGAATCCCGGTGAAAACTTGGGCAAAGTAGTTATTGAGGGTGAAGTTGAAAATATAGAAAAAGAGCCGGATTTGTTGGCCAGTCACATTTTGAAAGCTGAAGACGCAGGAGTGTTTACTACAGAAAGAAACATAGGGGATATAGTATTATCGGGAGATATAATAGGCCAATTAAACGATATTTCTTTAGTTTCTCCCGCGGATGGGGTTGTTCGCGGTATCCTACGTAATGAAACGAAAGTACTGAACAATACCGAACTAATTGAAATTGATTCGGTCAATGATAAAACGGTTAGCTTTAATATTAGCAAGGATATGAGGATTGTCAGTGGTGGAGTGCTGGAGGCCATTTTAATGAGTTTAAATATTGAGGAAGATATTCAATAAACTGAGTCAACGTGCATGTTGAAGGGAAAGAGTATATCGTCGAATTTGGTCCTACAATATTTAAGTAGCGGAGCATCTAAAATGAAGATGGGCAGGCCGTGGCATGTTACCGGTTCGGACTTTATGCGAAAATAAAAGGATATCGGTCAACAGTCAACAGGCCTGTAGGAATAAATCTTACAGGCTTTTTAGTGTATATTAATTGCGTTTTCTTTGACATTTGAGGCTATTTAGAATAATATGATAATTATGAGTACAATAGTAATATATATTTTGTTAATAGGATCATAATGGTAAAACCGGCATCAGGTAAAGTAGAAACCAAATATTACACTTTTGGTCAAGATCCTCATGAACTTGTGTTAGAAAGTGGCGAGAAGCTTGGTCCCATCACTCTGGCTTATGAGACCTATGGAATCTTAAATAATTCGCGGTCTAATGCAATCTTAATACTTCATGCATTGACTGGAGACGCACACGCGGCCGGTTTTCACGATGGAGATAAAAGTCCCGGCTGGTGGGATGACATGATAGGTCATGGTAAGGCCTTTGATACAGATAAATATTTTATTATTTGTTCCAATGTGTTGGGAGGTTGTCAGGGGAGCACAGGGCCTTCCAGCCTTGCACCATCCAGCAGCCAGCCCTACGCCTTAAATTTTCCGTTGATCGGCATACGAGATATGGTCAACGCGCAGGAACAACTAATCGACCATCTGGGTATTTCTCATCTACTCGCCGCAGCCGGAGGTTCAATGGGCGGTATGCAAGTTTTGGAGTGGATGTTTGGTCATTCAAATCGGATAAAAAGCGTAATACCCATTTCCACCGCTTTACGCCATTCTCCTCAGCAGATAGCCTTTAATGAAGTTGGCAGGCAGGCTATTATGGCAGATATACACTGGAATAATGGATCATATTACACAGGGAATCCTCCAGATAGAGGATTATCTTTAGCGCGCATGGTCGGACACATTACATATATGAGCGACCGTTCAATGGCGGAGAAATTTGGTAGACGTTTAAAAGACGAACGTAAAGCTTTTAAATTTACTGGTGATTTTGAGGTAGAAGGCTATCTTCATCACCGCGGAAAAGCCTTCGTCGGCCGGTTTGATGCTAACTCGTATTTATATATTACTAAAGCAATGGACCTCTATGACCCGATTCAGGGTAAAAAGACCCGGGCGGGACTTATCAACCCCGATCTGAAAGTTCTGGTAATAGCTTTTAAATCAGACTGGTTGTATCCCCCTTACCAGACTCAAGATATAGTACGTGTTTGTAAACAATCAGGACTGGATACAACCTATTGCGAAATAGAATCCGAATACGGGCATGACGCATTTTTATTGGAAATCGAAGAGGAATCCCATTTAATTAAGCATTTCCTAGAGAGAGTCAAAGATGGTGATTAATGAAGTCTAATACACCTATCGTTTACAACCCGGAATACAAATTTATCGTAAACAATATTGAGAAGGGTTCACGTGTTCTCGATCTTGGATGCGGTAACGGTGACCTTTTAGCGATACTAAAAAAAGAGCGCAATATTATTCAATCGCAAGGAATAGAAATAAACGAGAAAGCCATCTATGAATGTGTTGCTAAAGGAGTGAGCGTTTTCCACGGTGATTTAGATACAGGACTAGATGATTATGCTGATAATTCCTTTGATTACGTTATACTCAATCAAACTTTTCAGCAGGTTAAAAAACCAGATATTGTTCTCCAAGAAGCTCTGCGAATAGGCAGAAAAGCAATCGTTGGTTTCCCCAATTTCGCCAATATAACCGCTCGTTTACAACTAGCTATTAGAGGCAGAGCACCTATCACAAAATCACTTCCTTATGAGTGGTTTAATACCCCCAACATTCATTTTCTCAGTATTGCAGATTTTTGGGACTATTGTAAAAAAAGAGATATCACAGTGGAAAAGACCTTCTATCTGGCAAAGGCGAAACCAGTAAAGTATTTACCCAATTTGTTTTCTCTGCTGGGTATTTTCATAATCTCAAATAAAACTTGAAGTGTTACAATTATTTATCATGGCTATGCGGTTGTCATATATATCTTTTTGTTATCTAATATGTTTAAGGCAATTGTTGAATTGACACGGAGGTATGACCTTTGTCAAAGGTTTATCTTGATTACGCAGCCACCACTCCTGCTCATCCCGAGGTAATAAAGACCATGCTGCCGTATTTTGGTGAAAAATACGGCAATGCTTCCAGTCTTCATTCGTTTGGCCAGGAAGCCCGATCAGCTATTGAGAAGGCTCGCAAGACCACGGCTGATTTTATTAAAGCTTCTCCCGAAGAGGTCATATTCACCAGTGGTGGCACTGAATCGGATAACTCAGCCATATTAGGCATTGCCTACGCCAATCAGGAACGCGGTAATCATATCATAACTTCCTCAGTTGAACATCATGCCGTCTTAGAAGTCTGTCATTTTCTTGAGAAACGCGGGTTTAAAATTAGCTATTTGCCTGTTGATAATTACGGGATGGTTAATCCTGATGATGTTAAAAAAGCCATAACGTCACAAACCATATTGGTAACTATCATACATGCGTCTAATGAAGTTGGCACAATACAACCCATTGCTGAAATAGGCAAAATCACAAAAACGGCTGGGGTTTACTTTCATACCGATTCGGTGCAAACCTTCGGTCATTTGCCAATAAATGTAAATGAGTTGAATGTTGATCTTCTATCGGTTTCCGGGCATAAACTATATGGGCCAAAGGGAGTGGGTGTTTTATATATTCGAAAAGGTACCAAATTGGTGCCATTCATGATAGGCGGAGGCCAGGAAGACGGCCGGCGAGGCAGTACTTATAATACACCAGGGATTGTCGGTTTTGGGAAGGCAGTGGAAATTGCAAATCTTGAAATGGTCGAAGAAGGCCAGCTATTGTCAGGTCTGCGCGATCAGCTCATTAATGGGCTTTTGAGCAAAATAGATTTGGTAAAATTAAACGGCCATCCGGTGAAAAGACTGCCTAACAATGTTAATATTAGTCTGGCATACGTTGAAGGCGAAGCCACTCTATTGAGTCTGGACTATGAAGGAGTATGCGCCTCCACCGGTTCAGCTTGTAGTTCGGAAAGCATGGGACCATCCCATGTACTTACTGCAATGTGCGTGCCTGCGGAGCAAGCCCGCTGTTCAATCCGTTTCAGCCTGGGAAAATGGACCAGACAAGCAGATGTCAATAAAGTTCTGGAGGTCTTACCTCGGATTATGACCAAACTTCGCGGAATGTCCCCCCTGTATAACAAAACATCTAAAAAAGCGAGCTGATGAGATGGGCAAATTATCCTCCGAGATCTTCAATGATATAATTTATCCCAGATTAGTCTAGGAGTGAGGGCAGTGAGTACAGAACAAGAAATATTATCTAATTGTAAAACCATTGCGATAGTTGGAATTTCTTCTAACGAGGAACGCCCTAGTCATATAATCGGTAAATATCTCATCAATCAGGGTTATAGAGTAATTCCGGTCAATCCCAAAGAAACCAGAGTGTTAGGGGAAACCTGCTACCCCAATTTAAAAGCTGTTCCTGAGAGATTAGATCTCGTAAACATTTTTAGGCGCTCCGAAGATGTAGAGCCGATTGTGGATCAAGCCATCATTATAGGGGCCGGCGCAGTCTGGATGCAAGAAGGTGTCAAGAACGAGCAAGCAGCTAACAAAGCTCGCCAAGCTGGATTAAAAGTGGTTCAGGATCGCTGCATAATGAAAGAACATCGTTTGCTATCAAGTTTAGACCATCCTATTAGCTATAATGTATAATATGATCAATTTGAATGGAGTGATTAGTGGCAAGTGTAATAGCGGTCTGCCGTAGTGAAAAAAAAGGTATTAAAAAGGTTGATATTAAAAAGGGAACCCTCAAAGAGGGTTTCGGTTTAATTGGGGACGCCCATGCAGATTCAGGATGGCACCGACAGGTGAGTTTATTGGCGCTTGAAAGCATAGAAAAAATGCGCAAGGAAGGCTATGACGTTAAGCCGGGTGATTTCGCCGAGAATATAACCTCCGAAGGTATAGTATTGAACACTTTGCCCATCGGAACCCTGCTTAATATAGGTGAAAACGTGGTACTTGAAATTAGCCAGATCGGCAAAGAATGTCACACCGGCTGCACCATTTTTAAACAAACCGGAAAATGTATTATGCCCAAAGAAGGTGTTTTCGCCAAAGTCATTAAAGGTGGAGAAGTCGCTGCCGGAGACAGGATAAGGGTTAACACTAAATAATATTGGTTTAAGACGAGGATTCATGCAGGATATCAATTTTGGGTTAACTCAAACCATACGGGATCTTAAAATCAAACGCAATGCGGTAATACTCGCTCATAATTACCAGTTGGGCGAGATACAGGATATTGCGGATTTTGTTGGCGACTCTCTGGAACTAAGCCAGCAGGCCGCGAAAACAAAAGCGGATGTAATTGTATTCTGCGGTGTTCATTTTATGGCAGAAACCGCTTCTATTCTGTGCCCAGACAAAACGGTATTGTTGCCGGATTTAAATGCCGGTTGTCCGATGGCTAATATGATCAACGCTCAACAATTAATCGAACGGAAAAAAGAATTGCCGGACGCTTTAGTAGTAACCTACGTCAATTCTTCCGCCCAAGTCAAAGCGGAATCGGATATCTGCTGTACCTCAGCTAATGCCGACAGGGTGGTACAAAGTTTAGGGGCTCATAAAATTCTATTTATCCCAGATCAATACCTGGGGGCATATATTTCTTTAAAGACCGGTATAAAGATGGAATTCTGGCCCGGCTACTGCCCCACCCACGCCCGTATACGGCCAGAAGATATATTAAGAGCTAAGAAAGACCATCCTCAGGCGATTGTTTTAGCCCATCCTGAGTGCAGACCTGAGACCTCCTCTCTAGCTGATTATGTTTTGAGTACAGGTGGCATGCTTCGCTTAGCTCGCTCGACCAGCCGAAATGAAATTATCGTGGCTACTGAAATCGGCCTTATTTATCGTCTAAGGAAAGAAAATCCTCATAAAACTTTTATTGCGGCTTCTGAGCAAGCGGTTTGTCCGCGCATGAAATTGATCACTTTAGATAAAATATTAAACTCTTTGGAAACCTTATCCCCGGTAATAAAAGTAACGGAATCAGTGAGAGTCAAAGCTAAGAAAGCGGTTGATAAAATGTTAGCAATCGGCTAATCATCGACAATAAGGAAGGGGGGTCTTATGAGAAAAGTGTATTTAGACCATTATGCAACCACACCTTTACTTCCAGCTGTAAGAGATGCCATGCTGCCTTTCTTAGGGGAGAGTTTTGGCAATCCCATGTCACTTCACAACTGGGGGGATGCGCCTAGAGACGCCATGGATAAGGCCAGGGAGCAGGTGGGTGCCTTGATAGGAACGGATGCCTCAGAAGAGATAATTTTTACTTCCTGCGGAACGGAAAGTAATAATTTTGCTATTAAAGGTTTGGCGACAGCCCTTCAAAGCAAAGGCAAACATATTGTCATTTCCGCCATAGAGCATTTTTCAGTTATGAATGCAGCCCGATCTTTGGAGAAAATGGGCTTTCAGCTTTCGCTGGTTCCGGTAGATAAGAATGGTGTGGTTAATCCTGAAGATGTACGGCAGAATCTGCGTGAAGATACTATTTTAGTTTCTATCATGCATGCCAATGGCGAAGTGGGCACGATACAACCTATTAAAGAAATCAGTGCCATTACACGTGAAAAAGGGATATTATTGCATACTGATGCGATAGCTAGTTGCGGTAATATTCCCGTGAATGTGAAAGATCTAGGTGTAGATGCCCTGAGTTTGGCCGGAAATCAATTTTATGGGCCTAAAGGCGGTGCTGCTCTTTGGGTTAAAAAAGGGGTCCGCATTATCCCGTTGCTAGACGGTGGTATTCAGGAAGGCGGACGTCGAGCGGGATCAGAAGACGTGGCATCTATCGTTGGTTTGGGGCAAGCAGCTGAAATCGCGGCTGTAGATGTTGTTAATCGTATGAACAAGCTTATTCCAATGCGTGATAGTTTGATCAAAGGATTAACCGAAAAAATAAGTCATGTGGTTTTAACTGGCCATCCTCAAAACAGATTGCCGGGACACGCTAGTTTCTGTGTCGAGTTCATAGAGGGCGAATCGATGTTGATGATGCTTAACAGTGTGGGCATAGCAGTATCATCTGGGTCATCCTGCACTTCCCGCGCTTTGAAAATTTCGCATGTTTTAATGGCTATGGGTTATACTCATGAGATAGCTCAAGGATCTCTAGTTTTCACCTTGGGAATAGATAACTCTATTGATGACATGCAATACGTAGTGGAAGAGATGTCGCCTATAGTGGTTAGATTAAGACAAATGTCACCGGTTTATGATAAATTTTTAAAGGCAAATAAAGGAGGCCAGTAATATGCCTGTTTACAATGAAAAAGTAATGGATCATTTCATGCATCCGCGTAATGTTGGTGAAATAGAAAATGCCGATGGGGTAGGTGAAGTGGGAAACCCGGTCTGCGGCGATATGATGACTTTCTATATCAAGGTCAAAGAAGATAAACTATCTGATGTAAAATTCAAAACCTTTGGCTGCGGTGCCGCCATCGCTGTTTCCAGCATGGTAAGCGAAATGGCAATGGGCAAATCGCTAGAAGAAGCTCAAAAAATAACTCCTGAAATGGTGGCTAAGGAGTTGGAAGGCTTGCCCAAGCAAAAATTCCATTGTTCTAACCTTGGCGCTCAGGCTCTAAACAAAGCTATTGATGACTATTTGATAAAACAGGGCAGATTACAAATAGAAGAAGGTAAAGGTTGCCCATTCTGTGAGCATGAAGAAGGAGAGGCAGACGAAAATTCGATTTGCGGTTCATGTCACGCTGCAGCTCATAAAGAAGAAAAAGCCTGATCCGGTTGGCCTGTCTTATATAAGATGGTCGAGGGGGATTGAAAATGGCTGAGAAAGAAAAAATGACTTTAGTTATTTTTAGTGGCGAACTTGATAAAGCGCTGGCCGCTTTTATACTCGCTACTACTGCGGCCAGTATGGGTATGGATGTAACCATGTTTTTCACCTTCTGGGGACTCAATATTATCAAACGTGATAAAGGCAGCATTAAGGGTCAGGGCTTTATGAGAAAAATTCTCAATATTATGAACCGGGGTGGTTCCAGCCGCCTTAAAATGTCCCAATTCAATATGCTGGGGTTGGGCACCTGGATGATGAAAAAGATGATGAAGCAGAAAAATATGCCATCTATCGATGAATTTATCGAGATGGCAAAACAAATGGATATCAAGATGATACCCTGTTCAACTTCCTGCGGCATATTAGGATTGCCAGATGATGCTTTTAGGGATGGTATTATGAGCCAGGCAGGCGCTGCTTTCTTCCTTGGCCAGGCTAAGGAATCTAAGGTTACTCTTTTTATTTAAAGTAATAGCTTGGAGGAGGATTTTATGAAAGCCGATAAAATTTTGGATTGTGTGGGATTATATTGTCCGATGCCGGTCATAAAAACCTCTCAAGAAATAAAGAAGATGAAAACCGGCGAAACTCTGGAAGTGGTGGCTGATGATAAAGGGATTAAGCAAGATATGCCGGCCTGGTGCAAAACTACGGGTAATGAATGTGTGGGAATGGAAGAGGAAAACGGAGAGATTAAAGTTTACGTCAAGAAGTTAGCAGTTTAGACTTTTTATATTTATAAATACTTACCAATAATTCCCCTTCACGCTCAATGAAGGGGAATTATTATTTAAACTACGATGATCTTTATAAGATTATCAAAATAACTAATGCCATAATTTGACATTTATGGTAAAATAGTAATGAGAGTTGCGGGCTGGGTAGGTGAGGGTTTACTATTTTGGACGTCAACTGTATAGTGCTAGCCGGTGGTAAAAGCTCAAGGCTAGGACGCAATAAATTGCTGGAAAAAGTTGGAACTCAAAATCTATTGGTTAGAGTCATTAACCGGCTCGCTTACTTTAATAGTCAAATATATGTAGTAGTTGCGCAGGATTCGGTTTTACCTGAGCTGAAAAATTATCCTGGTATCAAAGTCATAAAAGATATTATTCCAGACAAGGGGTCATTAGGGGGATTATATAGCGGTCTATCGGTGTCTGATAGAACTTATAATTTGGCAACAGCGTGCGATATGCCCTTTCTTAATTTGGAGCTATTCAGACATATGATTGAGCTATCCGAGGGTTATGATGCGGTAGTTCCAATGGTCAAAGATACGGCTGAGCCTTTACACGCTGTTTATTCCCGGAATTGCCTGCAGGCCATGCAGTATTTAATAGAACAAAACAAGCTCTCCATTAAAGAGCTTTATTCTATGATAAAAGTACGTTATTTGAATACTAGCGATATCGAGCAATTAGACCCTCATCATCTGAGTTTTTTTAACATAAATACCGAGTCTGATTTGATGGCAGGAAGGGAAATCGCTGAACAAGGGGACCAATAGATTGATAAGTGTAGAAACAGCTCTGGATAAAATTTTATCCAGTATCAAGCCGTTGGGCGTAGAAGAGAAAGGGTTGCTGGAAAGTCTGGGTCAAGTTTTGGCCGAGGACGTATATTCAGATATAAATGTGCCGCCCAAAGATAACTCCGCACTGGATGGTTACGCGTTGAGAGCGGCTGATATAAAAGGCGCCGGACCGCAAAATCCGCGGATATTAAAAGTCATTGATTATATCGTAGCCGGAGGCAATCCCCATAAAAGAGTAGAACCTGGCACCGCTGTTAGAATTATGACCGGAGCGCCTACTCCTGAGGGAGCGGACTGCGTGGTGGGTTTTGAAGATACCGATGAGACTTCACGGCCTGTCTCTGATAGTAAAATACCCTCTGAAATAGGCGTCTTTACTGAAGAGCTTAATGGAGCCAATATCCGTAAAGCCGGAGAAAGTATAAAAAAAGGCGATCTGGTACTAACTAAAGGCAAGATTATCAGACCCTCTGAGATAGGCGTAATGGCTTCAATGGGACGGGCTAAGGTAAAGGTTATTCGTCGTCCTGTTGTAGCGATTCTGTCCACAGGCGATGAGCTGACTAATTTGGGCGAGCCGCTAGCTGAAGGGAAGATTTATAACAGTAATACCTACAGCATCGCTGCTCAGGTGATCAGAGAAGGCGGTATACCCAGAATAGTGGGCATAGCTCTGGATACTGAGGCCTCAGTGGTCGCTAAAATCAATCAAGCCCTGGACGCTGACCTACTGGTAACTACTGGCGGTGTTTCCATGGGCGATTATGATTTGGTAAAAGACGTCCTGGCCAAGCAGGGTGAGATAGTTTTCTGGAAAGTACGTGCTAAACCTGGTAAACCTTTAGCTTTTGGTGCTATCCGTAGAGTAAGAGATGACAAAGTGGTTCAAGATCTGCCTCATCTAGGATTAGCCGGCAACACCGTTAGCTGCATGGTAAATTTCGAGTTATTTGTACGTCCGGCAATATTAAAAATGATGGGTAAAACTAATTTTGATAAACCTTCCATCGATGCTGTTATTGAAGACAGCATCAAGAATAATGACGGACGCAGGGTGTTCGCGCGAGTCGTGGTTGAGAAGAAAGAAGACCGGTATTATGCCCATTTAACCGGTTCTCAAAGTTCAGGCGATTTGACCTCAATGTCATCGGCTAATGGTCTGGCAGTAGTGCCTGAAGATAACCCCAAAGTTAGTAAGGGTGATCTTTTAAAAGTGTTAATGCTGGATTGGAGCCAGGACATTTAGTTAAATCCTGAAATATAATATAAATGCGGGTTGAATTTATGGGAGAACGTATTGATAATCGACGCCTCTGAATTTAATTTTAAGGCACCGCCTGAGGTTGCCAGGGCCAGAAGGGTGCTGATCAAACCCAGCGCGGGCTATCCGTCTCCTTACCCGGTTACTACCAGTCCGGAATTGATCGCACGCATTATAGAAGGTATACGCGAGGTCAGTGATGCGGATATATTGATTCTCGAAGGAACTCCCGGTGGGAGCCCAATTTATCCGGTATATCAAGCGCTAGGTTACAATTTTCAACGCGTGTTAATGTTGGACGTTAAGGATTGCATCTGGGTAGAAGTGGATAATCCTCTGCCCAAACCCTTTGCTGTACCCACTTTCTGGATCCCCAATGTAATTTTATCCTCAGATTATCTGATTTCATGCTCAACGATGAGAGTAATCAATGACCGGCCGGAATTCAGTGTTATGAATTTGCTTTCTACGCTGCCCAGCACAAAATATGGAGCTCGTTCAGCCAATGGTTGGGATAGCCTATACAGTCTCGGTATTGATAAAGTGCTGGCTGACCTTTATTTTACTCTTCCCTTTGATGTGGGCATCATAGAAGCCCGTCAGCAGTTTGTAGGCACCAGCCCACTATTGAAAGATGGGAAAATTGTTGATCTGGGTAAAATCATAATAGGTGAGCCCTTTGATATAGACAATGATGCCTGCCAGATAGCCAACGTGAAGTCTGAGTATCTAGACCTGGTCAAAGTCGCTCGCGTTGGCTTTGAAGCTTAAAAGTAAGACGAGAATAATTGGTATTTTGGAAAATTATTAATAAACAGGCAGAGTATTTGCTCTGCCTGTTTTTCTTTAATAGCTAATTCATTTTGTAGTTGATGAATTTGTTATATTATTGTTTTAGGAACTCTAATCTATTTTCGAGATTATTTACCAGTCTTTGCTCTTTTTGCCCTTTTTAATAACCTCAACTTCAGGTCTGGGCTCAACAATACCGGAGGAAATAACTGGCCCTTTATTGGTGTCTTTCTTTGCTTTCTTTTTTTCCCCTTTACCGAAATCTCGATTACCCATAAAAATCCCTCCAATTATGAATATTTTGGTTTTACCTAATACCCAAGATATTTTTCTTTCCTAAAGTTTATCAAATATAGGGGTCTAGTGTAAAGAGACTGGGCTTAATAATTTATAAACCGCGCATAAATTCTGGCCGTAAAAGTGAAAAATCGTTTCTGGAAAGCACCCTGTTCAATTGTGCCAACATCTGGGTTTTATTCTCAGGGAGTTTTCCCCTTAAAGATAGATAGTTAGACGCATGCATTGAACTGAAAAAACAATCGGTAAAATTGCTGTTTTCAATTATCGTTTTTAACTCCTGCAGTGATTGCAAAGGCGAGATAAGATGAAAATCCTTATTTTGGACCTGATTGTAAATGGGTGTACCCTCAACCAGCGTGAGTGTTAAGGCTCCTGCGTAATCAGGGTCTAAAGCACTCAATACCCTGGCTGTAGCCGTAGCATGTTCCTGGCTATGGTCAGTTCCTCCCAGTCCCAGAATAACCGTGACTGAGCTTAATATACCCGAATCTTTGATTTTGAGTCCGGCCTCTATTATTTGTTGAGATGTAACGCCTTTGCTGATTTGTTGCAAAATAGTATCATCTCCACTTTCTACTCCCATATATAGAATGCCTAATTTTAGTTTTCTAAGCTGTATTAGTTCCTCATTACTTCTACGCAAGATATCCTGTGCTGTAGCATATGAAGCGATGCGCTCTAAGTGCGGGAAGCGGTTGTTTAAATATTCCAGCGCTTCGACCAATTGAGGAAAAGGATAAACTAGTGCGTCTCCATCTTGTAAAAAGATTCTACTCCCATCCCATTCATTAGCAATATAGTAAACAATATTTGGCTGACCGGCAGTGTGTATGCCAAACTGACTGAAAACAGCAAGAGCGTCAATTTCTTTTTTAACTTCTTCTAGTTCTCTGATCTGTAGTTTTTGGCCGTAGAAACTACAAAATCCACAGCTGTTATTAGAACAGCCAAATGTGAGCGGTAAAAAATAGGAAGCAGCTTCGCTAGGAGGACGTATTATATCGGGTCGAATAAAAGCCATTAATATATTCTAACGGGGAATAGCTGAAGGGGCAACTAAAGCATAAAATATGTTAGAATAAGTCAAAATATTAAGATATTAAGGAATTATTATTTAAGGAACGGAAAATGCCGGAAGATAATAAGGTCGGTCCATCAAATCTATTTTCCAATGAATCAGCAAAACCTTTTAAGCCTGAGCCAGATACAGAACCTACGAATGAACAAAATAGCCATTGGGCGACATTTTCTGGTTTTATTCCAGGCACAATTTTGAATATTATGGCTGTGCTATTCTTTTTTTCTCATTATGGAGTCTTAAAGGATGATTGGTGGCAATATTTTTTGGTATTACTTCTGATAGTCTTTCTGATAGAGTATTGGGTAATCTATATCAGCCCTTCAAAAGGAGAATTCCGCTTAAAAATGGCCATACTGGGACTATTTCTCATTGCGATAGGTGCCCTTTTCCTCTTTAACCCGAATGTTTGGTGGCCGATAGCTTTGGTGGTGGTAGGTCATGCCCTCATCATCATATTTTTCAGCCAGAGATTACGATCCAGAGATATCAGCAATTAAATGAAAACACTGTCTAAGGTATATGCTGAAGAATATTCTCTTGAAGCAACCTGTTAATCAGGTAGGAACATTTTTAATATGTTGTTCCTGGAGGCGAAGGTTGTGTTCCCATCCACTAGAAATAGTTTGCCAGAATCAATAGGCAACCCATGCCAAGATAAATGATCTTACAAGGCGAGCGACTCAAGTATCGCAGCAACCAGGTTTCCCAATTTATAATAAAAACATAAGGTTCAAATAACACCAGGAGGAGCCCATGCGCATTCCTTTAATTGCCGGAAACTGGAAAATGAATACCACTTTGCCAGAAGCAGTCCACCTTGTAAAAGAATTACGGAAAATTGCGGCAGACTATCCTTCCGTAGAGAAACTGGTTTGTCCTCCTTTTATTTCTCTTGCGGCTGTTGCCAATGAACTAGCAGGCAGTGATCTGAAAGTAGGTGCCCAAAATATGTATTGCGAAGATAAAGGAGCTTTTACGGGAGAAATATCGCCTGTCATGCTTGAGGAAATATGTGAGTATGTGATTATAGGCCACTCCGAACGTCGTCAGTATTTTGCTGAGAGCGGTCCCGTCTTGAGTAAAAAAATCACAGCTGCCATTAAACATAATCTGAAACCTATTCTTTGCGTAGGAGAAAACTTGCAGCAATATGAAGCTGGACAGACCAAAGCAATAATAACCGATCAGTTGAACACTTCCCTTGCTGAAGTTGGACAGATTAACTCACTTGTCGTAGCTTACGAACCGGTTTGGGCCATCGGCACTGGCAAAGCCGCTACCGCGCAGCAGGCTGAGGAGTCAATAGCTTTTATTCGTTCCTTAATTTTAAATAAATATGGTTTGGACGCAGCCTATGAAACACGAATTTTATACGGAGGCAGCGTGACTCCCAGCAATATTGCAGAATTGGTCATACGGCCGGATATTGACGGCGCTCTGGTAGGCGGAGCCAGTCTGAAAGCTAATGATTTTGCTTCTATAATAAAAATTACCTCTGAGTGTTGCCTAAAAGGGTAATACAGGAGAAACATCATACTTCCTGAAGCTCGTCCCTTAATCGTTATTGTGGGGCCTACTGGCACGGGAAAAAGCCGGCTGGCTATTAAACTTGCTTTAAAATATAACGGCGAAATTGTCAACGGCGATAGTCGCCAGGTCTACCGTTTTATGGATATAGGCACCGCCAAGCCTACTACAGCTGAGAATCAAGCTGTCTCCCATTATCTTTATGATATTATCAACCCCGATGAGGATTTTGGGCTCGCTCATTATCAGCAAATGGCCTATCGAATCATTGATGATATCCATAAAAGAGGCAAGCTCCCAATCTTGGTAGGCGGTAGTGGTCAATACATCTGGGCGGTATTGGAAGGATGGCAAATACCGCATGTTCCGCCAGATTTGGATTTACGCCTTAAGCTGGAAACCATAGCCAAAGAGCAAGGGGTCGAAGTTCTTTTCAAGCAATTACAGGAACTTGACCCCCAATCAGGAGAGCAAATTGACTCTCGCAATGTACGTAGAGTGGTTCGGGCTCTAGAGGTTACCCTGCAAACAGGTCAGCCTTTCTCACAGCTCAGACAGAAAGTTGATCCTGGATTTACTGCTTTAATAATAGGCTTGACCACCGAACGCAAAGAGCTTTACAGTCGTATCAATGCCAGAGTAGAGGAAATGATAAAGCTGGGTCTGGAAACTGAGACCAGGAATTTGATAGAAAGAGGCTACGATTTTCACTTGCCTGCCATGAACAGTATAGGTTACACTCAGATGGGGATGTATTTAAGAGGGATTAATTCTCTTAACGAAACTATCAATTTGATTAAAAACGACAGTCATCGTTTTGTGCGTCACCAATACGCCTGGTTCAGGCTTAAAGATAATAGGATTCACTGGTTAGATATCCAGATGGATATAGAGACACAGGCTAAAGCGTTGATCAATGACTGGTTGCTATAGATAATAGACCTCGTTAGCTTAGTGTATATTATGGTAAAATTTATCCTGTTTCAATCAAGCTGGCCATAGAAATAGAGCCTAGCCAACAACAATCATAGTTAACATAAAGTTAGTATAAAAATATTTAATAAGGTGTAAATATGAAATTTTCAAAACGGGTGCAAAGTTTACCTCCATATCTCTTTGTTCAAATCAGTAAAAAAATCGCTGCTCGTAAAGCACGGGGAGAAGAGGTCATCAGCTTTGGGATAGGGGATCCGGATCTTTCCACGCCACCTCATATAATTGCAGAATTAGTAAGGGCAGCTCATGATCCTGCTAACCACCGCTATCCTGAGTCCGAAGGTCTGCCGGAGTACCGTAAAGCTGTAGCTGATTGGTATAAAAAGCGTTTCGACATCAAATTGGATTCAGAAAAGGAAGTAGTCTCATTAATCGGAGCCAAGGAAGGAATCGCTCATATCGCTCTATGTTTAATTGACCCGGGAGATGTGGCACTAGTACCTGATCCCGGCTATCCGGTTTACTCCATTGGCACCATGCTGGCTGGCGGAGAGACCTACTATTTACCTATGAATGAGAAAAACAAATTTTTGCCTGAATTGGATTCAATTCCAGCTAGTATATTACAACGCTCGAAGGTCCTCTGGCTGAATTATCCTAATAATCCTACCGGTGCTACCGCTGAACTTGATTATTTTAATTATGCCGTCGATTTTGCTAAGAAGCATGATCTTATTATTTGCCATGACGGTCCTTACACTGAGGTGGCTTTTGATGGATACAAACCCGTAAGCTTTATGCAAGCCAAAGGCGCGATGGATGTAGCTATTGAGTTCCATTCACTCTCTAAAAGCTATAATATGACAGGGTGGCGTATTGGTATGGCAGTCGGCAACCCAGATGTAATAGACGCATTGCGCAGGATCAAATCAAATATGGACTCAGGCATTCCCCAGGCGATTCAACACATGGCGATCAAGGCTCTTAACGGCCCCCAGGATAGCGTGGCTGAGCATAACCGAATCTATCAGGCTCGCCGGGATAAAGTGGTTAAAACCTTGAGAGAGATGGGCATACAGACCAATATCCCCAAAGCAAGCCTGTATATCTGGGCCCATTGCCCGCAGGGCTACAAATCTGCAGAGTTTGCCGAGGACATTCTCGAGCAGGTAGGCGTTGTAGTCACCCCCGGCAATGGATATGGGCCAACGGGTGAAGGGTTCTTTCGCATTTCGCTTACTATTAACGATCAGATGCTGGATAAAGGACTAGCCAAATTCGCTCAGTGGAAAAGTAAAAAAGTCTAAATATAATTTACATAACGGAGTGTTATATACCTAAAGGCAGCTTTATTAACATAGCCAAGACCGCTGAAAAGGTCATTCTGGTAGCCGTAGAAAGCACCAGAAACCATAAGGCATGGTCAATAGAAGACTCGATCAATGAATTAGCATCTTTGGCAGCGTCGGCAGGTGCGGAAGTGGTGGGTAGATTAACGCAAAGACTGGATGCGCCTTCACATCAGCATTACATCGGCAAAGGCAAACTGGATGAATTGCTGCATATGAAAGAGAAATTGAATTATGAAAGTGTGATCGTGGATGACGAACTTTCGCCGCAACAGCAGCAAGCAATGGAAGACCATCTGGAGACTAAAGTTGTAGATCGCATCGGTCTTATTCTGGATATCTTCGCCAGGCGGGCAAACACCAGGGAAGGAAAACTGCAGGTGGAACTGGCCCAATATGAATATAATTTACCCCGTCTGGTAGGTAAATGGCAGCATCTTGAGCGTTTAGGTGGAGGTATCGGTACACGCGGACCCGGCGAATCCCAATTGGAAACTGATAAACGTATCATGCGCCAGAAGATAACCCGATTAAAGAGGCAAATAGACGAGATAAGTCGGCAGCGTGAATTATATCGGCAAAACCGGCGCAGCAGCGGTATACCTACCGTAGCGTTAGTCGGCTATACTAACAGTGGTAAAAGCACGCTGCTAAACGCATTAAGCAAAGCTGATGTATTGGCTAAAAACGAGCTTTTTAGCACTCTCGATCCCACCACACGCAGACTCAGGTTGCCTGATGGCCGATCGGTGTTATTAACCGATACAGTCGGTTTTATCCGTAAATTGCCCACGACCCTAGTAGCCGCCTTTAGAGCGACTCTGGAAGAACTTTCCGATGCCTCTATCCTGGTACACATAGTAGACATAACGTCTTCCAACTTACTTGATCAATTCAACACAGTTGAGGATATTCTAAAAAGTTTGAAGCTGGAAGACAAACCTCGGGTAATCGTTATGAACAAGATAGATGCTCTATTACCCAGCGGAGAAATGTGGAATCAAAATAAAGCAATCGAATATTATATATCACAATCCGGAGAACCGGCAACGGATACAGTTTTGATTTCTGCCCATAAGAAATGGGGATTCGATAGCCTGTTTAAACTTGTCGCAGAGAAACTGCCGGCACCTATAGATTATATTTCTAATTTAGGAGAAGAGAATGGCTGATTCTTACAATGTTCAAATTACTGTAGTGTCTCAAAAAGGTGAATGCGGGCATGGACACAAAGTTGGAGACACTTGGACTTTTAACGGTAAAACTCCCGGGGGTATTTGCGCCGCGGCCTATAACGTTCTTTATCCAGAATTACGCATGTACAGAAACGGTGGTATTTTATCCTGGACTAAAGATCCCGATATTTATCGTGTTACCTGTCCAGATGGAGATAATCCGGTAGTATTTGAAATGAAGCGGCTGCGGAAGTAGCGTATTCATTATTTACTGCGTTTTAGTCGGGATTTTACGATTGAGAAAGTTATGCAATGGAAAATTGGTTAATTTCAATAAAATACAGTTCGCACAATATATGTTATGTCATCTGTAGCTTAAAAATAGTGTTTTATTCTGGCCATTTTTCGCGCAATATGTCTTCTGCTTGAGCAATAATACTATTTTTATGGACCGTCTCTTGTTTCGAATTCTTTTTATGCGGAATTAACTCATGAATCTTGGGATAATTATCAACAGGCCGCGTCCAAGCATAAAGAGGTATAAGGGTCACCAGAGTTAGTAACAAACTATTATTTTGCGCTAAAGCTTTATCATTCTCCAGATCTATCCCCCGACCTTTCAGATAGCACGACACACAGGTAGTCAAGATAAGGATAGCAGTATCTCGATTTGTAATATCGGCTTTGTCCAGACATGTCTCCCAATATTCAGTTAGGTCCTGCACGTCTGCCTCAAGCTCTTCTTTAGATATTTTAAGTGAGTTGACCATTTCTTGCAGAATAACCGGATACATTTCCCTATCCATAAACATCACTCCATATAACGCAACCTACATTCTACGCTTTAGCCTGTAAGCCGTCAAAGTATCTTAAGTCTTAATCGCTTGCATTATCTCTCTTACAAGTCTTTTTAAGTCCCTACCACCCGATTTTACGATCATATCTGCATAATGTTCATAAAGAGGTCGGCGTTCTTCATATATTTCCTTTAAAGAGTGGCTTTTTAATCCGACAATTCCTCTAACGGCGGCGTTTTTAATCCGTTTCTCAATTGTAGCGTATTCTTCGTCCAGATAAATCAGAGTTGCCCTTTCTTTTAAATAGCTCATCAAATCCTGGTGATAGATGATGCTACCTCCTGGAGAAACCACCCTCCGATGAAGATCGATTTGATACATCTGGTCTTTTTCTAGTTGTAAAAGCGCGACCTCTCCACGAGTATCAATAATTTCTTGTATAGAACGTAAGTCATTTTTACGGATATCAAGATCCAGGTCGGTGAAAGCATAACCGAGTTTTTTGGCCAGAACCACACCAACCGTGGATTTCCCGGCTCCAGCCATTCCTATTAAGACAACGCATTCGCTTTTCACAATTCTAGAATAAACCCCAAACCAATGCGCGTCAATGGACTTGTTAATAATTTAGTTTTTGAATTTACTATTTAAGATTGTTTTACAAGAATATATGTCTCTAAAATCTCGCGTAATCGTAGAGGGCACGGCAATATTGGCAAATTGTTGTGGAAGAAGTGGGCTCGGCAGGTATCGAACCTGCGACCAAGAGGTTATGAGCCCCCGGCTCTACCACTGAGCTACGAGCCCGTCTCAAGCAGACGTTTAAAGATTGGGGAAAAAAGAAATTCCAAGATTGAATACCGAATTGATTATACTTGAAAGCTTTATCATGGTCAAGGCTGGTTATACCTCGAAACTATCTCCAAGTTTGGGTATTACAACTTCTTTTATACCATTTTTTCTGAGAGCTTCTGCTAGAGATGACGAAGATTCAGGCTCTCCATGGACCAGGAAAACCTTTTGCCACTTTTCTTTGCCCTGCATAATCCAATTTATCAAGTCGTCGCGATCGGCATGAGCGCTGAATTCGCCCATTACCTCTACCTGGCTCTTGAGATTATAGATTTCACCAAAGATGGGCACCTGAGGGTATTTGTCTTGTATTTTACGTCCCAGGGTATTTTCAGACTGCCATCCGACTATTAGAACAGTATTTAATGGATTCCCAATATTATTAATAAGGTGATGAAGTATGCGGCCACTTTCCGCCATCCCTGAACCTGCTAAAATAATAATGGGTTGATCAATGGCGTTTAACATCTTAGATTCTTCAACTGAGCGGGTAAAATGCAGATGAGAGAAACCGAAAGGATCATTTTCCGTCTGCAGCATTTGATTTACTTCATCGTCAAAACATTCCGGGTGTAATCTAAATATTTCAGTGGCGTTAGTTGCTAGTGGACTGTCTACATAGACTGGAATATCCGGTATTTTATGTTGATTGCGCAGCAAATGCAAAGTATATAAAATTTCCTGGGTGCGTTCCAAAGCAAACGTAGGGATGATCAGTTTTCCACCCCGTGAGACGGTTTCGTTAATGACGGCTGCCAGCCTTTCGGCTACTTGCTGGATATCACGGTGAAGTCGGTTGCCGTAAGTACTTTCAATAATTAAGATATCAGAGTCCGTGACCGGCGCAGGATCTCTTATTATGGGTAAATTGGGCCGTCCCAAATCCCCGGTATAACATAATTTTAAAATACGATTATTATCTTTAAATTCTATTGTTGTTGTGGCAGAACCCATGATGTGTCCCGCTTCCTTGAAGACAGCCCTACTGCCGTTCATATTGAAATAACGATTATAGCTGTGGCCCTGCAGAAGTTGGACTACTGGAGGTATGTCCTGTTTGGTATACAGGGGTTCCACGGGCAGCTCGTGGTGTTTTGCTCGTATTTTATTAACAAAACGAATATCGCTTTCCTGTATATTGGCCGAATCCATTAGCATTATGTTAAGCAGATCGGCGGTAGCTAAAGTGCAATGGATATCTCCTTTGAAGCCTTTTTTTACCAGATTAGGCACGTTGCCGATATGATCAATATGAGCATGTGACAATATCAAAGAATTAACTGAAGCTGGATCAAAAGGAAAACTCAGGTTTCTTTCATAGGTATCTTTACGGCGGCCTTGGAAAAGTCCGCAATCCAGCAGGATCTTATGGTTATCAGTTTCTATTAAATGCCGGGAACCGGTAACATTCCCCGCGGCGCCAGTGAAGGTTATTTTAATCATTTTATTGCCTGCCTTCCTATTACGGCCTGTCTCAAATACCAGGTTCTGATAATATCCACAATTTCCTTAGGATCATCGCTAACTCTTAGTAAATTAAGATCATCTTCAGTGATATAGTCTTTAGCCAGGCCTTGTCCCTTAAGCCAGTCCAGAAAGCCCTTCCAGTATTCTGAATTGTACAAAATAACTGGGAATGGTTTAATCTTATGGGTTTGGATGAGAGTAAGTACCTCGGTTAATTCGTCCAATGTTCCCATTCCACCTGGTATGATTATAAACGCAGTTGAGTATTTGACCAGCATAATTTTACGGGCAAAGAAATGGTTAAAACTAATGGAAACATTAGAGAACGTATTACAGACCTGCTCCTCAGGTAATTGAATATTTAAACCCACAGATTTCACTCCGGCTTCGTGAGCGCCCAGGTTAGCAGCTTCCATAGCTCCGGGTCCACCGCCGGTAATGACATTAAAACCTTCTTTGCCAATTAGAAACGCTATCTCACGAGTTTTTTCATAATCAACAGAGCCTGGGCGTAATCTAGCAGATCCATAAATAGTGACCGCTGGTTCAATTCCAGACAAGCGATCGAAACCCTCAACTAATTCGCCGATAATGCGGAATAAACGCCAAGAATCCTCTTTAGCTAGTTGGTTTATCTCATAGCGTTCGTTCATTAATCCCCTCGAAAATCAAAAATTCAAATCTTATTAACAAAGCATATGTGCATTTGGAATAGCTGTCAAGTGAATTAGATTCAGGAAATTCAGTTTATATGTTATACTGCGAAAGCATAAATATGTAAAAGGAGCATTTAGCGTGGTGAAAAGAGGCGACGGCCGTAGTTTCAATCAACTCAGAAATATCAAAATAACTCCTGGTTATTTAAGCTATCCGGAAGGCTCCGTGTTAATAGAAATGGGGAACACTCATGTCATCTGCACAGTGAGTTTGGATGAACGTGTGCCGCCCTTTTTGAAAGGCACGGGCAAGGGTTGGGTGACTGCTGAGTATTCAATGTTGCCACGGGCTACGCTGAACCGCACACAAAGGGACTCCGGCGGCAGGATAAACGGCCGCAGCCAGGAGATTCAACGTTTGATAGGACGCTCTTTAAGAGCGGTAACTGATATGGATGCGCTGGGTGAAAGACAATTGATTGTAGATTGCGACGTTATCCAGGCTGACGGTGGTACTCGCACTGCGTCAATAACAGGGGCATATGTAGCTTTATATCAAGCTTTAAAACATATGAAATCCACTGGTATGATAACTACCATTCCCCTAAAAAATGCCGTAGCAGCCGTTAGCGTTGGGATAATCCGCAGTTATAATATGCTGGACTTATGTTACGCCGAGGATTCCCAGGCTGAAGTGGATTTTAATGTGGTTATGACCGATCAGGGTAATTTCGTCGAAGTGCAGGGGACTGCGGAAGGTAAACCATTTTCAAAAAACTCACTAGACGGCTTAATTGAGTTAGCCTCTGGCGGAATTAAACAACTTTGCGAAATCCAGCAAAACGCCATACAAAGCCTTTAACAACGAGTCATTACGTTTATTAAATAGAAAGAAGCCTGGTTAAGTCATTTAAGACTGGCCAGGCTTCTAAATTATTTATTAGGGTCTAGTCTGGCCGTTCCCCATAATGATCCATTTATAAGTGGTCAATTCACGCAAACCCAGGGGCCCTCTGGCATGAAACTTTTGTGTGCTGATACCAACTTCCGCGCCCAAACCAAATTGTCCCCCATCAGTGAAACGAGTGCTGGCATTTAAGTAGACACACGCAGCATCAACTTCATTCAAAAAGCGCATACCCGAAGTATAGTTTTCTGTTATAATCGCCTCAGAATGCCCCGATCCATATTTATCAATATGAGCTAGCGCATCATCTAGCGAATCAACAACTTTTACAGCAGCAATTAACTCCAAAAATTCTTTGCCCCAATCCTCGTCAACCGCGGGTTTGAGTTTTAATTTCTTATTTTTATTGAGAAGCGAAATAGCACGCTCATCGCAATGCATTTCAACTCCACCCTTGTTCAACTCCTCTCCCATTAGGGGGAGATACTCGGCCGCAATGTCTTTATGCACAATCACGGAATCCAGGGCATTGCATACCGTAGGCCGCTGGACTTTGGCATTATAGACAATAGCAACCGCTTTTTGTATATCAGCGCTTTTATCGACATAGGTGTGACAAACCCCAATACCGCCGGTAACTACTGGCATATTGGCGGTTTCAGCCACAAACTTGATCAGTGCGGCCCCTCCCCGGGGTATGATCAAATCAATGTATTGTTTCAATTTTAACATGCGCTCCACAAGAGCATGCTCGCTATTATCGATAAACTGAACAGCACCCTCAGGAATGCCCGCCCGATAGGCGGCTTCCTGGACTACTTTAACTAGAGTCTTGTTTGAACGAATGGTCTCTTTGCCTCCACGTAAAATAACCGCGTTTCCGGACTTTAAACATAAAACCGATATATCAATGGTTACATTAGGCCTGCTTTCATAAACAGCCCCGATAACTCCCAGAGGCACTCTCTTTTTTCCGATAGTTAAGCCATTGGGCATAGTCCGGTTGTCCATCATTTCCCCTACTGGATCTTGTAGCCCGGCTACTGCTAGCACATCATTTGCCATGGAGTCTATCCGGGCTTCATTTAACATCAACCTGTCAAGCATAGCCCCATTCATACCCGATGCTTGGGCTTCTTTGTAATCCTGGCTATTAGCCGTAAGAATCTCTGCGGATCGTTTTATCAAATCATGAGAGATATTATGTAAAGCCTTATTCTTTATCTCGGTAGATATAAAAGCCAGTCGGTGTGAAGCACCTTTGGCCCATCTGGCTTTATTTTCTAATTCTGCAAATATATCAATCATTCTTTTTCTCCATCGAGTTATTATTCTCTTCCAAGTTAGCCAACCCTAGCGGAGTAATCCTGGCTGAATAACGTGGGCCAAAATAAGTGAACAAATCGATTAATCGTAAATATTTCATTTCTTCAAAACAGCGGTCAATTTCTTCTCTCTCAGTTTTTAATTCCTGAGCAATTATATTAGAGTCAAATTTATCATTCGTACTTCTGGCTAAAATTACCAGAATTGCAGGAATTAAATCCTCTATGGTTCTCTGCCTGGGATCTTGCCCCATCTAATTTCCTTTATTGTAAACTATACAATTATCAAATTATTACGGTGAATAACTTCCGCGCCGTAATCAAATCCCAGGATAGCGGCAATCGTACGCGAGTGCATACCTTTTATCGTGGCAACGCCCGCGGCGTTGTAATTGGTTATGCCAGATCCAAGCCTATTACCAGCCACATCATAAATATCTATCAGGTCGCCACGATTAAATTTACCCTCTATAGCGATCACTCCAGCTGCCAAAAGGCTACCTTTCCTCTTTTTTAAAGCCTCGACAGCACCCGTATCAACCGTTAGTTTACCGTTAGACGATAATCCAGCCAGCATCCAGCGTTCCCTGCTTTCCAATTTACTAGCTGTGGGTAAAAAACGTGTGCCGATACTTTCTCCGTTAGCTAGCCGGTTTAAAACATCTTTCTCGGTTCCTTTAGCGATAATAACCGTAATACCGCTGGCTGTGGCCATCTTAGCGGCCTGGAGTTTGGTCATCATCCCTCCGGTACCCAATCCAGAAGAACTGCCGCCGGCCAAAGCTAATATTTTATCGTCGATAATTTTTACTTCTTTAATCAATTTGGCATTGGGGTCATTTCTAGGATCCGTTGTGAACAGACCTTCAATATCACTTAAAATAATTAAAAGATCAGCGTCTATCAAATTGGCTACCATAGCCGATAAGTTGTCATTATCGCCAAAGCGGGCACCTTGTATCTCTTCAATGGCCACGACATCGTTTTCATTGATTATGCTTATTACACCCAATTCCATTAATGCCAAGAGGGTATTTCGGGCATTCAAATAACCGGCCCGATCGCACAAGACCGCGCGGGTGAGTAATGCTTGCGCTATATTGATCCCATATTTATCAAATAATTTTTCATAGATAGACATCAGATAGCTTTGCCCCACTGAAGATAAAACTTGCTTGTAAGGGATACCTTTCACTTTTTTAGGCAAACCCAATTTGTACCGCCCACAAGCCACAGCTCCCGAAGTCACTACCGCTAGCTCGAAATTACGGTTATGCAAATTAGCTAACTGCTGCACTAGTTCAGACATTATTTCCGGATCTAGATGATCTGCACCAGCAGTTAAAAGGCTAGTGCCAAATTTAGCCACAATGCGTTGGTAACGTTTTTCTGATGTGCGCGCTTTCACTTCTTTCCATATTCCTTGATTCTTAAATCAAGCTTATTATAGCAATCTCAACTACATTGAACAACACAAATTAGTTGAAACCTAAAAACACTTGTTATTTTGTACTTATTGCTTATTCCTTTTGACTTTTGAATTTCGAAACAGTGTATAATTAACCCAGAATTAGTTAGGTTGAGGGTTATAGTTATGGAAGCAATAGAGGCTATTCTTACTCGCCGTAGTATAAGAGAATATACATCAGAGACAATATCCCCTGAAGCTATTAATGACCTTCTTAAGGCTGCCATGGCCGCCCCTTCATCTCATAATGTTCAACCCTGGCATTTTATTGTTATTGAAGATCACCAGATTCTGGATAAGATTCCGGAAACTCATCCTTATGCAACCATGTTACTGCAAGCACAGTTTGCCATAGCGATTTGTGGCGATATCCAGGTGCAACCTGAGGTGTGGATGGTTGATTGCGCTCTAGCCGCTCAGAACATTCTATTAGCCGCTCACGCTAAGGGATTGGGTGCTGTTTTTGTGGGTGTCTATCCTATTACTTCAAGAATGCGTGAATTAAAAGATTTATTGAAATTGCCAGATTATATCCTGCCATTATCATTGATATCTATGGGATATCCTAAGGAACCTAAAGCCCCCGCAAATCGTTTCAGTTCATCTAAAGTTCATTGGGGTAGATGGTAATATTGTTTAATGGTCTTACTGTTAGCTTAAATCCTGTTTGACTTACTACTCTTATTTTTGAACCAGCTTTTATTTCTTCACCTTCCGCCATGGCTTCCCATAGCTCTCCTAAAATATTTACTGTGCCCCTGGGATTTAGGGTGACGACTACCTCGCCTTCCATACCGATCTGGTCAGTAAAACCATCTACAGGTCGTTTAAACAGAGCACGGCTACCCATTTTGTAAACCAAAACGGCATATACTACGAAACCGCTGCAAATAACAATCGTAACGTATAAAGGAATATTCACCCCCAGTTTTGGCAACCCCCATAAAATCAAAAATATTATTAGCGCCTCATCGAGAAGACTGGTCACAATCGCGATAATTAAACGCCCGTTCTTCATAATTCCCATTATATCAATTTCCCCATATTCTAAAAGCGCGAAATTCTTATTAATCAATAAATTGAAAACCTTTTTGTCAGCTTTAATAATGAGTGTTATAATTGGCTGAATACCCTGAGAGGTTAATCATGAAACTTAGACTAGAAGAAGTACTTCACATTGCCGCTCTAGCCAGATTGGGCGTAACTGATAAGGATGTCGAAATATTCCAGGAACAGCTTTCTAATATATTGGATAATTTTGTGGTGCTGAATAAACTGGATACCTCTACTGTGCCTCCTACTGCCCAATCTATCGAAATTCAAAACGTTACGATGGCTGACGAGATTAAACTGTCTTTGTCCCAAGAGGACGTGTTGGCTAATGCGCCTCAAAGGGGAGGTGACTTTTTTAAGGTCAAAGTGGTGCTGGAAGACTAAAAATATTATCCGTGAGGACAATTTGCCTAACAACACTCAATTAACGATATACGAAGCCCATCAACAATTAAAACAAAAAAAGATCTCTTCTGTAGAACTGACACAATCCTATCTGCAGCGTATTCAGCATGTGGATTCAAGAGTCAAAGCTCTGGTTTCTGTGACTGCCGATCAGGCCATCATACAGGCTCAGATAGCGGATAAAATGATTGCTGCCGGCGAATGCACTCCTCTGACAGGTATCCCCGCCATAATTAAAGACAATATGTGCACTCGGGGGATTAAGACTACCTGTTCATCCAAAATGCTGGAACATTTCGTCCCTCCTTACAATGCCACCGTCATTGAAAAACTCAATAAAGCTGGCATGGTGATGGTCGGTAAGGCCAATATGGATGAATTCGCTATGGGGTCCTCAACTGAGAACTCAGCCTTTTTTACAACCCGTAATCCATGGGACTTGAAGAGGGTACCGGGTGGCAGCAGCGGTGGTTCAGCCGCCTCGGTGGCTGCCGGAGAGGCAATTTATTCTCTGGGTTCAGATACCGGCGGCAGCATACGGCAACCGGCCGGATTTTGCAGTGTTACTGGACTTAAACCCACCTACGGACGTGTTAGCCGATACGGTCTGGTGGCCTTTGCCAGTTCTCTCGATCAAATTGGTCCTTTGACTCAAGATGTTAGAGACTGCGCTCTAGTGATGAATTGTATTTCAGGCCATGATCCGAGCGATTCCACCTCAGCACCACAGAAAGTACCTGATTATTCAAAAAGCTTGATACCAGATGTCAAAGGACTGCGCGTTGGCATACCTAAAGAATATTTTGTTGAAGGCATGCAACCCGAAGTCAAAGCAGCTATCGAAAACGCGATCAACAAGATGATTGAGTTGGGTGCAGTAGTGGATTGGAATGTTTCGCTCCCAAGCACTCCCTATGCTTTGGCCGTCTACTACATTATTGCTCCGTCTGAAGCTTCTGCCAATTTAGCCCGTTATGACGGCGTTAAATATGGTTTTTCTTATCAAGAAGGTGCAAATATGTGGGACAATATGGAGAAAACCCGTCAATTCGGCTTCGGAGCTGAAGTAAAAAGACGTATTATGCTGGGAACGTATGCCCTTTCATCCGGCTATTACGATGCTTATTACTTAAAAGCCCAGAAAGTGCGCACTTTAATCCGCAGGGAGTTCGAAAAGGCCTTCACTAAATACGATGTTCTTATTACTCCTACTTCTCCCACAGTACCTTTTAAAATTGGTGAAAAGACTAGCGACCCTGTTCAGATGTATCTTAGTGATATATGTACTCTACCCATCAATATTGCTGGAATCCCAGCAATATCGATTCCAGCCGGATTCGCTGGAGGTTTGCCGGTGGGTATGCAGATAATCGGCAAGCCATTTAGTGAAGAAATGTTGTTCAGAACGGCTTTTACTTATCAGCAAGCTACTAATTGGCATTTGAATAAACCTGTTGTATAGGAGGATTTAAGCTATGTCAGCTATTAATAGATTCCCCCGCGGACTGCGCGTACTCATCACGATCGCTGTTTTAGGCATGTTGATCTGGCTATTTAACCAATACACCTCCTATCCAAGCTATTATTTTTACTACGCTACGGGCATCGCAGTGCTGATAACAGCATTAGTAATCTATTTAACCTACCGCAAACCATCAACGGCCAAACCAAAAATCCAAAAACTGTCTGAAGAAATCCCTGTTGAATCTGAAGAAGAAATCGCGGAAGCAGAATTAGAAGCTGAGAAATTTCTGCCAGGTGATATCTTAACTCAGCCCAATACAGTTAAATCAGCTTCCCGACATTCGCCTCCAACACCTTCAGCAGTTGAATCAGGGGAAGAGTCTCCTATTCCGTTGATAGAAGACCCATCTTCTTTAACGCTGGATGAAAAAAACTCGCTGGTAAATGCCGTCTGGTACCGTTGCGAGAACCCTTACTGTAAGTTCACCAGTTTTCTCAGTGTGCATCATATTGTTGAAGAAAAAGCAGGTGGTGGCAATAAGCTGGATAATCTTATCGTATTATGTCCTTACTGCCATGATCTGGCTCACCGGGGGGAGATACCTGAGAAAGAGATGCACATCTGGATAGAAGACCGCGCTGCGCGTTGGAAATTTAAACCTCAATGGAAGTATTTTTAAGCCAGTTTAAACCAATATTTTTAAAACACCCTTCATAATTATTGAGGGGTGTTTTTTTCTGAGATATTTTTCTTCGCCAGGTTTCTGGTTAGGTAGATCAATAAACCCACTACCGAGAACATAACAAAACCAGCCAGTCCGATCAACACAAGCCCCTTAACCAGAGTGAAACTGGAAAAATTGAGAAATAAGTAAACCGCCAATGCGATTATAGCAAGTCCGTTAAATGCTATAGCTCCAATTAACCATTTTTGTTTATACAATTTAATTATCCTTAACGATGCCAGCCGCCGGTACCCCAGGATGGATTTGGGAATAACTTACGGTACATCCGGCAATTTTCATTGGCACATGACCAACCTTGAGTGCCTTGAAAAAACAGCCAGCGTTTACTTTTAATTGGATAAACCTGTTTACTCCCGCAGAAAGGGCAGAGTGGCTCTCCTCGTTGATCTTTGTTATCTTTATACATATATTATTGCAATTGGGTAAAGATATTTTAAACTTCTTACTATTATTTTTATTATAGAACGCATTTAAACAAAAGGAAAAAGATTGAGTATGATCCATAAGCTAGGGTTTATTATGTTGTAACTATTGGGATATTTTAAACGTAATAAATATAACGGTGGCGCCGAATCAGAAATAAAGATAGTATAAAATATATAGGCGACAGAAAATATCAACGCTGTGGATATTTAATAATTACAACATTTTCATATTTAGAATTTAGATACTATAATCGAGATATCAGTAAATATTTTTAAAGGACTATTTATGCCTATTTACGAATATGTTTGCGGAAAATGTAAAAATAAGTTTGAATTGATGCGGCCTTTTAGTCGCTCTCAAGAAGGCGCTGAATGTCCTAAGTGCTACGGTGCGTCTGATCGCATTTTGTCAGCCTGTTATGCCAAATCTTCCGGAGAAAATGGAATTCATGATCGTCTTAGTGGAACAGGTAGCTCATGTTCATCCTGCAGTTCAGGGAACTGTAGCAGCTGTGGTCACTAAAAATAATACATCATTAATAAATCTATTTTTAGCTGTCTTGATCAGCTTTATTGGGTAAAAGCCCCATTTTCTTGACCCACCACCAGGAACCAATACAAGCCAAGACTGTGCCGCCGATCATTAAAGGCGCATACCAAACCATATCTTTTGGCCCGATTTCAAACACCGGATCACCCAACATAGTGGCAATAGTGTTGGGCACCAGTAATGCAGTGCCTATAATCGTCAAATAGGCGACCACCATCGCTAATCGATTATTTAAAATCTGCAATTGGTTGTTGTAGATGCTCTGCATTACTTCCAGCCCTGAAGCTAATACATCCGACATGTGCTCAGCCAAGCCTATTTGGCTTTTTACCTGCTCTGTCATAATACTTATTTGATTTAATAATTTGTCATCGTTAGTAATCAATTCTGCATCCCCGTAACGCAGCGTATGCAGAACATCAACACTTTCCCATAATGCGTTCATATATATTATTAAAGCATGCTTCATTTCATAGATTTTGGGCCCTAAGAACGACCGGTCTGCTTTAGCACTCATCAGACTTTGATTTAGATCATCCCCTCTCTCATCAATCACCCTTAAATGTCTGAAATTGCTATCATCGTTGGTATCAATAATCCGGGTCATTAACATAGTCAAATTATCTTCAGGCAATCCATCAATTGGGATCTTCTTCAATATTGTATCTGAATATCTGCGCAATCTGATAAAACGCTTATCTACCAGGCTGACATGAATCGTAAAAACGAAGTTTTTTCTTATTAATAAAAACAGGGGATGAGCTTGTACGTCCGTTCCTCTTATTTGGATTGCCGGCATCCTCATCCACAACTCGGTATCGAAATCTTGATAATTGATCGATGATTCTTGTAACATTGAGGTGATAAAAGGCTCGCTGAATCCCATCTGGGCAGCCACAACGGGCAGATCTTTGATGGGATCATCGCTAATATAATCCACCCAGGACACGACTGAGCGATTCATTATCTCCAGGAAGGGAATAGGTGACTCGGCGTCTTGTTTAAAGGTTTTTCCTGTGGGAAATATTCCAACGCAAAACCAGCGTTTCTGAAATAGATCAGAATTAGCAGGATTTGCAGAGATATTTATATTATTTTGAAGGGGCAAAGCGTTATTTTTATTCCCGAGTTCAGTCATATATCTAGCCTCAGTTTATTCTTGCCTTCACATCATAAGTTTTTAACCTGGCGGTGTCAATTTTGTTGTAAGCATTTTTTATCTACTCGCTTTGGTGTCTCCTTTTAGCTGACCTGAGACTAAAGAAGGCTATACCTCCAGATATTAAGGCCAATCCAGCCATCAAACCAATTGAGATAAAAGCTGCATCATACCAAAAACCGCCCGGAAATAACTCCAACATGTAGCCTTCTGCGTACCAATAATTATTACTGAACAATAGATAATGCATTTGTAAGAAAAGCGCATCGAAATCGAATAGCGAAGCTATAGCCAAAACACAGATCAGTGCAATTGAAAGTAAGCTACCATATAAAATATCTTTGGTAATTTGTTTTGTATTTTCTCGGGTTATTGGGTATAGACGTAAAACGGTTGATCCAATACACAAAATTAAGGCCAAAAATAAAACTAAATAGTCAAACTTTACTAACGCTTTTACGTCTTTAAAATGCATTTGCTCGTCCAGGGTGAATAGTGTAAAGGTTTTACCATCCTGGTTGATAGTAATGTCCCAGTACTCTTTATTAGAGTTGATATAGCTGGTCCAACTGCTCGCTATCTTGGCCAGATTCTGGGTTGACAGTCCGGTGCTTTGGCTAACCTGGTATTTTTCAAAGCCATAATTAAACATCCACTGGCTGTTAAAACATATTGCCAGACTGGAGGACAATAATAACAGCGGAAAACACAGAATAAAAACCCAGCGAAATATAGCTTTGCGAATTTTCATAATAATCTCTCTTCGTTAAATTTCTTGTAAAATAGATTTCTTATTTTAATACTTTTTATACCTAAAGCAAACCGGCGACTATACCCAACCGTAACCCAATGGTAACTAATTTAAATATTTATTTACCGAAAATTAGAATTTATTAACTATTTATTAACAATTATGTTATATGCTGTAATTATAGTGATTATAATCACTGAACGATATAGAGCTTGCTGTGATTATGCTGTTTAAATAAACAAATTTAAATTCTATTATGTCAATCGCATAGGTATTTGACAATATATTTGTATCTGCTTAATATATAGTCGTATTACGATGATCTGGTCAAGTTTTACAGCCATATTATTTTGTTGATAATACATAAATATTTAGCTCAATTGAAATATATCGGATCGGCAATTGAGCAAGGGGGAGTAGCTCTTTTCTGGGACTTCCAGTAGAGATATGCACGAAACCCTGGTTTCAATCAACTGCCGCAAACCGAAATATGTCAGGAGAATGTTAGGAAAGAATGTTAACTCGTAAGCAATGCCCAAAGTGTGGCGGGAATATCTATCTCAGTAACGATTATTATGGTCATTATGAGCAATGCCTTCAGTGCGGATATACTTGTGACCTTGATAATATAGAAGGTGTTAAGAAACAAGCCTTGAAAGAAAACGAAAAACTAGTTTCAGTTTAAGTAAAACGCTGGATTTACCATCAAATATATATTAAGCTGTTATCTGTGAATAACAATTTAGCAGATCACTCAAAGGCACTAGAGTTCGTGTGTTTATGCTGTGGTACTTGCTGTAGACGTTATCAACCTAGAATAAGTTTAACTGAAGCGAATTCCATTGCCAGTAATTTAAATTTATCCTTTGATGAATTTATTAAGCAGTATACCGATCATCGCTGGCCCGGGACACAAAGTTTCTTAATTCGGCATGTTAGTTCAGGTTGCATGTTTCTTAAACCTTCTGAAGATGGACACTTGATGCTTTGTTCGATTCATGCTTTCAAACCGGATTGTTGCTTGGCCTGGCAAGCTGGATCTGACCAAAAAGAATGTCAGGAAGGCCTTAGTAATAGAGTAAAACCTTTATAATAAATAATCTCTAAGATAAGACTTTCTAACGAAATTTAGAAAATTTGAATTTCTTTAAGTATCATGCAAAAGGGTTGTGTAATTATACACAACCCTTTTTTATTCCAGGGATTGGAGTTTTAACCTGTAGTCTTTTTACCCTAATATCTTTTGATGAAAACACCGCCGCATGCATCAATCAATATTCTGCATCTGTGCATTCGTGGTTAAAGGATGTCGTTAATTGCTGGTCTCGACTGCCTAGCCAAAATGCATTTACCAGAAGGATAATGTATACTAAAAATTGAAATGAGCTTAGATATTGAGTCTTTGAAATCTATATATTATTTCGCCGGATTAGATAATACACAGTTAGAGGCGATTAAAAAATACTTTTCCGAAAAAGCGGTCAGTAAAGGCGAAATTATTTTAAGAGAAGGCGAATGGTCCGATTATCTCTTTTTCTTGATTACTGGTCTGGTCAAAGTTTATAAAACATCCCAAAATGGGAAGGAACAGATACTGCACATCGCTCCCCCAGGTGATTCACTTAATGATATCTCTACTTTTGATGGCGGCACAAATCAGGCCAGTATGTTGGCAATGTCTCCTGTAACGCTTTATTCCGTGCGCAAAGAGAACCTTAATACGCTTTTACAGGAGCATCCCAGTATTTACAGCAATATTTTAAAAGCTCTGGCTATCCGTGTCCGTCGAGATTCCAATCTCGTAGAAGAACTTTCTTCGACTCAGGTCATGGGACGTTTAGCTAAACTTTTACTGGGTAAATACGCCGGTGAAGAAGCCACGGTAGGATTATGGCTAACTCAGCAGGATATGGCTAATATGATAGGAACCTGCCGGGAAGTAGTTAACCGCTCGCTTAAGGTTATGGAAGAGAACGGTGCTATCCGCCTTAAACGCCATCGTGTCATAGTTTTAAAAAGAGATATTTTGTCTGATATAGCTAAAGACACTATTGATACTCCTCCTAACTACCATCAGCCTTCAACTAAGTGATGATCGCTTTTTGTTATTGACAAAAGAGAGTATCCTACTTTATAATTCCTGCATAACTTAAATATTAATAACTGAGAATAGGAATAGTAAATTTCCAGCGTAGTCAAGAGAGCCGGAGTTGGTGTGAACCGGTACTGGCGCAGAAATTGAATGGGCCTAGGAGTTGCCTGCCGAAATTACTTGTAGGTATGGCCGGAAAGGGCACCGTTAACAAAGCCCAGGGTATCTCTGCAAAGAAGTACCTGATTGAGATGGTTGACCAGCTCCCTTATATTACGGTTAACTAAACAGGGTGGCACCGCGAAGTATTCTCTCGCCCCTAAGTGGGTTGAGAGATTTTTTGTTTTTAGGAGGTAAAGATGATTACGTCGGGACATTATTGGCCTGCCGGGGCCAATATTTAAACAACGCTATTTTATGTCAATTTAAATATAAGATTATTAGTAGGAGTAAAAAATGGAACGTACTGTCTTTTTCCTTGACCAGAAAGAAATGCCATCAAGATGGTATAACATCTTGCCAGATCTGCCAGAACCCCTACCCCCCTATATCAGTCCTGCCACTGGTAAACTTGCCACTCCGCAAGAACTCTCCCGCATCTTTCCTATGGAGCTTATCAAACAGGAAATGAGCAACGAGCAGTATATCGATATACCGGAAGAAATTCAGGCTATCTACCGCACCTGGAGACCCTCTGGGTTGCATCGCGCCTTTCAATTAGAGAAAGCTCTGGATACTCCGGCGAAAATTTTCTATAAATACGAAGGCTCCAGCCCTGCAGGTAGCCATAAAGGCAACACCGCTGTTGCTCAGGCTTACTACAATAAGAAAGAGGGTATTAAGCGAATAGCCACCGAGACCGGCGCTGGCCAGTGGGGCAGCGCTCTTTCTTACAGTTGCGCCATGTTTGGCATTGAATGCAAAGTCTACATGGTCAAAGTCAGCTATAATCAGAAACCTTACCGTCGTATTTTGATGGAGACCTGGGGCGCCAAATGCGTTCCTAGCCCTAGCACCGATACCAAGGCAGGGCGCGATGCCCTGGCTAAAGACCCGCTAAGCGGTGGCAGTCTGGGATTGGCAATCAGCGAAGCTGTAGAAGATGCCGTTACTCACGAGGGCACCCATTATTCCTTGGGCAGCGTCTTAAACCACGTCATCCTGCACCAGACCATCATTGGTCAGGAAGCCCAGAAACAAATGGAAATGGCTGGCTATTACCCTGACATTGTTATCGGCTGCGTGGGCGGCGGTTCCAACTTCGGCGGTATCGCTAACCCATTCTTAAAGGATAAAATATCTGGAAAGCACAAAAACCTGCGCTGTATCGCTGTTGAGCCGATGGCCTGTCCATCTCTCACCAAGGGTCTTTATGCTTTCGACTACGGTGATGTAGCCGGTATGGCCCCCATTTGCAAGATGTACACTCTGGGTCATGATTTTATGCCGGCTCCAGTTCATGCCGGAGGCTTACGATATCATGGCATGTCTCCTCTGGTCAGTGCTCTCTACCATCATAAATTGATAGAAGCCAGAGCCGTTTTCCAGATTCCCACCTTTGAAGCCGGCGTTTTGTTCGCCCGCACTGAAGGCATTCTCCCTGCTCCAGAAAGCAACCATGCGATTCGGGTAGCTATCGATGAAGCTCTTACTGCTAAAAAAGAAGGCAAATCCAAGATCATACTGTTTAACTTGAGCGGGCACGGTCATTTCGACCTGGCTTCATATGATGCCTATCATCAAGGTAAACTCGAGGACTATGAGTATCCCATCGAAGGGGTTAAAGAAGCCCAAAAAACCTTACCTAAAGTATCTCTCTAAAATGCCATAATTTCCCGCAATAATAGGTTCTCTGCTTAAAAGGTAGGGAGCCTATTATTGCGTGGCCATAGATAAATTAATGTTATAATAAATTTAGGAACGGTTACTATTTATGAGGTTATCAATGAAAAAATATAGTTTGTTATATGCTCTTCTCATTACTTTAATTATGGCTACCTTATTCTTATCAAGTTGTGCATTACCTCAATTTAACTTTAATTGGTCTACACAAACGATTGCTCCTACCCTGACTCCTTCTGTAACCACCCCTTTACCCATTAATCCTACCTATACCGCACCGACTGTTTCAACCAATAGTATCGCTCCTGTAAGCGTTCTGGATTTTGCATCTATTATCGCACAGGTACGACCGTCTGTTGTTGCCATAAGCACCAAAGTTCCTACCGTGAGTTTCTTTGGCACCTTTACTCAGGAAGGAGCTGGTTCAGGCTGGATCCTGGACGACACCAAAGGATATATAGTAACCAATAATCACGTCGTAGAAGGGGCCAACAGCATCACAGTAACTTTGGAAGACGGCCGTAACTTTCCGGCGGACATGGTGCGTACCGACACTGTTTCTGATCTGGCCGTAATACAGATTAAGGCCGACAATCTGCCTAAAGCTCTTAAAAGGGGAGATTCTGCTTCAATGCGTGTGGGCGATTGGGTTATCGCCATTGGCAATTCTCTGGGACAGGGCATCAGTGCTACCAAGGGTATTGTCAGTGCCAAAGGTGTTTCGGTATCAGCCGATAACGGTGAGACTCTTAACGACCTCATCCAGACTGATGCAGCTATCAATCCTGGCAATAGCGGAGGACCGCTAATCAATTTAAGCGGTGAAGTAATCGGCATAAATAGTATCAAAGTTGCTCAGGTGGGTGTTGAGGGAATGGGTTACGCTATTTCAGGTCAAATAGCATTTCCCATTATCTTTGAACTTATCAGTAATGGCTATATTTCTCGCCCCTGGATGGGGATAGGCTTGCATACGGTTACTGAGACCGACTACAGAATTTATAAATTATCTGTAGATAAAGGTGTTTATATCACCCAGGTAGTCCAGGGGGGGCCAGGCGATCTGGCTGGTCTGCAAACAGGTGATATTGTCGTGAAAATTGACGGTCAGGACGTTGCTAGTGTAGAGGAATTAGTTAAAATAGTACGCGGCTATAAAATCGGATCGTCGGTCAAGCTTGCCTTCTGGAGGGCAAATACAAAACAAACAACTTCTGTTACTCTAGGACAAAGCCCTCCTACCTCGACTCCTTAATAAAATAGCTCCCTGCAAGGCTTCCACCCTGCAGGGAGCTATTTTTATCACCTCAAAACCAAATTTAGGCCTTTTTGACACCCAGCTTGACCGGATGACCACCCAGTTTGAAGCTTTCGCTATAAACACCTTCGGCAGGAAATACGCCTAGAACGTTCCTGGATAGTGTTTCCTGTTTTAAGTACTCTACCGATGCATTATCTTGCATAACCTTTTGGATATACTCATCCCCTTCGAAGAAAGTTATGATCTGGTCCGCAATCTCAAATCCAGCTGATTTTCTCATGGTTTGAAGACGGTGCACGATCTCTCTGGCCATGCCTTCCATTTCAAGCTCAACAGAGATCTCGGTACAAAGAGCCACTCCGTTTTCGCCTTCCAGCATACAGGTATAATTCGACTGATTTAATTCGCCCATAGAGTCGACGAAATCTATGTCTTTGACATTCAACTCCTCTAATACCTGCGGTTTAAGTTTTATCAATCCTTCGCGTTCACTCCGGGATTTTACCGCTACAACCACTTTAGAGAGAGGCTGCCTAACTTTTATATTTGCCCCGCTTCTAGCTGCCCTTCCCAGGCTGCATACTTTAATAGCCAGTTGAGTAGAAGAGGATAATTGATCGTTAATCTTGGCAAGGTCCGCTACCGGGAAATCGGTTAGGTGCACGCTGTCAGGAGATCCCGGAGAAACCGCTTTCACCAAATTTTGATAAAGTTCCTCAGCCATAAAAGGCATAAAGGGCGCCAGCAATTTACTGAAAGTCACCAAACAGAGATAAAGAGTATTGTAGGCTGAGGTCTTGTCGGTATCGCTCTCGCTCTTCCAGAATCGGCGCCGACTCCGTCGCACATACCAGTTAGAAAGATCGTTGACAAAAATTTCCATCTTTCGCCCAGCTTCAGTTGGATTGTAATTATCCAGGTCATGGTCAACGTCCCGGATCAATTTATTGAGTTCGGAAATAATCCAGCAGTCTAATTCGGAATCCGGCTCTACATTCATATCAGATGCGGGTACATAATTATCGATATTGGCATACATCACAAAAAAGGAATAAACGTTCCAGAGGATCAATTGGAAACGGCGGGTAATCTCGCCTACCTGGTCTTCTGAAAAACGTTTAACGTTGCCAGGAGGAGTAACCGTCAGGCAGTACCAGCGTAAAGCATCCGCACCGTATTTATTAATGACTTTCCAGGGGTCAACTACATTCCCTTTGCTCTTGCTCATTTTCTCGCCTTCGGCATCCAGAATATGCCCCAGACAGATCACGTTTTTAAAGCAAATCTCACCGAATAATAAAGTAGAAAGAGCGTGCAGGCTGTAAAACCAGCCGCGCGTTTGATCTACGGCTTCACAGATATAATCTGCCGGAAAGCGCCCATCCTTGAAAATATCCTTGCTACCTGGATTGAAAGGATAGTGATATTGGGCAATACTCATATCACCGGAGTCCAGCCAGCAATCAATAACCTCGGTAGCCCTCTTCATTTGTCCACCGCAAGCTGTGCACTTCATCTTTATTTCGTCGACAGCCGGTCGATGCAGACCCAGTGCGGTCTTTTCAAAGCAGGCCGGATCTATCCCTGATTTCTCAACCAATTCACTAATACTGCCGATGCATTCCATTTTACCGCAGGTCTCACAGCGCCAGACCGGTAAAGGGGTGCCCCAATAACGCTCTCGGGAAAAGGCCCAATCTACATTGTTCTTAAGCCAGTCACCGAAGCGCCCGTTTTTAATATGCTCAGGATACCAGTTTAATTTTTCGTTGTTAGCAATCATCTTATCTTTGACTTCTGTTGTACGTATATACCAGCTCTGCTTCGCGTAATATAGCAGAGGAGTATTACAGCGCCAGCAGAAGGGGTAGGTGTGGAGTACCTTGCCGCTTTTAAATAGCAGACCTCTCGCCTGTAAATCAGCCAGTATTTCCTTATCGGCTGACTTAACAAATTTCCCTGCGAAGGGATAGTTACCTATTAGCTTGCCAGCCAGATCTACTTGCTGCACGAAATCCAAATCGAAGGCTAAACCTGCCTCGAAGTCCACTTCACCAAAGGCTGGAGCGACATGCACGATACCACTGCCATCTTCCATGGTCACAAAATCCGTGGCTATAACGCGATAAGTTAATTTATCATCGGCCTGCTGAACTCTGAATTCTTTACGCTCAACTCCGTCCTGGCTGGTTGTTTTCATCGGTCGTCTTCTTTCAACCCCGAATTGATCAGGATTGTAGAGCGGCTCATAGCGCGTGTTTACGATTTCACTGCCTTGTAGAGTAGTTTGTACTTTTTGATCACCCAGTCCCGCTTTTGCCCGTAAATCGTTGGCGAGGATCAGATATTCAGAACCATTATCCACCACTGCATATTCTGCTGCCGCTGCCACCGCCAGAGCGGTGTTGCCCGGTAAAGTCCAGGGAGTGGTGGTCCAGGCCACCAAATATATTGGTTTATCTTTAAGCAGATTATTGATTATCTCTTTCTCGGAAGATGTGACTTTAAACTTAGGATAGACCGATGGATCTTCGGTATTCTCTTTATACCCCTGTGCTACCTCATGTGAGCTTAAGGAAGTACCGCAGCGCGGACAATGGGGAGTTACCCTGTATCCCTGGTATATCAAGCCTTTGTCCCAGAGTTGCTTGATAGTCCACCAGACTGTTTCTATGTAGGAATTGTCCATGGTTATATAGGGATGTTCCAAATCGCACCAGTAAGCGATTCTTTCGGTCATAGCATCCCAATTCTTTAAATAAGAAAAAACGCTTTCTTTACACTTAAGATTAAATTTTGCTATACCGTATTCTTCGATCTGGGTTTTACTGGAAATCCCTAGTTTCTTTTCAACCTCCAGTTCTACCGGTAGCCCATGGGTATCCCACCCTGCTATCCTCGGTGCGTAATAGCCCTTCATCACCTTGTAGCGTGGCATCACGTCCTTAAAAACCCTGGCCAGCACATGATGTATACCTGGATTGCCGTTGGCTGTGGGCGGGCCTTCAAACAAGGTAAAACGTTGATTGTTTTTCCTTGCCTCAATGCTGCGCTTAAAAACGTTCTTTTCCTTCCATAGAGGTATAAGGTTTTCTTCTAGTTTTGAGAAATCTACTTTACTGCTGACTGGTTTAAACATATCTCTCCTTAGTGTTATAAAAAAATCCCGTCCACTCAGGGACGGGATTTATCACAATCCGCGGTACCACCCTTATTCCTCTGTTATATACAGAAGCTGCTCAGAAGGACACTGTATCATGCCCTCGTCTCTGATAACGGTTGACGAAACCGGCCAGGCCTACTAATAATGATTTCGGTTGGCAGCTCAGGAGTGATATTCAGAGGGCGGACGTTTCTGCTCGCACTGTCTCAGATTCGCTATACGCTCGATATACTCTTACTCTTCTCCATCGACGCTTCTAAAAAGAGGTTAACATATTCAATTAATATTGTAAAATTGTATTTACTATTTGTATTTTGGGGATACTATAATTTTACGGGCTTCCCCTTCCCCGATGCTTTCGGTTGCCACATCTGGGTCATTGGCCAAAGTCATATGAATAATTCTTCTTTCAAAGGCCGGCATAGGTTCTAACCGAATGGATGACTGCGACTCTTTCACTTGAGACGCGACATTTAAAGCCATAGTTTTTAAATCTTCAAAACGCTTCTGTTTATAACCTTCAACGTCAACCATGATGGGCATTCTGGACTTGGTCTGCCTGGCGAAAATCAATCTAAGCAAATACTGCAAAGCATCCAAGGTCTGTCCGCGCCTGCCAATTAAGCCGCCCAGATCATTACCAATTAAATTAAACACTACCGGGTTATCGTTCCCATCCTCATCTAATATCGATTGAGGACTTATAATATCGATTTTGGCCTCAATCCCCATTCCATTCAGGAGAGTCTCCAAAATCCTGCGTGCCGCCTTCAGTTCTTCGTTTTCATTTCCGGCGTTGTCTTCATTATCCTGTTTCAAGAGTTTTACACTAACCAAAGCCTCTTCAGCGCCCAATCCTAAAATGCCACCCCTACCCTCTTTTAATACAGTAACTTCAATTTCATCCAAACCAACGTTTAAACGCGTTAAAGCTTTTTTGATCGCCTCATCTACCGTTTTCGCTGATATCTGTAGATCTTCCATTATTCAATCCTTCTTGCTAATCTGGCTGTGATTCAGATCAATCTTTATTATAAGATTCTTTAATACATATTATGTTGAATGCTAACCTTTTTTAACAGGTTGTTTACTACCAGAAAAAAGTTTGTTCAAAGATAATCCGCCCCAACCGGTTACAAAGTACTGGGCGGCAACTGAGAATATATTAGAAATGAGCCAATATAGCGATAAGCCACTTGGGAATGAAAGGCTGAAGAAGGTAAACATAATCGGCATCATCCAGAGCATGAGTTGGCTCTGCTGTGCCGCACGGGGATCCTGTCCTTCGGTATTGGTAACCATTTTCTGTTGTGCAAACATACTGATGCCTACCAGAACTGCCATAATGGCATTTGGAGCTGCCAGTCTCAAACCCAAAAAAGCGTCGTTCAAGGGCAAAATAGCCAGGGGGAGTGCCCAATTATAGATATATTTGGATAGGTTCAATAATGATTCTGGATGAGCTCCCAGCGCTAAAATGATGCCTTGATATAGAGCGATCCAGATTGGAAACTGGATAAGCATAGGTACTGCGCAACCGGCCGCGCTGACTCCCGATTCTTTCATCAGCTTCATTTGTTCCTGTGCCAGCATTTGTTTGTCTTTAGCATACTTCTTCTGAAGTTCGGCGATCTTCGGCTGTAAATCCTGCATCTGTTTAGTAGAACGTAACTGTTTTAAAGTCAGAGGCAGCAGAATGAAACGGATAATTAATGTCAGCAAGACAATGGCAATACCCAGATTGTTAAATAGAAAATGAGACAACGCAATGAGTATGTTGATCATTGGCTGTAATAATACGATATCCCAAATGTTCAAAAAAATGTACCTCTCTCGCCCGATTTATTTTTGTATCGGATATTTCATATCTATGTTGTTAGGATTCCCCGACCCGACTTCGAATCTATAGATGTTGTTGTCCAACCCGTTGAGGTAAATCATATTGTCCAATACCGTCAGAGGTGAGTTAATACCATCGGGAAATTTCGAGGTCACTATCCTCTTATTTTCCCCTGAATTAGTGGTATTTAAAGCCCACAGTTTACCGTTTTCGGTTGCCACAATGATTTCATTTCCAGCCACGGCCGGCCAGGAAGCCACACGACCTTCTACACTATATTCCTGAACCTTGGATCCAGTAGCGGCATCCAAACCAAAAACTTTGTCACCCATAGAGGCTGTGTATACTACTCCGTTTAGATACACTGCTTTGGCCCATAACCAATTATCTGCCTTAAAGTTCCAAACCTGGTGTCCGCTAGTTTCATTGATCGCATAAAGTGTGCTATCCAACGAACCTATATATGCAATGCCGTTATTGGTTATGGCGGTGCTTACAACTGTGGCTCCGGTTAAAAATTCCCATTTCTTCACGCCAGATTCAGCATCCAGGGCATATACTTTTTTATCAAATGCGCCAAAAATCACCAGGTTATTGTCAATTATCGGAGTAGACCATATTTGCCCACCGGCCTGAAAAGGAGTTGACCATTTTTCTTTTCCTAATGTGTCCAGGCAATACATCAAACCAGCATTAGAACCAAAATAAATTGTATTGTTTGATACACTAATTCCAGATACAATCGGCGCGATATAGCCTCCGCCAGTTGGATATTCCCAAACCTTGTTTTTTAAATTATTGGCCTGGTAGGCTTCCACTTTACCGTTATAACCAGCCACAATTATAATAGAGCCTAAAACAGGACTCCCCTTCTCATCTATGCCGACCTGAATATTATTGGCAATAGCCGGTGTGCCGTAAATAGCCACTGCAGCTACACCACCGCCACATCCCAAACTGCTTCCGCTGCTCGATGAGCTTCCGCCCAGTCCACAGCCACCCCCGGTGTTAGGAACAGAAAGAGGATCTCCCCATGCCTTAGAAGAGTTGTCTAAATTCAAATTAACCGACACAACTCGGCCTTCTTTAGAGGCAGTATAAATTACTCCATTATTCGTTGAGATGCCGGACCAGCCGATGGGCGACATTCCTTTTGAAACACAGCCGGTCAGCAATAATATGCCGACCATGCAAATTGCTAGTAACAGACTAGCTTTAGCCACCAGATTTTTTTTATTTTTTAAATTCAACTAACTTACCCCCAATTTAATATTCAGGGTACCGGGTCGTACCCGCCTTCATGAAAAGGATGACAGCGAGAAATGCGCTTAATACCCATCCAGATTCCTTTGCTGATGCCATATTTGGTGATGGCCTCGGCAGTATATTCCGAACAGGTAGGTCTGTAGCGACAGCGGGACGGCACCATCTGAGATATCGTACCTTGATACCACTTAATCATCCCAAGAGCTAGTGCTTTCATTATTTTACGATTCCAGCCCTGGTGAGTAGATTGGCGGCTGATTTATTTAGCAGCGCATAGTGCCCGCTTGAAGACGGGTTACGGGCAATTATCACGATGTCCCACCCGGGACTAAGATTGCTTAATCTTAAAATTTCTCGCAATACTCGCTTAACCCGGTTACGTACAACGGCAATACCTATGCGCTTGCTAATGGATATACCATATCTGCTAATCTTTAGTTGATTGGGTCTGGCTTTCAATACCAGAAAACGGTCGGTTTGCGTGCTTCCCTCTTTGTAAACCAGATCAAATTGCTCAGGTTGCGTGAGGTGTGTTTGTTTCTGCATGCTCCGCCCGTTCTGATAAGCCAAAGCTATACTACAGTTAATCTCTTGCGTCCCTTCAACCGTCTTGCTTTTAATACGTCCTGACCGCCGCGAGAAAGCATTCTTTTCAGAAATCCGTGTTCTCTCTTGCGGGGAATTTTTTTAGGTTGCCATGTTCTTTTTGTAGCCACGAAAGTTCCTTATTTATAAATTTTTATAATCTTAATAAACCCGTGATTAAAATTTTACGCCTACGCCACCTGTTAGATGCACGTGCTCAGTAGTATAGGGAATTAAAGCCAGATGTCTGGCCCTCTTGATGGCGATAGCGACTGCTCTCTGATGCTTGGCGCAAGTTCCAGTTTTGCGGCGAGGATCAATCCTGCCTCTCTCTGAAATAAACTGACGCAATTTGCTGGCATCTTTATAATCTACAACTTCAATTTTGTCGCTGCAGAAGGAACATACTTTCCTTTTAGGAATGTATTTTGATCCCTCCCACTTTCTCTTCGGCTTCATTGTTTTGGTGTTGTTCACTCTGTTTAAACTCCCTATTTACATTTAATTAATTTTTTACGCTTAAAAAGGTATATCTTGCGGCTCTATATCTCCAGCTTCTCCCGCCCCACTCTCTTCACCGCTATTCCCTGTGGCTGGGCCAGCTGCTTTCTTATCCAAGAAAATAACCTGGTTGGCTATTAATTCGGTCTTATAATGCTTCTGACCGTCCTGGCCGTCCCAAGTTCGAGTATGCATCCTGCCTTCCACATAAACTTTTTGACCTTTGGTCAAAAACTGATTACAGGTTTCGGCTAGTCTATTCCATACTACGACAGAAAACCATTCTGTTTCTTCTTTACGCTCACCCTCAGGGGTCTTATAGACTCGGTTGGTCGCCACGCTGAAACTGGCTACCGGCACACCCCCTGGTGTGAAACGCATCTCAGGTTCTTTACCCAGATTTCCGATGATCATAACCTTGTTTAAACTGGATGAACCCCCGGATCTTTGACCGGTTTGCTGATTTTCCATTGGAGCCCCCTTACTAATCATTCTTGATTAGTAAATAACGAATGATCTTTTCGGTGATCTTTAAGTGGGTCTCCAGTTCCTTATTCGCGGACGGATCAAGCTGGAATTTAATTAAAACGTAGCTGCCTTCCAGTACATGTTTGATTGGATAGGCTAGTTTCTTTCTTCCCCAGCGCGCTATTTCAATAACAGTCCCTGCTTTACCGGTTATGTATTGGGTTATGCCATTGATTAGCGGATCCAAAGCATCGTCAGCGACCTCTGGATGAACTATGATTACTAGTTCATAATCATTGCCTGTTTTTACTTCCCCTGTTACTTCGTTTGTCGTTACCATTACTTCCTTTTTTCCCCAAATTATATTATTTCTACCGGCAATCTGCTCAATAGACTCGTTTTATTATAACATATCGACCTGTAATTGCAATAATGTTGCGAATTGAGTTAATAGAATTTTGTATAGCAATACATTATACTTATTAGTAGTTATGTAATCTACCTTAAGGAGCCTTATTTACTATGATTGTAGAAATGCGCAAACGAGCCACTCAAAGTGAAATAGATGACATTGTTTTAAAGGCTAAATCTCTTGGTCTTAGCGTCCAATTAAACATTGGCACCGATAAAACAGTTATTGCCGTTCTTGGCAGTAATACCGGACAAATTTCAACAGATGTCTTTGCGGTTCTGCCGGGTGTTGAAAATATTACCCGCATCATGAAACCCTATAAACTTGCTTCTCGTGAATTTAAACCCCGAAATACTATTGTAAAACTGGGAGATATTGCCATTGGAGGCAATAAACTGGTGATTATGGCTGGGCCCTGCGCTGTGGAAAGCCAGAAACAGTTAGAAGAAGCCGCTCGAATTGTAAAAGCTGCGGGCGCGGTCGTTTTGCGTGGGGGAGCATTTAAGCCGCGCAGTTCTCCCTTTAGCTTCCAGGGGCTGGAAAATACCGGGCTTGAATATCTCAAAGAAGTGAAAAAGAAGTATGGTCTACCGGTGGTCACTGAGGTCGTTGATCCCCATCAGGTCGAACTAGTTGCGCAATATGCGGATATTCTGCAGGTCGGCGCTCGCAACATGCAAAACTTTACCCTGCTGACCGAACTGGGTAAAATCAAACACCCGGTCATCTTGAAACGCGGCCTCGCTAATACTGTCACCGAGTGGCTGACGGCCGCTGACTATCTTTTAGCTGGTGGCAATAACAATGTTATTCTCTGCGAACGCGGCATACGCACTTTTGAAGATAGCACCCGCTTCTCCCTGGATATTTCATCTATCCCGGTCATCAAGAAGTTCAGTCACCTGCCTATTATCGTAGATCCAAGTCATGCTGCCGGACATTATTCCCTGGTTCCGGCTATCGCTAGAGCCGCTATAGCCGCTGGCGCAGATGGGTTATTGATAGAAGTGCACCCTAACCCTAAAGAAGCTTTGGTTGACGGGCTTCAATCTCTAACCCCCTCTGATTTCAAGCGTTTGATGAACGAAATTAAAGCCATCGCTGGCGTTTTAGGCAGAGAAATATAATTCCTCAAGTTCCCTTTATATCAATAAAGCTCCCCCTATCTTAAAAGGGGGAGCTTCCGTTTTTATCACCTTCATGTTGACCTGATCAGCCAATAAAAATTCGATTTTATTTTATCTGGTAAGGCAGAACCAATATTTCTTTTTTGTGAATTATTAGCATGACCGTCTGTGTCTGGCTGGTTTGTATTTTATTATTAAGTGCAAGCATGTCTTCAGTGGAAAGGATAGGAGTATCGTCTGTGCTCCCTGTATACTCCATAATCCGTATTTTAATTTCCAATTGCTGCTCGATTTTTCGGATTATCTCCATTGCAGATTTATCGATAAGCGCAGTGACAATTTTTTGTTCAGCTACTTCTTCAGATCCCTGCTGTAGATCGTCACGTGCTATTTGCCAATGATATATCAACAGAGGCACAGCCACTAGCAGTGCCTGGATACTCCATCTAGATTTTTCCAGTACGCTTAAGTCAAAATTAGTATTAAGAACCCCGCTCAGAATTTGGTAAACTATATTCACCAGCACCGCAGCCAGGGCAATAATTGAAGCGCCGATTATCACGTATAGATAGATTCTCCTCGATTTTGCCCGCCCTTCGGACACGCCTCCCTTACTTGAAAGGCTGATGACCTGGTTCCAGTAGTACAACCATAATGGAGCACCAACTACCAACAGAGATAAACTTAGGCTTAATTGCTTTTGCCACCAATTTGATTCCATGGCTACAGCTGGATTCAGGCTGTTGATTATCAGGTTCAAGATTGTGCCGAACAGGATTATTAAACCCGAAGTCAGCGTAGCTAACCCGATGAAGGACATGATATAAAGGTGGATCCTTTTTGACGAAAGTAAACGCTCTATTACCTGTGCGGATTCTTCCCGGGCTACCGTTTGATGGTAAGTCCATACTGCTGCTGTAACGATAATCGTTGGGATAACCCAGCCTAAAAATTGAAAATAGACACCAGAAGTTGAGCCAGCCACTCCAAGCATCCAGATCAGAGTTTGGTAAAGCCCCATTGTCAAAGCAGTTAATCCAATAATAGAACTTACTACGATAGCCAAAAGGTAGATATAGACCTGTCGAAGATTAGAATCGACATCGGTTCTGGACATCTGAAACCAATGGAAAACCCATAAAAGCCCACCTAATATTATGGCAATGATATTGTTCTGGAAAGTGCCAGACCAAAAACTTCCCTGTACCAAAGAGTTGCCCCAGAAAGGTAAGTATTTAAAGGCCGCGTCTACCAGTTGGACTAAGCTTGTCGTTAATAAAACCAGTCCGTAGCCAGAAATAATGTAAATATACCAGCGGCGCAGAGTCAAGGACGCTGGTGAAGGGTGCCCTTCTTTCTCGGACACTCTCCAGTGAAAAACCCAGACAGACAGAGCCACTATAGTAGTTGCCAAACTATTGGATAAATTAGGGGATTGAGGCATTCTGGTCAGCAAACCGGTGAGCAGAATCTGAGCTGCGACAACCGAGGTAATGGAGCTAACTACCAGTATAAAATTAAGGAAGAATTTACGCAGGGTAGCACCTATCTCACCCGTGTTACCTCTAACATGTTTCTGGACACTCCTCCAGAATAAAAACCATAACGGCCCGCCGATAATAACCATTGCTATTCCCATGCTCAGCTGCTGCTGATGAAAATTGGTTTGGCCAATAGCTGTTGAATTAAAAATAGTAATATCAAAGATCAGAGCGAGTAGTACTCCTACCCCTCCGGCTAAAATACCCAGAGTAATCAATGTAACCAGATAAAAATAAACCCGTCTGACGCTGCTCATGTAAAACCTCCTGATTAATTTTTAGTACAGCCAGTACAGGTATGTCGGAGAAATAATTAGCCAGCTTGACCCCGCGTTCTTTAACACAAAGGTTTCATTGTTGGTGCTGACCGGATTAGCAAAAAGTCCTCCCGGCCGGAATACATCAATCATAACTTCCACCGTTGCAGTATCACCGGTTATCTTAACTGCTCCCAGACTGGCCTTCCAGGTGGTGTTTGAATTGTTTCGGACATTCATTAGCCAATCATCATAAGTGTGGACCGGAACGTTAATGTCTTTGGGATCTTGCGGAGACAGATAAGCGTAAGCGGCTGGATAGTTCTTCTCTTGAACTGCCAATAAGTAGCGCTGGACAATCCCCTCAGGAGTGTTATTGGATAGCAAGGGAGCATTGCCTTTCCCAATGGTTAAAACCAGTATAATTGTGCCCATAATAAGTACTGCGATCCCAATTCCAAATCCGATCAATGTACGACTTGAAGTTTTCATCTTCGATTCTCCTCTTATTATTCCGGATAGGAGGATATATGGTAATTGATACGATAATTGCCAGGTTTGATGTTTCAACAATAATGCCGAAATGATAGTCCAAAATTGGGATCATTGCCTTTGGGATCCCTGAACCTTTCTCTAGTTGGGATTTAGGGTGCCGCTGTTTTTAAGTAATTAGCCAGTGCATTGACTTGATCAGTAGTCAATAAATTCGTGTATCCAGGCATATCACTCCCGTGACCATGATTGATTATATAAATGATCGAGGTCGTTGGTGAGTTTGACAGCGCGTTAGTAGTCAATAGGTGCCCTGGAACACCTAGCCGGTCGGTTCCGTGACAACTAGTGCAGTTTAGGCTGTAAAGCTGTGCGGCGTCAATAGCGGCGGTGGCAGTCGGTGATGTCGCAACCTTAGTTGTAGGGGTAACCGGGGTCGTTAACGAAGTGGAAGTAACCGGTATAGTGGAAATTATTGTCGAGGTTGCTGGGCTGGAACACCCACTAACAACCAGGACACTAACCCACACGACAGCTAATAGGATACCCGGCAGTTTATTCATTTTATTTTCCTTGGTTGTATTCTTATAGAATTTGGAATCATTACAAAATACATTGTGAATAACGTCATGCATATTATAATACTTAATTTGATGTTTAACATAGGCACCCTTGTGTGAAACCGCCTCAGATTACACTCCTTGGCGGTTTGTATATTATAAATTAAAGTGTTATTTGATTCATCATTTGGGTAGCTATATAATTGTTCTATGCAACCCCCACGCAAATTTATTCGGAATTTGTTAACGGCAATATTGATAATCTTGGGATTTATTATCATTTTTCTTGTTCATTCAAGTTTGGGATGGTTACTTGTCTTCATAGGTTTTTTTATTCTTATTTACTCTTCATTAACCAGAAACCCACTTTGATGCAATCGCTTCACCAAAGGAAACCAAACTTGATAATGAGATAAACGAGCTTTCGAAAAGTATTATTTCACTTCAATAAAAAAGCCTTTGTCTTTATTAACAAAGGCTTTCATTTTAGATTTAAATAATGGTGGGCAGTAGAGGATTTGAACCTCTGACCCCCTGCGTGTGAAGCAGGTGCTCTAACCACTGAGCCAACCGCCCCCTGGAAACTATGTTATTTTAACTTAAAGGCCCTTATATATTCAAGCTCAACGGAATTGATTCTCACAAACTGATTATGTAGATCATATTCATTTTCCAGCGTTGAGAAACCTTGATCGGAATACCAATTAATCCCTCTGAATTGTACTAATTGAGCTTATTATTGTACAATGTGTCTGCATGGAATGACCTGCCATTCATGTTTTCACCGCCTATATTATAATGGGCAGTATGGTGTCAATCTTTCCATAAAGCAGGATGTTTATTAATGGAGTGACTAAAAATGTCGGATAAGTCTGAAAAAAAGACAACTCAACCTGAATCTGCGAAAACTCTTATGTTTACCTGCAAGATATGCGGAGAAAGCAAACCGTTGGACGATCTGGTAATCCTGCGTCAGTATTACCCGGTTTTATCTAGTTGCAGAGAATGTTCCAAAGGTCCCAAGGTTGAGGCCGTACAGAATTCTCAAGAGTAGAAAGGAAACTTTATGTCACCTGAAATAGGTAAAATAGAAAAACCCATTGCAGAATCATACAAATCCAGTAAAAATATTTTCTTTGTACCCTTGATTTTTAATAGTAATGAGTTGCCAGATGAGTATAACGAAATCTGCAAACTTTACTGGAAACAGGTCAATGATCAGATTACCAATCTTGAATCCTCCTTGGTGCCGATCAAGAAGATTTTTCATGAACTGGTGACCGAGGCAGGCGATAAAGGTTTAACAATCCTGGATAAACTCAAGATTATGAGTCACGATTTGGTTTCCGCTAGAATGCAAAGTGGTGCTTTACTGGAAATTACCGAAGACAATGATTCCTTAACTGAACTTATGGATTGGAGTCGCTGTTTATCACTGGGATTACAGAATCAAAACGTTTATTCTACCATTTATGCTTCCTATACAGAAGGCAACAAAAAACGCTATGAAGCAATATCTAAGTTATTGGCTGATGGGATAAAAGAAAAAGAATCTTGTATAGTTATCATGGGTGAAAATCACCGGGTACAGTTCCCCTCAGACGCTCAAGTGTTTTATGTGGCACCACCTGCGCTGGATGAAGTCAAACGTTGGCTCAGAGATTATGAGGCCCAACTGAAAGACGATGGACCTGATCTTGATAACTGTGAGGAATCTTCGAAACCGGTATAACCCTTCAAACGCATTAACCGCCCAAATCTACCCGTCTGGTTATGTCTTAAGTTCCAATTTTTCTTTCAGCGTTTTTTCATTATATCCAATCACAAAATCAGTGTCTATCATAACAGTAGGCACAGCCATCTGATGCGTTCTATTGATCATCTCTTCACGGGCTGCTTTATCTTCGGCCACATTCAGGTCAGTATATTTAACGCCATTTATATCTAAAAATTGCTTGGCCCTTTTACACCATGGACAAGTAGGAGTTGAAAAGACTTTTACCTGTTTTTCAGCCATCATGCCCTCCTACCTATTATTCTATACACCTCCAGCAATAATTTGTTGCAATATTCAGCACCAATTATTAATTATATTTTGGAAAATTCTTGGATATTTAGCTGGCTTCGTTATCTGTATTGCCCCAAACCCTACTTAATTCTATCGCCAGCATTTGGTTTTCAGCTTTCTTAAGATATGGATCACCTTTAAATAGTTTCACGGCTTCGTTTCTCGCTAATTCGAGCAGAGAAACATCTGACAACTTCGCCATCTTTAAATCGGGTAAACCGCTTTGTCGAGTACCGAAAAATTCACCAGGTCCCCTTAATTTTAGGTCTTCCTCTGCCAAAATAAAGCCGTTATTGGTTTTTTCTATAAGATCAAGTCGTTGTTTTCCGATTTCTGAGAGTTTCTCGGCCATCAACATGCAATAGCTTTGTTCCGGTCCCCTGCCAACTCTACCCCGAAACTGATGAAGTTGTGAAAGACCAAAGCGATCGGCGCTTTCTATCATCATAACCGTGGCGTTGGGCACATCAATTCCTACCTCTACCACCGGAGTAGAAACCAGTATATCCAAATTACCTGAGTTAAATTTATGCATTACTTCGTCTTTATCTTGTGAAGACATCCTCCCGTGTAATAATCCCAACTTTAGATCAGGATATATTTCCTGTGAAAGCTTTTCAAATTCAGCTACCGCAGCCCTGGCCTGTATTGACTCTGATTCTTCAACTAATGGACAGATAATAAAAGCTTGGCGGCCTTTGGTTATTTGCTGCCTGATAAAATTATAAGCTGTTCCTCGTTGTTCAGGACGTAGCCAGCGCGTTTTAATGGTTTGCCTCCCTGGAGGCAACTCATTTATAACTGTAATGTCCAGGTCACCATAAAGAGTTAAGGCTAAAGTGCGTGGGATTGGCGTAGCTGTCATTACTAACACATGTGGGTTAGCTCCCTTTTGTCTTAAAGCTGAACGCTGTTCCACGCCGAAGCGGTGCTGTTCATCCACGACCACCAATCCCAAATTATTAAAAATGGTGTCTTTCTGAATAAGAGCATGTGTTCCGATAACGATATTGATTTCCCCTGAAGCAATGCGTTGTTGCAGTTTTTGCTTTTTTACTAAACTAAAATCCCCAATTATAAGCGCCACACTTATAGGTTCAGCCAAAAATCCTGAGAAGCTATAGACCAAACCATCTCCCGTCTCAACACCTACCTGCGAAAGCACCCGCCTGATGGTAGCGAAATGCTGTTCAGCTAGAATTTCTGTTGGCGCCATCATGGTGCCCTGGTAACCGTTAGCCACCGTTAATATCAGAGCTGCAGTAGCGACAACAGTCTTTCCGCTGCCTACTTCTCCCTGTAAAAGTCGTGACATCGGTTTGGTTTTGCCAATATCACCTAAAATATCTTGAAGTGCCGTATTTTGCGCAGTGGTCAGTTTATAGGGTAGTGAGTCAATAAATCTGTTTAACTCAGGACGATCTGTTTTGATCGGCAGTCCAGCCTGGCACTCCTGCCAATTTCGTTTTTTATTCAATACGCCTAGTTGCAATAAAAAGAGTTCATCAAAAGCTAGCCGTCTTCTAGAAGCATCCTTCGTAACTTCATCATCTGGATAATGCGCCTGCCTGATGGCTGTTTGTCTGTCTGGTAATTTTAATCGTTTTATCAAATCGTAAGGTAGAAACTCCTCCAGTTGACTGGCCCATTGGTCTATAGCTGGTTTTAGAATACGTCTTACCTGGCGCTGACTTAAACCCTGGGTTAAAGGATACACTGGTACCAGCCGACCTGTGTGAATCAAGTCCTTTTCGTCATAAGGTTCCCAATCTGGAGATTCAAAAACTGGCATATTACCAAAAAGGGTTACCCGTCCACTTATGACTATTTTTGTTCCTGTTTTTAATGACCTGGCTAAATATGGCTGATTAAACCAGACAACCCTGACATTCCCCGTTTCATCTCCTACTGTCGCTTCTGCACTGCGTCGGTTGCCTAAATTTACCTCTCTAGTATCCCAAATATTAGCGATTATGGTATTTTCTTGACCAACCGTGAGTTTGTTAATATATGCCCTTTTACTATAATCCAAATGTCGATTGGGGAAAAAATAAAGAAGGTCACGAACTGTGCGCACCTCAAGCTTGCCAAAACGTTTCTGTAATACTTCGTTAATACCTTTAATATAAGTTACGGGGGAATCCAGAGATTGTTTAAATATTGCTTTATTTGTCTTCAAGGGGGCTTTCACAACCTTTTCCAGAGGATTATCGATTTTTTCGTGTTTGGGCGCTTTTTCAACAACCTTAATTGACCCTGGATAATTGTTAAGAGAAGATTCATATTTATCCAGCCAACTTAATATCTGATTTGCCCATTTTGAACGTTGTTCCTGTGTTAGCGAAGCATAACCTGGGGCAGGCGGGCATGTTCTCGCGATTTGTGCCAATAAGTCCGCATTATGTCCTGAAGTTGCCATTTGAGCCGCCCAGTTTTGTAAATACTTATCTAAACCCCCGATTACTGTGATATCGGGATAGCCTTTTATTTCTTCTAGCGCCAGTATCTTACGCAGTTGACCGCTATTTCCGAGCAATCTTAGTCTCCTGTATTTTTTAAAACAAATCTGCCGTTCTTCTATTGTATTCAACCCGATTAATCAGATCAATAAGAAGATACGGCAGATAATAATGGATAATAACGATTCGTTATTTGTCTCCGAGAACCGACACCGCAATTACACTGGGGCCCGTGTGTGCCCCGATGACCGCCCCCACTTTCGCGCGGTAAATTGGTACATTAGGGAATTCCGCTTTCAAACGTTTTACTAGTTGATCGCTTTCTTCAGGATCGGTGGCATCTTCTACTGCCATAGCTTCTATTTTGCGGTAGCTTAAAACCCAATTATATAGAGATTCAATAGCTTTGATCCTGGAACGTTCCCTGGACAACGGATACACTTCGCCGTCTTTCAACACTAAAACTGGGTTTATCTTTAATAATGATCCTAGAAAAGCCTGCGCGGCTCCTATTCTACCACCCCGCTTCAGATACTCAAGCGTATTAAAAACCATGCGTGATTCAGTGCGCAGAATATTACTCTGCACTTTCTTAATGATTTCATCTAACCCCAAGCCCTTTTGGGCCATTTCAGCGGCTTGCATGGCCAGCATGCCTTCTCCCATAATTATGCCTATTGAATCTATTACTTTAATCTTAGCTTTGGATTTTACCATCTCCGCTGCTTTACAAGCGGTGTCATATGTTGCGCTTAATTTATGCGAGACTGTGATCATTAAAATTTCGTCTGCGGTTTTGGCTATATTCTCATATATATCGATAAAAGTGCCGAGATTAGGTACAGATGTGGTGGGTGCAATTTTAGAAGAAACCAACTTCTCATAAAATTGTTGGTTGGTCATATCCAAGCCATCGCGGAAGCTTTGGGTTCCAAATAGAACATGAAGTGGAATTACAGTAATATCCAGGTTCTTTACAATATCTGCGGGAAGGTCGCCCAGGCTATCAACGATAACTTTAACAGTCATGTTTTATGCTCCTCAGTTTTATTCTATCGAGATAATATATTCATAGTGAGGCTGACCCCCCTTAACTACCTCTATTTGCAGATTGGTATGTTTCTCACGAATAGCGTGTCCAATGGCTTCTGCGTCTTCTTGCTCGACTCCCTGCCCGTAATATACTGTCACTACTTCAGATTCATCCAGATCTAATTCATCCAATACCTGGTTTAATACGTTAAATGCGGAATTACCCACGGCGATAAGATCTGTATCTAAAAGACCAATAGCTTGATTCTTTTTGATCTTCATCGTACCCATCTTAGTTGTGCGGATCGCACGGGTGATTTCCACAGTCCTCACTCCGTTTCTGGCTTTTTCCATCACTTTGGCATTAGTCTCGAAATCAGATTCATAATCAAAAGCTAATAGAGCGGCTACGCCCTGAGGAACCGTCTTGGTAGGTACAACTTTAACCGATTTTTTGGTTAAAGCCTGCACCTGTCCGGCTGTTAAAATAATATTTTTGTTATTGGGCAGGATAATTACTTTGTCTGAGACAGCGGCTTCAACACCCATTAGTATTTCTTTAGTAGAAGGATTCATGGTCTGCCCGCCTGGAATAACATAAGCTCCCAGACTGCTAAATACATCTTTAATCCCTTCTCCTGGAGCAATGGCAACTATAGACACATTGGTGGTCGGTACACGATGTTTTTGCATAGCCAGATAATCCGCGTGCTGTTCATCCATATTACGTATGCTAACCTGGTGAACAGTGCCCATCGGCGTTACGAAATGTAATACGGTACCAGGATCAATTGTATGAATATGAACGCGGACATTGGTTTTGTCGCCAACCACGATCAGAGACTCACCGTGTTTTTTAAGTTTATCACGCAATTTATCGGGATCTATTTTTTGCCCCTTAAGTAGAAACTCCGTACAATAACCGAAGGGTTCTTCCCTCATGTTCACTGGCTGCAATCTAGCTGGTACAGTGATATTACTGGCTACCATCTGAGGCTTGCGGAACTGCATCTGTTCACCCTCACCGCGCAAAAAGCGCAATGCGCCTTCCAGAATGGTATATAGACCTTGCCCGCCCGCATCTACCACCCCTGCGTCTTTCAGCACGGGTAACAGGTTTGGGGTATTGGCCAGAGATTTACCGGCGGCTTCTACAATGGCATTGATAACTTCGCCTAAATCATCCCCATTATTCACTGAAAATGACTCACCAGCTTGCGCAGCTTCACGTATCACAGTTAATATGGTTCCTTCTACAGGATTGCTTATGCCCTTATAAGCCACTTTTGAAGCCTGTAAAAAAGCATCAGCGAAATCGTGGCCTGTAAAGGTTTCTTTTTTACCCATGCCCTGGGCCAATCCGCGCCAAATCTGAGAAAGAATAACACCGCTATTACCTCGCGCTCCCATCAAAGCACCTTTGGACATGGCTTGCGCAATTTCAGATACGCTGGTATCTGAGACACGGTAGGCTTCTTCAACCGCGGAACGCATAGTTAGAAGCATATTTGTGCCTGTGTCACCGTCAGGAACAGGGAATACATTTAGAGCATCGATATCAGAAACACTCTTTTCTAGCCAGGTGGTCGCAGCTGAAAACATATCCCTGAAAACTATACCGTTATTGGATTCTATTTTTTTCATCTTATTATTAACCTCAGTCAACTAAGTTTGCTTCAGGTCTATAATATGAAAATAACTGCTTCTTAACCGTCAGCCTTTGAATAATACCTCAAAATATGGTATATTATTGAGCGGTAGATTACAACTTACCAGTTAAAAAGTCAAAGGAGTATATACCTTGAAGTGCGAAATTTGTGGAAAAACACCCTTATTCGGAGAAAATGTCAGCCATTCCAAGCAACATACCAATCGAAGATTTGATCCCAATATTCACCCCGCAACTATTATGTTTGAAGGAAAACTCAAACAGATGAAGCTCTGCACCAGATGTCTGCGTACCCAGAACAAAACCAATACCAAATAGTATCATCCCTGTTACGAGTTATTAAAAATCAGTGGCTTCTAATTTAAGCGCCACTGATTTTTCTATTTCTATTTTTTCTCTTCCAGGATTCGTTTAGCTTCTGTTAGAGCTTCCTCTACCTTAACCGGTGAAGTTCCTCCGGTATTATCCCTGGCTTTAACCGAGACCTCTGAGGTTAGCTTATATATGTCTTTTTCAATCAATTTAGAAAACTTTTTATATTCTTCTACTTTGATTTTATCGAAGGTCTTGTCATTTTCAATCGCCCAATGCACAAGTTGGCCTACCACGGCATGCGCCCCACGAAAGGTCTCACCTTTCGTTACCAGGTAATCGGCAATATCAGTAGCTAGAAGATAACCCTTATCGAGCGCCTGTGACATTCTCGCCGGATTGATTTTTAAGGTCTTTAACATGCCTGTCATCACTTCTAGTGTTGATAGAAGGGTATCCACTACGTCAAAAAGTCCTTCTTTGTCTTCCTGTAAATCCCGATTATATGCAAGTGGCAGTCCTTTCATGACAGTAAGCATAGCGAAAAGTTTCCCGTATACCCGACCAACTTTCCCTCGCGCTAATTCTGCCACATCCGGATTCTTTTTTTGTGGCATTATACTGCTGCCTGTGGTATAGGCTTCGTCTAGTTCAATGAAACCAAATTCTGCAGTAGACCACAATATTATCTCTTCTGCCAATCTTGATAAATGCATCATGCATAAACTGGCAGCAGCTTCATATTCAATTACAAAATCCCGGTCTGAAACAGCGTCAAGGCTGTTACGGCTGATTTGCGAAAAACCAAGTTTGCGGGCCACCAGGCCTCGATCGATTTTATAAGGTACACCTGCTAAAGCTCCGCTGCCCAGTGGCATCACATCTACTCTGGTTAAACTATCGCTTAGTCTCAATATATCTCTTTGCAACATCTCAAAGTAAGCCAGAAAATGATGGGACAGCAGTACAGGCTGTGCTCTTTGAAGATGAGTGTAACCGGGAAATATCGTTTTTTGGTTTTCTTCAGCCAATCCTATCAGGGCTTGTTGCAAATCCCTGATATAATCGATGGTAATTTCTATTGCGTCTCTGGTATAAAGCCGCAGATCAAGCGCAACTTGATCGTTTCGTGAACGAGCAGTATGCAAACGGGCGCCGGCGTCTCCGACTATTTCAATCAAACGAGATTCAATGCACATGTGGATATCTTCCAGTTCTAACTTGAATTGGAATTTACCGTCTTCTATTTCCTTTTTAATAACCTTCAGACCGCGCACGATCTCTTTACTATCTTTTTCTGCGATAATGCCCTGTTTGGCTAGCATCTGAGCATGCGCGATTGACCCGGCTATGTCGTAGTGATACAATCGCCAGTCAAACGGAATAGACGCAGTATATCTACACACTGCTGCATCTGCCTCTTTTTGAAAGCGCCCTCGAATTAAACTCATTATTTACTCTTCTTGCTTGCTTTAAGGCTATTTAATGCACTGCTCTTTTGAATCGGTTGCAACTGAGCCTGCGTTTTTACCGGTAAGCCCCATAACTGGATAAAGCCAACCGCGTTAGATGGATCGAAAGTATCTTCTTTCTCATAAGTGGCTAGCTTGAAACTGTAAAGAGAATAAGGTGACTTGCGTCCCACAACCATTGATGTGCCTTTCCAAAGTTTAATTCTTATTGACCCTGTCACAAAACGTTGAGTACTCTGAACATAGGCAGCCAGGTCCTGGTGCATTGCGCTAAACCAAAGGCCATTATAAATTAAATCAGAATATTCGATCGCGACTTTTTGCTTAAAGCGCTGCTGCTGCTTGGTCAAAGTCATTTCTTCCAAAGCTTGATGAGCCTGAAATAGTACAACAGCGGCTGGAGCTTCATATAATTCTCTGGACTTAATACCCACCAGTCGGTTTTCAATATGATCTATACGTCCGACTCCGTTATCTCCGGCAACTTTATTCAGATTCTCCAGCAAAGTAATCCCATCCAGTTTTTTACCGTCTAAACCGACCGGAATCCCTTCTTCAAAATCTATCTCGATATAAGTGGCTTTATTAGGGGTCTTATCCGGTGATTTGGTCCAGATAAAAGCATCTTCAGGAGGTTCATTCATTGGGTCTTCTAGAATACCGCATTCGATTGCTCTGCCCCACAGATTCTCATCGATTGAATAGGGGTTCTTTTTGGTTACCGGAATCGGAATCTTATTTTTTATCGCGTATTGAATGGTTTGTTCCCGGGTCATACCCCACTCACGTGCTGGCGCTATAATTTTCAAATCTGGAGCCAAGGTATTAATGCCCACATCCAGCCGTACCTGATCGTTTCCTTTTCCGGTGCAGCCATGAGAGACAGCTTTCGCACCGTATTTCAGGGCAGTTTCAGCCATTAATTTAGCGATCAAGGGGCGACCGAGAGCGGTCGCCATCGGGTATACTCCCTCGTACAGCGCATTGGCCTGCAGAGCTGGCCAGCAATAATCTTTAATAAAGGTTTCACGAGCGTCTATTACAATCGCCGTTTTTACCCCGAGTTTCTCAGCCTTCTTTTTAATGGCCTCTAGATTGGGCACATTACCGATATCGACAGTTAAGGTAATGACCTCCATTTTATAGTTCTCCGGCACCCATTTAATGGCTACCGAAGTGTCCACACCACCACTGTACGCAAGAACTACTTTATCAGACACTGTTTCCTCCTCACATTGGTTGCCCCCATGTTACAGGAAGCATGCCAATTATACAAAATTTAAATCGCTGTTTATTATATGTTTATTCCAGCCAAAACTTGTTCAAGAATACCTATTCCCTTATCTATCTCTGCTCTGGTAATGATGAGTGGAGGTATTATCCGTAGTAAATTGGCTTTTAAATAATTAATAACCAATCCCTCCTTTAAACAAGCATACATTACTGCTTCAGCGATGTCACAATTAAACTCTACCGCTATCAACAGTCCGCAGCCTCGTACATCTTTGATAAAAGGATATTTGCCCTGTAAAATTCGCAATTGACTGGTTATATAACGCCCCATCAGGTCGCTATTCTGAGGCACCTTTTTGTCTATTATATATTGGGTAACGGCATACCCGACGGCGCAGGCCAGAGGGTTGCCGCCGAAAGTAGTGCCATGTTCTCCCGGACTGAAAACTGAAGCCCGTTCTTTAGCCATGATCACACCGATGGGAAAACCGCTGGCGATGCCTTTAGCCAGAGTTATGACGTCCGGTTCAACTCCGTATACTTCATAACCAAAAAGCTTACCCAATCGCCCCATGCCGGTCTGCACTTCATCGAAGATTAATAGTAGTCCCTTTTCATCGCACCAGGCGCGCACTTGTTTTAAGTATTCAGATGAAGGCAGGTTTACTCCCCCTTCACCTTGAACAGGCTCCAGCATCACTGCGCAGGTCTTGCTCGAGGTTGCTTGCTTAATAGCCTCGATATCGTTGTATTTTACGTTGGTAAACCCTTCTGGCAGTGGTATATAGGGTTTTTGAAATTTAGCTTGACCAGTCGCAGCAGTCATAGCTAATGTCCGGCCGTGAAAAGAATCCAGGGTGGTAATAATTTCATAAGCCCCTTTAAGCTTTAAAGCCCCCCAGCGCCGGGCCAATTTTATTGCGCCTTCGTTAGCCTCCGCCCCACTATTGCAAAAAAATACTTTATCTAGACAACTGTTCTTTACCAATAACTCAGCCAGCTTACTCTGGGGCTCAGTATAAAAAGCATTTGAAACGTGGATAAGAGTTTTGGCCTGATTGGTCAAAGCTTCCACCTGAACCGGATGACAATGCCCAAGACTGTCTGCAGCCCATCCCCCCACAAAATCCAAATACGTTTTACCGTTCTCATCCCAGAGTTGCAACCCTTCGCCTTTTACGAATGTCACGGGGATGCGATTTATAAAGTTCATCATATATTTTTGAGTCAGTTCTTGTGATTGACTCTTATTATCCATTTTTAGCCTCGCTTAATTTATTATAGATAGTGGTTCCGCCTTCACTGTTTTCAATTTCGTGCAACAAAGCATGAGGACGCCTGCCATCTATAATTCTGGCTATTCCGGTAGCAACCGTCACCCGTATACCAGAGTTAATCTTGGGAATCATACCTTTGCTGGCAACCCCTGAGACAATTAATTCTTCAGCCTCTTGAACACTTAATGACGCAATAACCTGTCCCTTTTTATCGCAAACTCCGCCGATATCAGTCAAAAAGATTAGTTTTCCGGCACCTAAAGCGGCGGCGATTTCTCCGGCAGCGACGTCGGCATTTACATTTAAAACTTGAGGTCCACTGCCAGGTTTAACCGCTGGATTATAACTAATCGAAGAGATTATAGGTATATATCCAGCTTCAATTATCATATTTAAAAGATCAATATCGACCTTTTCGATATCTCCCACATAGCCTAGTTCAGAGTTCTTTACTTTCGCTGTTAGCAAACATCCGTCTACACCGCTCAGTCCTATCGCTTTAGCTTTCAACGCATTGAGGTTGGCCACTAATTCCGTATTGACCAGGCCGGCTAATACTGCTGTAGCTACTTCCAGTCCAACCTCATCCGTAACCCGTTCACCCTTCACAAATTGAGAAGTTGAGGATAGTTTACCCAACCACTCGGTGATAATCTTTCCGCCACCGTGGACTACTACTACGGGGATCCCTCGTTTTTGCAGGTCAACCAGGTCCTGTAGTGTCGTATCATGTTGGCCTAGAGTAGATCCGCCTATTTTTACTACTAATATGTGTTTATTCATTTTAAGTAGTGTACTCTGCATTTATTTCAACATATTCTTTAGAGAGGTCACAGCCCCACCCTATCGCACATGCCTTCCCGATATTTAATTCCACTCTTAAAACAACCTCTTCTCTTTTCAATAAGGCTGCTGCAGCCTTCTTATCAAAAACCAGAGGCAAACCGTGTTTCAACAGGCACATATCACCGATATAAACATCTGACTTTTCAGGCACTATGGCAGCACCGCTTCTCCCAACCGCAGCGATAATACGTCCCCAGTTTGGATCGCCCCCATGAACAGCTGTTTTGACTAGAGGAGAACTGGTAATGGTCCTGACTGCTAAGCGGGCGTCATTAATGCTCATAGCCCCATTTACTACGACCTCAATTAAGCGTGTGGCGCCTTCGCCATCCCTGGCGATGCTTTTAGCCAGATATAAACAGACCTGATTAAGTGCCTTTTGAAAACTTGAACCTAAAGTGGACCCATAATTTATTAATGGGTTTCCAGCTAAACCATTTGCCATTAAAAGCACTGTGTCATTAGTGCTAGTATCACCGTCTACGGAAATTAGGTTGAAAGAATCAGCCACAGCTTTGTTTAACGCTTCCTTAAGAAATACCCCGTCTACCGCTGCGTCTGTAGTTATAAAACCCAGCATCGTTGCCATATCAGGATGAATCATCCCTGCCCCTTTGCAGGTCCCGCCAATAGTGTAACTAATCCCGCCATCCTCAATTTTCACAGCTATCTTTTTCGGTCTTGTATCCGTGGTCATAATAGCCATGGTCAGAGAGTTTCCACCTTCCACACTTAAAATGATATTGGATAAACCGGTTTTAATTTTATCTACAGCTAGTTGAACGCCAATAACACCGGTACTTGCCAGCATTATCATGTCAGAAGGTAGCCCCAGGAAAGAAGCAGTAAGATCCGCCGTGGTTAAAGCTGCTGCCATTCCCTGTTCTCCGGTACAGGCATTAGCGCAGCCGCTATTAATAACGACTGCCTGCGCTTTTCCAGTTTTTGCCAGATTATTTTGATCGATAATGACCGGAGCAGCTTTGATCTTATTGGTGGTAAACACGGCGGCCGCTGTGCAAATAGTCTCAGAATAAAGCACACTTAAATCCAGTGCGTCTTTAGAATATTTTTTTATACCTGCATAGGTGGCTCCCGCCGTAAAACCTCGAGGAGAAGTCACACCACCCTCAGGGATTATTTCTATTGTTGTGCTCATTTATACTCTCAAAATATACCATATTACGCTCGCTCTATCAATTTGAACCAACCGCTTTTATGGCATTACTCCTTATTTTTAATTTCGTATCTTTTAAACAATAAAAGCCTGGAATAAATCGATTCCAGGCTTGATGTGCTCTAAACAATGTTGTTCTGGTAACTAAACACCTTTCGCGGGGGTAAAGAGACATACTAGACCTGCCTCAAATATTGAGGTAAACCTTATACGCCTTATTTCTCTATTTCCCGGATTATACACCGACATTAATATTTGTTCTTCCTGAGTCATATTACATTAAAATTCTAATCGCTATTAAACAACTTTGTCAAATTTAGAACTTCTATGATCACTGAATAAATATGCGCAAAGCAACTCTCAATGCTATAATAATGGAAATAAATAAAAGGGTGACCGAATAAGTGTCTAAAGAAAAAGAATCTAAAAGAAAAGGCTCTGAAACGCCTGCTAACAATATTAATCCGCAACCCATTAGCAGAAAACTAACCTCGGAAGAAGCAGCCGCTATTGTTAGAAATCGATTAGCTAATCGGCCGGTTATTGTCTGGCGGTTTCCCAACGGGAAATATAACACACGCTTTATTATTACGCTAGCAATAATGATAATAGCCCTGATCGCTGCGTTATATTTTATCTCCGGAGCTTACTCTCACTAACCTTTTACCCGGGACAGAAAAGGGTTAACACTGTATTTAATCAAAAAGGTTATTATGTTTATATTAAGCTTCTTTGGCCTTCTTCTGCAGCACATAAAGCTTATTCAGTGCATCCAGAGGCGTTAGACCGTCTAAATCAATATCTTCGAGTTCTTCTAAAACCACCGATTTAGTCCCCAAAAATGTTATCTGGCTAATTTGGTTATTAATAATATCCCTTTTAGGTTTTGAGACAGATATATTGCTCTCATTATTTTCAAGGGTGGTCAAAACTTCTTGTGCTCTATTAATCACTGTTCTGGGCAATCCGGCTAATTTGGCAACATGGATGCCATAGCTTTTATCAACTCCCCCTGGGACAACTTTACGCAAAAATACTACTTCACCTTTGTCTTCAATAACCGATACATTGAAATTTTTGGCAAAAGGTAAAAATCCTGCTAACTCTACTAACTCATGATAATGAGTAGCAAAAAGGGTCTTCGCGCCCAATCTGGGGGAATTATGAATATATTCGGCCACAGCCCGCGCGATAGACAAGCCGTCATAAGTGCTGGTCCCTCGGCCTATTTCATCCAATATTATCAAGGATTCCGCCGTGGCGTTGTTCAGAATATTTGCAGTTTCAGACATTTCAACCATGAAGGTAGACTTTCCTGCCGCCAGATCTTCTCCTGCACCTATACGCGTAAATATTCTATCTACTATCCCTATATCTGCTGAAGATGCCGGCACAAAACTGCCGATCTGCGCCATCAATACGATCAAAGCTACTTGCCGCAAATAAGTTGACTTACCTGACATATTTGGTCCCGTTAAAATGATTAACCGGGCATCCTCGTTAGATAGATAAGTGTCATTGCAGATAAAAACGTTCTCGGGCAAACTACGTTCCACTACCGGATGTCTTCCATCCTTTATTGTTAAAGCCTTTCCTGAATTTAAATTTGGTCTTACGTAGTTATAACGGATAGCGGCCTCAGCGAGGGCATTTATCACATCTATGGTAGCAATAGCTTGCGCCAGGGTGGCAATTGCTTCACCAGTTGCAGCTATTTGACCGCAAATAACCTTGAAAAGATCTGACTCCATTTCGATTATGCGCTCCTGTGCATGCAAGATAAGCGCCTCATATTCTTTTAATTCTGGAGTATAAAATCTCTCTCCTCCCACTAATGTCTGTTTTCTAATAAAATGTTGGGGCACTTGCCCCAGGTTAGCATTGGAAACTTCAATGTAATATCCAAAAATTCGGTTATATCCCACTTTAAGTGATTTTATCCCGGTTTTTTCTCTTTCCCGCTTTTCTAATCCAGCTAAATATTGTTTGGAACTGTTAGAACGATTACGCAACTCATCAAGCTCAGGAGAGAACCCTACTTTAATTACTCCACCTTCATCCAAAACAGCGGGTGGGTGATCGTTTATCGCCTTACCGATCAACTCAACTATTTCAGGTTGAGGATGCAAGTCCTTTTCCAACCAATTCAAAGGACTTGCTTCGATAATTGACTTTATCTCAGGAATAACCTCAAGGCCCTTTCTTAGCGCAATGATCTCTCGCGGAGAAGCAATGCCAGTCTTGATGCGATTAATCAAGCGCTCCATATCAGCCACATCGCTTAAGAGAGCAATAAATTTTAACCTTTTTAGGCTTTCGTTATAAGCCCACTGAACCGCATCCAAACGCTGGTTAAGCTGCTGTATATCTAATAGTGGTTGCCCAAGCCATTTTCTAAGTAACCTACCGCCCATTGCAGTTCGTGTAAAATCTAAAACAGAGAGAAGCGATCCTTCTGCCTTTAAAGTACGGCTGCTGTGTAATAACTCCAGATTATTCTGCGTTTGTAGATCCAAAGCCATAAAACTTTCAGTTGAGTAAGTTGTTAACCCGTTTAAGTGATTAAGTGAATTCTTTTGAGTTTCTTTCAAGTAATGCAGGATACTTCCTGCCGCCCTTAGAGCCAAAGGCAGATTGGCGCAACCAAATCCATCTAAAGACGCCACTTTAAACTGATCTAACAAAATCTTTGAGGCCGATTCTAGGTCATAGTCATAATCTTCCAAACGAGTCATGGGGCTGGTAATTTTGAAAGAAGTAATATCTAAAGTTTTGGGAACAAGTATTTCTGATGGCTTAAGTCTTTCTATCTCATTTATTACCCTGTTCAATGATGTCTGCGCTACCTCAAATTCTCCGGTTGTGATATCTGCGTAAGCTAAACCGGCTTGAGCACGGTCTATAAATACGCTCAGCAAATAATTATTTACTTTGCTTATTAATAATCCAGGCTCGATTACAGTGCCAGGTGTAACCAACCTCACAACTTCTCTTTGGACAATCCCCTTTGTCTCTCCAGCTTTGGTCATTTGTTCGCAAATGGCTACTTTATAACCGCGATTTATCAAACGGGCCAGATAATTATCTACCGCATGATATGGAATCCCAGCCATGGGGATAGAATTACCTTTCCCCATACTACGCGCGGTTAGGACGATTTCGAGTTCTTTCGATGCTATACGGGCATCCTCATCGAAGGTCTCGTAAAAATCACCCAAGCGAAAAAAAACTATAACCTGAGGATATTGTAGTTTAACTTTTAGATATTGCTGGCGGATAGGTGTCAGATTCTCAATCATGGTAAAAATCATTCTACAGGATTTGAGGAGTTTATAAAAGAAGGCAAACGTGTGGCGTATTGTTTAAGATAGCTATAAAATATTATAAATTGATTTGGCGCTGCTTAACCCGGCATTTTTCGGCTTTTACTATTGCTAAAATATCTTTTACAGCGCTTTCAATATCACCGGGGGGATTCATCACCACGTAGTCAAAATCAGCCATTTTGGCCAATTCGGATTGAGCGGTTTTTATCCGCAATGATAGATCAGCGGCATTTTCCGTACAGCGGCTTATTAATCTATTACACAATTCACCCAAAGAAGGCGCATTGATAAAAATATAAACAGCCTCAGGTAAAATTCTTTTTATATTTGCCGCGCCCTGTACATCCACTTTTATGATTGTATCCTGACCTTTGGCAATAGCTTCTTCAATTGGTTTTTTGGGAACACCGTACCAATTTCCATATACATTAGCAGATTCCAAGAGTCCCTTGCTATTAAGCAACGCTTGAAAATCCTGAACCGAGACAAAATGATAGTCAACCTGGTCTATTTCAGTTTCCCTACGTTGACGTGTGGTCATGGTAGTTACAAAGAAAAACGGGTATCGTCGTTCCTTCATACGGCTGAGGATAGCATCTTTACCCACGCCGGAAGGGCCGGACATTATAATAACCAGAGGAGCACTCGTATATTCAGAAGTGTCCTCTTGTATCTTATTCGTTGGTATCATCTTCCTGCTCTGATTTTAAAATTGAACCCACATGGCTGACCTGCAAACGACCGGCAATGATTTCTGGAGCACGAGAGGTTAAAAAGATATGTCCGTTATCTGTAAAAATGGCTGCCCTTGTCTTACGGCCGTGAGTCATGTCTATTAATACACCTTTAGCAATGGCCTCTTTTATCGCTCGCTTAATATTAGTAGAAGCCGGTGAGGCAATAGCAACAATTCGCTTAACCGCCAGAAAATTATCAAACCCAACATGTACTAACTCGATAGACATAATTATCCCCTCACAGTAGTTTTAATATGTTAATATAATATGCCATTATCGCTAAACATGGCAACTGTTCGTATCCACTAAACCCAACCAACAAAATCTATTTTAGTTATAAGAGATTATTGTTTTGAGTCGTTGGAAACCCATAATCTGGTGGATTTTCAGCCTACTAAAGGCATTATTTTAAAAAGTAAACGTAAAGCCCATCATGCGTAATAGACTATTGATTAAATTAACCAGATAATCATATAATACTACAATACTTATGAGCGAAGAGAAAAAAAGGAACATTATCCACCGTATTCTTGTGCCCGTGACCGGGACAGATACAGATGAGGAAACTATAAGAACTGCTTGCTGGATAGCTAGTCGCGATAAAAGCAAGCTTTATGTTTTATATGTTATCACTATCAAACGTTCCTTACCGTTAGAGGCAGAAATAGAATCAGAAACACGTAGAGCTGAGGAAATCCTTATCCGTATGGAAAAGATTGCCGAAGATGAGGATTATGTAATAGAAACTGATTTATTGCAAGCACGGGAAGTCGCTCCCACCATAATCGATCAAGCAGTTGACCGCAAAATTGATTTGATTTTAATGGGTATCAAACCTCAATCCCGCTTCGGACAATTTAACTTAGGGTCCATTGTTCCTTATGTTCTCCGAAACGCATCTTGTCGGGTAATGTTATGTTCTCAATATATTAGGGAAACAGGCGACAGGAACAAGATATGAAGATTTTTATTATGGGTTGCGGTCGTACCGGTGCGCAACTAGCTACAACGCTGGATGCTGAAGGTCATCAGGTTACTGTTTTGGATGTTAGCGAGTTTAGTTTTCGCCGTCTTCCTGCAGATTTTAAAGGCACTGCTCTTGTCGGCGACGGTACTAACGATGAAACTCTCAAGAAAGCTGGGATTGAGTCTGCAGAAGCTTTCGTTGCTGTAACCCAGGGTGACAATCGTAACATTATGGCTGCTCAGATTGCCAAATATATTTTTAAAGTACCTAAGGTCTTGCTGCGCGTTTATGATCCATTACGCCGCGAATTATATAATAACCTTGGTCTGGAAGCATTTAGCCCTACTATTATTTTCGCCCAGCTTTTAAAAAGTAATCTACTGGATCGAGGTCAATAATGTATATCATCGTTATTGGAGGCGGTAAAGTAGGCTACCACCTGGGAAAAGCTTTGCTAACAGAATCAAATGAGATTTTGATCATTGAAAAAGAACGCAGTCGGATCGAATTCATTTCCAATGATTTAGGTGCCGTCTGTATGCTGGGTGACGGCTGTGAAGTATCTACTCTAGCTGATGCCGGTGCTGCCAGAGCTGATATGTTGATTTCAGTCACTGGCGACGATGAGGATAATTTGGTAGCTTGTCAGGTTGCCAAGCATAAATTTAATGTTCCCCGCACTATTGCTCGTATTAATAATCCTAATAACGAAGCTATCTTCCGACTGCTTGGTATAGATGTCACTATTAACAGCACCGATGTGATCATGGAAAGCATCCAGCAAGAAATGCCTACCCACATGTTAACCCACCTTATGACTCTGCACGAGAGAGGCATGGAAATGGTGGAGATCAAGATTCCTGCCGATGCCAGGAGCGTAGGGAAAAAGATCAAAGACCTGGAATTACCCGCTGGCAGTATACTTACACTCATCATACACCGTGACCAAAAACCCGTAACTGCGACTCCCGATCTATATATTCAGACCGGTGACCAAATTATCGCCTTGACCCCTACTGATACCGAAGATCAGCTTAAACTCGCTTTGAAAGGTAAATAGATATTCTTTATTGCCCAATTTCGGCAGCTGGGTTTCTTGTTTTTACTTAGAAGCGTAAAACTGGAGGTTTATAAATGACCCCAGATAAGCTGAACCGCCTCTGGTTACTGGCTACCGGCGTCCTCATATTGATTATCCTTGTGGGTTCTTTGGTGATCTGGCTGGGCCGGGATAAAGGGCAGGAAATCATCCTTTTATCACCAGAAAACCACACAATTGTTTCTAACAAGGTCATTATTGAAGGCTCGGTAGCAAATCCCGGTTCCTTTCCCCTACTAGCTGATGATACTCTCAGCGATCTTATAGATTCTGCCGGCGGATTTAAGCAAAACGCCGACTCATCCACTATTAAAATCATTGTTTCTCCAACAGGCGACTTGCCCATTTCTCAAAAAATAGATATTAACCGGGCGGATATATGGCTGCTCAAAGCTTTACCCGGTATAGGAGATGTGCGAGCTCAAGATATCGTCGACTTTCGCACTCAAAATGGGCCTTTCAGGAATATTGAGGAAATAATGAATGTTCCGGGTTTAAGCCAATCTATTTTTGATAAGATCAAGGGCTTTATTACTATTTCCGAATAAACAGGACAAAAAACATGCTGCTTATAGGCATCAGTTGCGCCTGGATTGCTGGAATCTGGCTGGGCAGTCAGTTTTGTATTCCTGCTGCTCTTATTTTGAGTGCTGTTTTACCTGTGCCACTGATTTTCGGTCTCAAGAACCACCGAAAACACCTTATTTTATTGGCACTTGTTCTTTTATTCTTATTCTCTGGAGCTTGGTTGTCTCCCACCTTGAGTCATACATATAACTCAATCAAGATTTATAACCACCTTGGCCCCCTTGATTTTAATGGAATTATCGCTGAAGCACCGGAAAAGCAAGACAATAAAAATCAATTGGTTATATCCATCCAGGAAATTAACCATCATTCTGTTTATGGTAAAGTCCTTTACACTACTTACTCCAATTCAAACCTTAAATACGGGGATGTTATTATTGGACAAATTGTTTTAGAGGAGCCTCCTACTTTCGGGAACTTCAATTATGCGGCTTATCTGGCAGGAGAGGGTATCTATTCTATCGTCCAGGTAATGGACTATAAAATAATCGATAGGGGCGCAGGGTCAACAGGGATGACATGGCTTTTCGACCTGCGCGAAAATCTATCACAATCCCTGGCAGCATCTTTGCCCGAGCCTCAGGCTTCCCTCTGCCAGGGTATTGTATTAGGTATTCGCAGTAATATTTCTCAGGAGCTCAGAGCAGAACTCTCTGAATCAGGAACCACTCATTTATTGGCAATTTCAGGTCTTAATTTAACTATTGTTGCTGGATTGTTGCTATCATTAACGCTCTTGTTTTGCGGGCGCCGATATTTTATCTATGTCTGGCTTACTCTGTGCATTATCTGGTTTTACGCCGTTTTGACCGGTTTACAAGCCCCAGTTATTCGTAGCGCTATTATGGCCAGTATTTTTCTTATTGCTGAAATACTGGGCCGGCAAAAAAATGCTTTTCCTACTCTGGCTTTCAGTGCCGCCATCATGGTAGCTTTTTCACCTCAAGTCTTGTTCAATCTTTCATTTCAATTGAGTTTTATGGCTATGGTCGGTCTGATATTTATCACTCCCTACTTTACCGAGATTGGACGAAAGGCCGTTTATGCTGGTTTGGGAGAAGAAAGTTCCTGGGCTAAGCCCTTAACTGCCATCACGGACAGTTTTAGCGTTTCACTGGGCGCTGTCATTGCTGTTTGGCCCATCAGTTCCTATACATTCGGGATTATATCACTTGTCGGCCCTGTAACTACTTTCCTCATTTCTCCAGCGTTAACTCCGATTATTATATTCGGATCGCTGACCGCTTTCGTGGGTCTTTTCAACCTGGCAATTGCCCAGGCGATAGGCTGGGTTGCCTGGCTGTTCCTTTCGTATATGATCGTAATAGCCGTTTCCTTTGCCGCCCTTCCCTCGGCTTTCATTAAGAATAATCCATTTGATTATAGATTTATCTGGCTTTATTATGTTTTGTTTTTACTATTCATCAACCTTAAAACAGCCCTTAATAAACTCCATGCGTTGTTTGGCACAATCAAGTTTAACCTTTCCAATTGGAGCAATTCAGTTGGAGAAATTATTGGTTCGAGGTCTAAATATATTATTCCGCCTTTGCTGATTATTACGATTTTGACGTCATTAGCCTGCACTAGTTTGCCTGAAAATAACCTTCAGGTAAGTTTCTTGGATGTAGGCGAAGGGGATGCCATATTAATTCAAGCTAATGGACAGAATATTTTAATTGATGGCGGACCCAGTGGACAGACCGTTTGTCAAGAACTGGGTAAGTTGTTGCCCTTCTGGGAACGTAAGATAGATCTGCTTATTCTTTCCCATCCCCACCTCGATCATCTTACTGGTTTGCTGGAGGTTATGAAAAGGTACCAAATCGGAAAAATTTTGGCGTCTCCTTTATCTTCTGATTTGCCCTCTTATCAAGAATTCCTGCAAAGAGCGGTGGAAAATAAAATAGAATACCTTATCGCGAAAAGTGGGCAACAGTTTATGTTAAGCAACGGGGCACTACTGAATATTCTTAATCCTTCTGATAATATTTACACAGAATCCTCTGTTGAAATCGATGATTGTTCTCTCGTTATGCTCTTAACTTATGGCGACCATAGTATTTTTCTAACTTCCGATATTGGTAGTAAAACTGAATCATTGCTTTTACGCGAACGCTTAGTTAAAAATACGGATATATTAAAGATAGCTCATCATGGTTCAGCCACATCTTCATCAGCTTCATTTTTAATGGTAACCAATCCTGCGATAGCGGTTATATCTGTTGGTGCAAATAACCAATTTGGTCATCCTGATCAATCTGTTCTGGCAAGGATACATGAGGCAGGCATTAAAACAATCTACCGCACTGACTTAGATGGCACAATTACATTCGTGATAGATGATAAAAGTTCAACTTTTAGGGTGAAAACAGCGAGGAAGATTTAGCGAGAATCATCGGTCTTTGTTGCAAATTGCTTTAAGTAGGCTGTTCACTTCTTCCGGATTTAGGCCGATAATCACTACTAATTTATTATGTGAGGTTTCACCTTTCAAAATAGTTATATCGTCTTTACGCAATCTCAGTACGTCACTTAAAAATTCGATCATTTCCTTGTTTGCCTTGCCTTTATCAGGAGGAGCAGCAATTTTTACTTTCCAGACATTATTATTAAAATCAACCACCTGATTGTGTCCCGCATTGGGTTGAACTTTAATAGATAACCTGGTTATTTTGGTGGACATTTTTCACCTATTTGGAACTGAACTATCGGAATTTGGAATTTAATCTCCAAATTTCAATGTGGAATTTGGAAATGAGTTTATCTTTCCATATTTCATCCTTTATTTTATCTGTCTGCTATTTTATAATCAATCCAATGGTTAAGTACGCTTTCTATAAATAGTATATATTCAGCATAATTAGACTGAACGCTCAGATATTCTATGAATGGCCTATTCGAACTTTAAGGAATAGATAAAAAGTAAATGGCATATTCTTTTGAAATTGGGCCGATTAGACCGCCAAACGAGTCAAACTCGCTGCTTATCCGCGTTACCCGCAATTGTGATTGGAACAAATGCAAATTCTGCAATGCTTATAAAGGCCATAAATTTGAAATCCGTTCTCTGCAAGATATAAAACGAGACATCGCTGTCGCCAAAATTCTGCGCGACCGGATAATGGAGATCACTATTAAAGCCGGACAATCCGGCGGTATGCAGAAAGTAATCGGTATGGTACTCAAAGATCCGCCTAACGAATCTTTCCGTAACGTGGCTTTGTGGCTGCTGGGCGGAGGAGAGAATATTTTTCTACAGGACTCGAATGGTCTTATCTTGAAAACTGAAGATCTGGGGCAGGTGCTGGTAAACCTAAAAACCTCTTTCCCTAGAGCTAAAAGAATCACCAGTTATGCTCGTTCTCAGACCGTTATCAAGAAGAAACCGGTTGAGTTATTGCAGCTCAGACAGGCTGGTCTTTCGCGTTTAAATATAGGCCTGGAATCAGGTTACGATCCCATTCTAGAGTTTATGAATAAAGGCGAAACCGCCGAAATGCATATAAAAGCTGGGCGTAAAGTAGTCGAATCCGGTATCTCTCTTAGTGAATATGTTATCCTTGGTTTGGGGGGTAAGGACCTTTCCATCCAGCATGCTAAATATACGGCTTCTGCCTTAAATGAAATCAATCCTGAATTTATCCGCATGCGTACACTAACTGTCAATAATCAGGTGCCGCTTAGGCTGGATATTGAGAAAGGCAGTTTTATTCGTGCCACTGATGAGGAGATTATTAGGGAAGAACGCCTTTTTATCGAGAAATTGAATGTCAATTCAAATTTAGTTAGTGACCATGTTTCTAATCTACTGCCTGAGCTGGACGGCAAGCTTCCCCAAGATAGGAATAAATTCATTGCCATAATAGATAGGTTTGAGTCTCTGAATATATCTGAAAAAGCCAATTTTATGGTGGGTCGCCGAGTTGGCCTTTATAAGAACCTGATTGATCTGGAAGATTCCCAGCGACATGAATTGGTAGAACAGATTAAATTTAAATTGAATCAGACAGATAAAAAATTAGACCCTAAGGTTATCTTCAAACTGATGGAAGATTTCATATAATGGAAAACACTGCGAAGGAAATCGGTATCCTGCTTAATAAACATCATCTAACCTTGGGGACTGTAGAGTCTGCCACCGGCGGTCTGATTGCCCACCTGATAACCTCAGTTACAGGCAGCTCGGAATATTATAAAGGATCTATCGTTTCTTATAACAATAGCGTCAAAATTAGCTTGGTGGGGATAAAATCTGAAACCCTTGAACAATATGGTGCCGTGAGCCCCCAGGTTGCTGAACAGATGGCCAATAACGGACGTCGTGTCCTGGGTTGCGATGTCTGTATTTCTGATACAGGAATTGCCGGACCCGCCGGAGCTACCCCAAATAAGCCGCTTGGGTTATTTTATCTTGGCTTAGCTTCTAAAGAGGGCTCTTTCAATCGTAAACATATCTTTACCGGTAGCCGGCAGCAAAACCAGCAAATGGCCGCGACTGCAGGTTTGAATTGGCTTAAGGAATATTTAACGGATTACGGACGCCCCCGGGCCAATACTGAGAATATTAAGATCAAACAAGTCGTTACCTGTTTTTTGAGCGCTAATAATCGCATCCTGTTACTAAAACGCTCAAACAAGGTAAGCTCCTACAAAAATATGTGGGGCACTGTCAGTGGCTATATGGACCGGCCTGCCGACGAGCAGGCTTGGCTTGAAATTCGAGAGGAAACCGGTCTCACTAAAAAAGAGGCTCGCATGGTGGTTAAGGGACAGCCACTTGAAATCGTGGATATATCTATCAAAACACGCTGGATTGTGCACCCTTATCTCTTTAAGGTTTCTCGTCTGGATGCCATTAAAATAGATTGGGAACACACCGAATCTAAGTGGATAGACCCGGCGGTTATAGGCAATTTTGATATTGTGCCTGGCTTGGAAGAAGCATTAATCTCGGTAATGCCGGAAAGGGGGCTGGATGGGACCGGAACTGGATTTACATCGGATGACAGTGGATGAGGCTCTGCCCAAAATAGATGATTTCCTGCATGATATATACTCCGCAGGGTTGCATTATGCTCTAATCGTCCACGGCAAAGGTACCGGCGTATTAAAACAAGAAGTCGGCCGCTATCTTTCCACACATGCGCTGGTTAAATCTTATCACCAGGCAGATCGCTGGAGCGGTGGTTATGGGGCAACTGAGGTGGAATTAATCAATAAGTAAAACTTGGACAGTCTATTCTTCTTGATAATAAACCTTCACAACAGTTGTTATTCCCCGCTATCTTCATAAAACCGACCATAGAGGCTTGATCAATACATAAATATTACAATCTCAGGTCGCTTGATACGGCTCAGGTTGCGTTCAGCCTGCATAATTGGTATAATTCTATGCGTAATGCCGAGGTAGCTCAGTAGGTAGAGCAGCGGACTGAAAATCCGCGTGTCGCCAGTCCGATTCTGGCCCTCGGCACTTTTCACGCGGAAGTAGTTCAGTGGTAGAATGCCTCCTTGCCAAGGAGGAGGTCGCGAGTTCGAGCCTCGTCTTCCGCTCCAAATCGAGTTTTCGGGCCGGAGTGGCGGAATAGGCAGACGCGATGGTCTCAAAAACCATTGGGAGGCAACTCTCATGTCGGTTCGACCCCGACCTTCGGCAGTATTGCTGATTGCCGATTTGTGTAGTGGTAGCACAGCGGACTTTGAATCCGTATGCCCAGGTTCGAGCCCTGGATCGGCAGCCAAAGCCCCTTCTTTATCCACTTTATTATTTTGTTATTCCTTTTTAATGGTTTCCTGGATAATACCTGCCAATTAAACTTTGCATCTTGACAATCGCCTCGCTAAAAGATAAACTCAACTAACTTTATCTTATAAGTATAAGGAGAAAAAATGAGTGAACAACCTGTAAAAAAGACAAGCAGCGGTCTGCAGGAAAATGTGGCAAGTTTGTTATGCTACTTATTTGGCTGGATCACAGGAATAATATTTCTGCTAATTGAAAAGGAAAATAAAACTGTCCGTTTCCATGCCTGGCAATCAATTTTTCTCTCTGGTGCCTATACCATACTTTGGATAATAATTGGCTGGATACCCATACTTGGCGGCATAATTATGGGGATTTTGGGTGTAATCGTTTTTATTCTCTGGATAATATTGATGTATAAAGCTTATAAGGGAGAAATGCTTAAACTTCCTGTTGTTGGAAATTTAGCAGAGAAATATGCCAAGCCCGCTCCGGCTCAATCGACCGAAGAAAAGAAAGATCAACCCAAGTAATATTTTACTTTATTAATAAAAGGCCTGAACTTGTTAAGTTCAGGCCTTTTCTATTTCTCGGCTCACCCGCTTCCAGATTATTTCCCTAATTTCTTTTACAGGTAATGTGGCATCTATAATAACCCAGCGGCGTGGGCGTTGTTTTGCCATTTTGAGAAATCCTTCCCTAACCCTGTGATGAAAATCCAAATCTTCTTGTTCGAATCGGTCATTAGCACCGGCCCTCTTACGCGCTAAACCAATCTCTGGGGGTACATCCAGCAGAAAAGTGACATCTGGTATCACTCCCTGGCAGGCTATACCGTTCACGTGCTCAACAGTGCTAATATCTAAGCCTCGGGCGAAACTTTGATAAGCTACAGTGGAATCAGAAAACCTATCGCAAATAACTATTTTCTCTTCTTCTAATGCGGGTAAAATTACATCCGCAACAATTTGACTGCGCGATGCATTGAAGAGCAAAAGTTCACTCAGTGAGGATATCGGGATATCGCATGACTTTTTCAATAAATGACGTATTTTTTCTCCCAGAGGAGTACCTCCAGGTTCATGAATTAATATCGCCGGCATCGCCAGTTTTACCATCTTAAGGTAAAGATTTTTGGACTGCAAGGTTTTCCCGCAACCTTCGCCACCCTCAAACGTGACAAATAGTTTCATCCTAACCCTTCATTCCACGACGATAAATTCTGACATGCCGATCCGTTTCTTTGCCGGTACTATCTGAAAAATAATTGTTTTGTTCTGCCACCAGGTGCTGTAAACGGCGTATATAGGCTCCTTGCGGTCTGAGTTCCACCACCGGATCTCCTTTCATCACTTGATTTATAGCGGTTTGAACCTCTTGCATAGCCTCGGATACCGGGTCTTTTTGACCATCAGTAGTATAGATCGAATCAAGCAGTTGTCGTATCTGGTTAGGAGCATTGCTCTTTAATACATGGATAGGGATGTTGGCCGCCTCAGCATCCTGGATCTTCTGTGGACGGTTTCGATAATAGGCCTTGGATGTAATAAAAATATTGGACATGTTGGCGTTGCTTACTATATCCAGCACCAAATGCATCTCTTTGGCAATTTGTTCCAATCTGCTCTTATTTACACCGAAAAGGTATAGACGGGGTTTTTTATCTTCTTTAATCTTTTTAGCTTTAGGCGCTGTAGTTGTCTCCAATCCAGCCGGTTTTTCTTTGGCGATTTGTAGTTCACCTTTTTCGTCTTGCCAGCGAATTTCACTATCCAGAGGTTGCCCCCGTAATAATGAATCTACCGCTTCAGTTACGTCGGTGTGGACAGCTACTTTGTCCCTCTCCTGTATTTCAACCAAAATATTAAAAGTTGGTGGCGACATGCGTTCTAGTATTGACTTCTGAGTGCCGCGCCTTTTCGCTTCTTCGTCGCTTAGGGTAACAGTTTGAATACCACCAATAAGATCGGAGAGAGTGGGATTTACTACCAAATTCTCCAGAGTATTACCATGAGCGGTACCGATCAATTGTACCCCGCGTTCAGCAATAGTACGAGCTGCCCGGGCTTCCAGTTCTGTACCGATTTCATCTATCACAATGACCTGCGGCATATGGTTTTCCACTGCTTCAATCATTACATCGTGTTGCAAAGAAGGTGTAGGCACTTGCATACGGCGCGCGCGTCCTATGCCAGGATGAGGGATATCCCCGTCTCCTGCGATTTCATTAGAGGTGTCTACGATTACTACCCTTTTTCTAATATCATCCGCCAATACACGGGCAATTTCACGCAGCATGGTAGTTTTCCCGACACCTGGTCGACCCATCAATAAAACGCTCTTCCCGGATTCCACCAGATCTTGAATGATGCTAATGGTCCCATAGATAGCCCGTCCCACACGACAGGTCAAACCTACCACAGTGCCTTTACGATTGCGAATTGCAGAAATTCTGTGAAGAGTACGTTCGATGCCGGCACGATTATCCGCACCAAAAACACTTACCCGATGAATAGTATATTCCAGATCAAGTTCGGAGATGTCCTGAGGAATGATGGTGATTTCACGATTAAAAAAGCGGGCTTCAGGCTTTCTGCCCAGATCAAGTATAACTTCAACCAGTTCGCTGATATCTGGCTGCTCGCTTAAGGGTCGACGTATGTGTTCAGGTAGAATATCCAGTAAGGAGTTCAGGTCATCGGTTATTACCTTCTGCAAAATATCCCCCCTTGCTTACCAGCCCCTCTTGGCCAAAAGCTCATTTTCTGGGATTTGTTTGATATCTTTACCGGGCATTGCCTTACCCAGTCCTTGAGAGACTTTAGCAATAATTTTATATTCTTTATAATGAGTAGTCGCTTTAACGATAGCTTTAGCCAATACAGATGGTTTATCGGACTTAAATATACCAGAGCCCACGAAAACACCTTCAGCTCCAAGGTGCATCATCAAAGAAGCGTCAGATGGAGTAGCTATGCCCCCCGCAGCAAAATTGACCACAGGAAGTTTACCCGTTTTATATACTTCTTGGACTAGGTTAAAGGGCGCCCCGATTTCTTTGGCATATGACATCAGCTCTTCCTGAGGCATATTAATTAGTTTGCGTATGGCGTCTTGCACTGTGCGCATGTGTCTGACAGCTTCAACAATATTGCCTGTTCCGGCTTCGCCCTTGGTGCGGATCATGGCGGCGCCTTCACCAATACGGCGTAATGCTTCTCCCAGGTCGCGACAGCCGCAAACAAAAGGGACTGTGAAGTCTTGCTTCCAAACATGATAGCTTTCATCAGCCGGTGTCAATACCTCAGATTCATCAATAAAATCTACACCGAGAGCTTCCAATACACGAGCTTCCACAAAATGCCCTATGCGGCACTTGGCCATTACAGGAATAGAAACCGACTGCATGATTTTTTTTACTATTTCAAGGTCAGCCATGCGGGCTACTCCGCCATCTGCCCGGATATCGGCGGGAACTCTTTCGAGCGCCATGACCGCACATGCCCCGGCTTCTTCAGCGATTTTGGCCTGGTCAGCATTGACCACATCCATAATGACGCCGCCCTTCAACATCTGAGCCAAACCAGTCTTAACTTTCCACGTCCCACTTTCCATATTGAATCAATCCTTTTTTATTAAATTGTAATTTCTCTTTTCAGAGTTAATTCTACTATGGATGCAAGGGTTTATCAAACCTGATTTAATTGAAATATATTTTTATAACCAACACTCAGCCAAATCCTGAAGAATGCTGAATAACCTAACACTATCCTCAAGAAGAAATTTTAAAAACCTCCAGTGCATTGGTAGTAGTCGTTTGCGCTACTTCTTCGATTGACAGTCCTTTTATATTCGCTAGTAACTGAAGTGTTGATAAGGTATAAGCCGGTTCATTGCGCTGACCCCTGTATCGCTGGGGAGGCAGAAAAGGACAATCTGTCTCCAATACCAGATTCTTCAGTGGAATTTCACGAATAACTTCTCTGAATGAGGCTGAAGATGGATAACTGATATATCCACCGAGAGCTAAGTAAAAGCCCATATTTACATAAGTTTTTACAGTCGCCAAATCTCCGCTGAAGCAGTGGATAATCCCCTTTGGTCCCTTAAGAGCCGACTTGGCTGACCATTTCACCAGTATTTCCAGCATATCAGAGAGAGCCTCTCTGCAATGTATTATGATTGGCAGTGAGGTCATATTAGCCAGCTCAAGTTGCCAGTTAAAAACTTTTAATTGTGCTTCTTTGGGGGATATATTGCGAAAATAATCTAATCCCATCTCACCCAGAGCTACTACCCTGGATTTTTTTGTCATGGTTTGCAGTTGAGTAATATCCATTTCAGTTACACCCTCGGCATTATGTGGATGTATACCCACTGCGGCATAAACACCGGGATAACTCCGAGCTAATTGGATCGCTTCCTGGCTGGATTTAAGATCGATACCGATAGTTACAATCGTTTTAACTCCGGCTTGTCCGGCTCTTTTAATTACACCTTCTCGGTCTATAGCAAATTCCGGCATATCCAGATGAGAATGGGTATCTACAACGTTTAATTCCAAAGTAAATTCCTTTCAAATATAGTTCTTATCTAAGCCTTACAAACAGAGCATTTGCCTAACACTTGAATGTTTGCCTATTTATTATTCCTAAAAACCAAACGTATTTTATCTAATATTATCGAAAATAGGCCTGTCCAGATCAGGCGGAACAAAACTTTTCCGTGCCAATCAAAAGCTATTCTGTTTTTAGCTATGATTCTATCCGCCCATTTACCTGATTTAGCCATTGCAAATATTTTGTCTAATCTAGCATCGCTTAAATTTTGGTACATCCGTCTGGCTAAATACTCTGTTCTTAATTCCTTTCTTAAGATTTTATGCCATTCATGCTGATAAGGCGAAAGATTATTAGCTGTAAATTTATCAGCAGTAAAACATTTATGTAAAGTATCCGCCGCGATATCGGCGCATAGTAATCCGAAATATATCCCTCCGCCAGTTGTAGGTTTAACCTGGCCTGCCGCATCCCCTATCACCAATAGACGGTCCCCATAGGTCCGTTTTAGAGGATATATCGGAATTCCCGCATAACAGATATTATGAATACCAGGCTCTATTCTTTTCTGATCCACTAGCTCCGAGATCCACTTTTTCAGGAAAGCTCCTCCGGCGTGATTAGTCATCATACCGGCCAGTACCTGATCGTCATGGGTGGGAACTAGCCAGGCAAAAAAACCCGGGGCTATTCGGTTACCGAAAAATATCTCGATCTCCTTCAGCTCTTTGACTTGAACTTCAGCTTGCACACCAGTGGTAAAATAGCGGCATTGCCCCAATCCGATCTTGCTGACTAGCGCAGTATTGAATCCGCAAGCCAATATTGTTGTTCGAGCCTCGAGTGTTGATGTCCCTTCTTCGCTTTTACAGGACAATACCACTTTTTCTCTTTGGCTTTCCAGGTATTCTACGCTAGTATTAAAAAGGTAGCGAACGCCTTGTTTTCTAGCCTTTTCGGCTAAATGAAGGTCAAACGCAGAACGATTAACTACTGATGCCTGTGCCTGCGGTTGGCTTATTTTTATAAAATGGCCGGAGGGGGAAAATAACTTAGCCGAACTTACCTGGCGATAAATTACATTTGGGGGTATATTAAATTTGGTAATACATTCCTGACTAATGATTCCTGTACAGCAGTTTTTCAAACCGGCGCAGGGTCTCTTTTCTAACACGGTTACACTGTAGCCCATTTGTGCCAGACGGTAAGCCGCCCGGCTGCCAATTGGACCAGCGCCAACAACTGCTACATCCAGCAAATCGCTCTCCTGGAATTTAATAAAAGAATCGGAGGATGTCTCCCAGCCATATGCACCCCTGGCGCTTGGCTAGTCAAGATATAGCATAATACAATCTAATTTACAATTTCTGAACGCGTATTATGATATTATTTAAAAGAGCCCAAAAACAATGTCGTTTACTCAGGTGTAATATATACTCAAAGAATAAATTTATATAAGGTTTTAGATTCGATGAAGATTACTGGTGGATTCGCCTATTTTATTTATATTGTCTTTGCTTTAATCATCATTGTGAGTTTATTGTTTGCCTTTATGCCCAATTTTAAGTAAGTTCACTTATATTCCACTGTAAAATAAAAAGCCTGCTCAAAATAAGAGCAGGCTTTTTATTAATGGTAATTAGTTTATCGTAATTAGACCCTGCTTAATTGCCAAAACCACGGCTTCTGTCCGAGCGTTAGCATTCAATTTCCTTAGTATAGAGGTGACATGGTTCTTTATGGTTTGCTCGCTGATACTTAGTTCAGCAGCTATCTGCTTATTTAAATAACCCATACCGATATATTTTAAAATTTCCATCTCTCGCGGAGTTAGAGGCGAGATTACTGCCTCAGCTACCGACCTTCTGGAAAGCTCCTGGAACTGCAGCAGTACTTGTTCTGCTAATTTAGGGCGAGTAGTCAAACTTTCGTTAATGGGATGCTCGCCATGGGCAACGCGACGGATAGTATCTAACAGCTGATCAGCCGTACTCTCCTTGCTAAGGTAGGATGCAGCCTGGCCTTTTAAGACTTCAAATAGCTGTTCATCGTTAGGATTAGAGGCCAAAACTACAATGGCGACGCTGGGGGCATGCTGCTTGATCTTTTTAGCTAGTGTAAGACCCGCTTCAGCAGATCCATCTATGTCGAGAAGTACTACATCCGGAGGTAGATTATCCACGACATTCAGGACACTATCGCTAATGTCAACAGTACCGGATACTATAATATCTGGCATATTAGACAGAGAGTGCTGAATACCCTGTCTGAACAACGATTGCTGACTTATTATATAGACTTGAATCTTTTCCGAATCCATTGCATTCCTCCAAGTCCGGTCAATAAAAAAAGACCGTCTTTATTATTCAATACCTATCTTTGACTGGTCTGGAGAGGCGATGGTATGGGGTATTACCTCAATAAATATTTTAACCAATTTCGGATCGAATTGCACTCCGGCACCACCTTTGATCTCACTTATGGCCGCTTCATAAGTCAATTCTTTTGAATACACCCGTTCTGAGGTCATCGCGGCAAAGGCATCCGCAATAGCCAGTATGCGTGATTCAAGAGGTATCTCCCCCCCTTTCAAAGCATCCGGATAGCCTGTACCGTCATATTTTTCGTGATGATGCAATATTCCTGCAATGCAGGGTTTAAGTTGGGTGGAATGACTGACAATGGCCGCCCCCAGCATTGGATGGGATCTAATGGTTTCCCATTCATATTCTGATAAAATCTCTTGTTTATTTAATATCTCATCGCTAATGCCGATCTTGCCAATATCATGGAGCAGTGCGCATGTCCCCAGGAGATTTAATTCCAGAGGTTTCATCCCCAAGCCGTTACCGATAGCAATTGTAAATTCATGCACTCTTTTAGAGTGATTATGAGTGAACCTGTCCCGGGTATCCACTGTGGCCGCCATTGCAAAGATGGCGCTTAAAGCATTGCTATCATGGGTCTCATTGGATCTTATGGCGGCCTCTTTCGTCCCAGCACTAAATTTGATAACCGAACACTGAGTCCGATTGCCACCGCCGCGTTTTGCCTGATACAAAGCGACGTCAGCCGCAGCTACAATATCGTTAGCCACCACACCGTCTGCAGGCCAACTAGCCAAACCCAGGCTAATGCTAATAGGTTTCGATCCTATTTCCATCATGGCATAAGTCTGCTGACGAATTCGCTCGGCTACTTTTGTAGCTGCCTCGATAGAGGTCTGAGGTAGTAGAATGGCAAATTCATCTCCACCATATCTGAAAGCACGGTCGGACTCACGTATAGCATTGCTCATGATAATACCTATCTGCCGCAGTAATTCGTCCCCAGCTAGATGCCCATAACTATCATTCAGCGCTTTAAAAGAATCTAAATCCAGAATCATAAGAGAAAATACACCACCGTAGCGAGAATGACGTCCGACTTCACTGGGTAGTATTTCATCCAGAGAACGGCGGTTCAGCAAACCGGTCAGGCTATCTACTCTAGCCATGCGTTCAGACTTGGCATATAACCGTGCGTTTTCTATAGGCATAGAAATCTGTGAAGCCAATTGTTCCAGTAATTTAATATGACGTGGGTTGTAAACATCCGGTTTCCTGCTGGCTACGGATAGTGCTCCGATGACCTGATTCGAAATTATTAGTGGCATAAAAGCGAAACAGCGGAGCGATTGCTGCAGGTGATACTTGCCGGTAGAGAATCGATTTTCAATTGCCAGATCAGGTTCAATCAAGGTTTTCTGATGTGTGGCTACCCACTCCGTGGCAGTCCCCTTTAATGGAATTGTTTCCCCAACTTTCCAGGGAGAGCCTAGTTCGGTAAAGATCGCCATAAAATGAATTTCTGTATCTTCTATTACACTTATCGCCGCCCAATCAACATCAACCACATTCTTTAATTCTTTTATAAAGTTGTCATATATTCTCTGTATATCCAGGCTTGAAGATATAATGGCATTGGAACGATTAATAACCGAGAGCTCTTGCTCTCTCTCCTTTAGTTGTTCACGCAGATATTCTTTCTCAATGCTGACTGCTACTTTGTTAGTAATTTCTTCCAGAAGGGTATAGTCTTCCAGATTGTAATGTCCTAACCTTTTTTTATCCATAATCAGTAAACCGATCAATCTTTCGCGGCTAATAAGCGGCATAAAAAGCTCTATACCGTTTTTATCGATGGTTTCTTTCTCCTGCTGCCAGAGCCCTAAAAATTCAGGTAATATAGCCAGATTTTCTCTGGTCAACGGATGCCTCTCTCTCTTGATGTATTCAATAACAGGATTATCGCCTCTTATCTTGAAGTGACTCAGTGCTCCAATACTATCCTCAGATTCAGCTAGTTGTGTCTCGAAATCACCGTTCGAATCCAGGAAAAGTAATCCGGCTTTACTGCAGCCGATCGCACGAATGGTTAACTTAAGCAATTCAGCGCCTTGCTCTTTCAGGCTGAATACATTATGGATTTTGTTGGCAAAATCGATCAACTGTTCACGATATTTAAAACTATCACCCTGAAAAGCCCTGCCCATAGTACGTGATATCAAATCTCGCAGTTTGTAAATCAATATTACCGATATGACGCCTGAAATTATGGCACAAAACATAGAAACTGTGGTCAGTTCAATCCCAATAAAGGCATGAAAAGCCAAAAGTAATGTTAGATAACAAGCAATACCAATTAAAGAAATACTCAACCAGATAAAACCCCGGCGAAGTACAAAACGTATATCTACTAATTGCCGACCCACCACCGCGTAACTTAATACCAGTGCGTTGATTGTATTGCCTAAATGGCTCATTGGAAAACGGCTTCCAAAAGAAAAAACTGACATTGACATGAATACTGCCAGTATTCCAAGACTCAGTAAGAGAGATATTTTTTGGTTATATAAAACTGGATTCTGCGGACTCTTCAGTCCTGGAATAAGAACATATACATCTCTGAAAAGAAGTGTTAATAGAGGAACAGTTAAAAAAACAACTGAGAAGCCATAATTGGGAACAAGCAAGTCTCCGTGCATACCAATGTTTTGAGGTATTATTTTAAAAATTACGAGAACAATAATTAACATTAGACAACCATATGCAAATGGTAACCAACGAGCTCTGCCCGAAGGGAAAAAGTATGAAACAAAGCAGTGGAATTGTATGGCCATGCCAAAACCCAAAACGATTGTGGTCCGGAACAAAATGGGATTATATTGTATTAAAATATTTGCACGGAAAACGTAATCCGTCAAGCTCCATAACATAGCGGTTATGAGAAATAATAAAAAGAGCTTATGCTGCGAACGCCAGGGCCGAGTACTGGCAGTGGTTACCAGTAACGGAATATAAGCAATCGTTGCACATAATGGAATAAAAGCATAAATGTTCATGTAAAGCCAATTATTGTCTTAAAAGCTTCTAGTGTCAAGCTCTACGGACTATATTTAGAATAAACAGGGACTAAAATACTACACCACTGAAACGGTTGTTTCTTGTGATATCACTTTTTTCGTCATTCCTGAAACATAATTTGAGGTACTTAAGAGCGAAGCCAAAACTTTTTGCGACGGATTTACATGTTGTGCTTTAAGATGGGCGATATCCGCTCCTTCAGCTCGTTTTTGAGCGGTATACCGGGCAAAAGTACTCGATGGTAATATTGTTACCTTTATCTTGATTGGAATCATATCCAAAACTCCCTGGTGTACCTGTGAAGAGGTAAAAGAATCATTATCTCCGTTAATAATTTGCTGTAGAAGAGCTTTTTCTATCATGGCTTCATTAACTTGGTTTCCACCCCGAAGTTCGATATATACATTCAGTGTCATCTCCCCAGGGGATTTAAAAGCCACCCAATCCTCATAGGGGATTTTGATTTTTTCGATAGCTTGCCAGATAGACTTTTCTGTTAATCTAATAACATTGAAATCAATAAGATCATCGGCCCTTCTTTCGAATGCCATTTGGGGGGTGTTGATACCCAAATTCTCATTCTGAAGTGAGGTTATTCGAATCATATCACCGATACGATAACGAATAAGGGATCCGCCATGGAAACTTGTGATAACGATCTCGTAGCATTCTCCTGCTTTAACTTCATCTAATAATACCGTTTTAGGTTGATATTTATGGTTGATTTGCCATTTCATGTGTTCTTTTTCAGGAATGAATTCCAGGAAATTCAAATTAGGAATAAAAGTCATACCCTCGTAATCCCAGGTTTGAGTCGCCACAACCCCGGCTTCAGTGCTTGAATAAATATCCAGGGGATATCTGCCCCAATATTCCTTTATTTTTTCTTTATAAACTGAGCTATCCAACCCGCTTGTAATAATTCCTTTTAAATTCCATAAGTCTTTTGGAAGCATCTGGCGTCTAGCCAGGCGACTCTTTATCAATCCTTTGGTTAATCTGGTCAGTGCTTTGGGTCTGGAAAGCAAAGGACGGATGTTCCTACTTTTTGAAGACTGAGTGAATTTATCACCAACTGTTGAAAGAACCAGAGATAGCCCAAAAAAATAATCTAAACCGTTTGATAAAGCATTATCAAATCCTAATTTTATTCTTTCTTCAAAAGGTAAGTTTTCAGCTGTGTTTAAAGGTGGAAAGTAACTAGAAGGAGTCTGTTTTTCTAACATACTCGCAAGTGCACCCGACATATAGGGCCTGGGAGCAACTGTATACATCATATTTGGACATTCAATAAAAGGAGACAAATCACCCCATTTCCTGGCAGATGAGAGTAACCCTATGCCATATAATATTTCACTCAATTTCTCAATATATGATGTGGTTATGGGGATCCATTTGCATGAATATTCGCCTGTTCTGCCAGATGTATGAACCCACATCGCCGGTTTTGCAGGTAGATTGTTTTCAATCTTCTCAGAGAGTTCTGGACAATACGCTCCGTAATTTGTCAGAGGCACAGACTCGCGGAACTCTTCTACAGTTGTAGGGAAGGATCCACCCATGATTTTTTTACCAATACCGGAATGATTTAGAAGCTCTATTTGACCTAAAAGAAGACGTTTCTGTACTTTCATGAATTGGGTAATATCCAATTTAAGATACCCGCAGCACATCTCCCAGATTTCGTCATGACGACCTTGTCTCAATAACTCAATTGCTCTTGGCATAAAACCTCCATATCAGAAGCCATTAAGGATCGATATCGAGGCTGTGGCGCAAGAATTACGTTCAAAATAGCCGTTTACAAAGGGTACAGTACTCCTGCGCTTTATTCAGCCCAAGAGTACAATGACAGATTAGAATTGAATGCGGAAGCTATATAGTTCTAGAAGATTGTTCTATCCCATAATATATACAGTTATAGTGAGGTAGTTTTCAGACATGTTGAGGCCTTGAAAAAAGAAAATATGATGATTATTTGCTTACCTTAGGTTTACCGCTGTTGGCGGAAAGAGTCTGCAATTTCTGCACCAGGTCAGAAAAAGTATTGTCCTTGGGTTCTGGACCCAATTCCAGCCCGTAGCTGATGAAGAAATCCAGAAAACGCTTTAAGAGGTCTTTCATGCCTTGAGTGAACTCTTGAAATTCTTCTCTATCTACATATTGGGGAGCTATGGCTGTGGCACTTTCACTTTCGTTTTCGCCTAATTGACTATTTATGAGGAAGCTAATAAATTCTGCTCTGCTCATATCGCCACGATTCTGATCGATCTGGTTTAAGATCTCTTCGTCTACAATCAGCATTCTCTTGTCAGTCATCTCAGTTCCTTTATCAGTATACTTTGAACAACCGGGAAAACTCTAACAGGCAGCCATTCGCAGTATGAAAGTTATATAACTAGATCGTCCAGCCCTAACATGTCTTTAACATCGGTAAGAAGAGTCAATAAACGCTGACCCTTTTCAGTAACACGATAGTACACGCAGGGATTCCCGATTTTTATAGTATCGATAAACCCTTCGCTTAACAGGTAACCGAGATACTTCTGTATCTGACTGTAGCTCATGTTAACGCTATACATGATCTCGGTTTTACCCGCGCCATTCTCGCCTACTTTCAGCATTTCGGCGATGATTTCAATATCAGAGCGTCTTCGATTTACTCTCAATTAGTCTTCCCCTTGATCATAGGGGGTACTATAGTACCTATTACCCCGTCTTGTCAAGTCCGATATCAAACATAAGTAATCAAAGGCGTCTAAATAACTTATAAAAGCATCGTTTTAGATAAACCGTCAGCTTACCAGACCGGTTTCAAACTGGCTATTGTAAATCGACGCATATGCTCCGTTGGCAGCTAACAGGCCATTGTGATCGCCTTGCTCGACAATCGCGCCGTCTTTCATAACCAGGATGACATCGGCATTACGAATTGTTGAAAGCCGGTGAGCGATGATAAAGCTGGTCCGGTTTTTCATTAACTTTTCCATCGCTTTTTGTATTAAAATCTCAGTTCTGGTATCCACAGAGCTGGTTGCCTCATCCAGAATCAATATTCTTGGATTAGCCAGTACCGCTCTCGCGATGGTCAGAAGCTGTTTTTGTCCTTGAGAAATGTTGCTGGCCTCTTCGTTCAATACCATATCATAGCCCCCGGGCAGAGCATGCACAAAATGATCCACATAGGCGATTTTCGCGGCTGCCAGTACATCTTCATCCGTGGCGCCCGCATTGCCATAGCGTATGTTTTCTTTGATCGTGCCATTAAATAACCATGTGTCCTGTAAAACCATACCGAAGATACTGCGCAAATCATTACGCTTCATCTGTCGAATATCCACGCCATCTACTTTTATCACGCCTTTGTTTACTTCATAGAAACGCATGAGCAGCTTCACCAAAGTCGTCTTTCCTGCCCCTGTTGGGCCTACTATAGCCACGCGCTGTCCTGATTTTATATCGATTGAGAAATCTTTGATGATGATTTTATCCGGATTGTAACCGAAATCAATTTTATCGAAAGTGACCCGTCCCTCTACATTATTGATCTTAACAGCTTGAGTTGATTCAGCAATTTCCTCTTCTTCATTCAAAAATTCGAAAACACGTTCTGCAGCCGCTGCGAAAGATTGCAAAATACCCGCCATATTGGCCGCCTGGGTAATAGGCTGGTTAAATTGCCTGACGTACTGTATAAAGGCCAAAATATCACCCACCGTGATGGTCTTAATAATTGCCAGATAGCCGCCCAAGATACAGATCGCTACATATCCAAGGTTGCCGATAAATTGCGTGACCGGCATCATCATAGAAGCAAAAAATTGCGATTTCCAGCCCACTGTATATAATCTTTTATTTATTCCATCAAATTTGGTGATGGATTTCTCTTCTCCGTTGAAAGCGCGCATTACATTATGACCGCTGTACATCTCTTCTATGTGTCCGTTAATTTCGCCCAGGTAATTCTGGTTTTGCTTAAAATATATCTGCGATTTTTTTACAAAGAAAGAAATTAAAATCACGGATAAGGGCAAGACTACCAGTGCTACCAGCGTCATTAACCAGTTGATTGTAAACATCATGATCAAAATACCTATAATCATCACGACTGAAGACACCAACTGGGACATGCTCTGACTTAAAGAATTGTAGATCGTATCTACATCATTGGTCACCCGGCTTAAGACGTTGCCATATGACTGTTTATCAAAATATTTGAAAGGCAGCAGATTTATCTTCTCGGCTATTCTGTTTCTTAGATCATAGGTTAATCTTGCAGAAACATTGGCCATAATTAGCCCCTGCAAATATCCGGTACCCGCGCTGATTATATATAGGACAATCAAAAGTAAAATCAGGTTACCGATATAGGTGTAATCGATGGCAGCTCCGGGCACATGCATGATTTTAGCCACCGCGCCTTCAAACAGCCGTGTGGTAGCATAACCCAGGATCTTGGGCCCAAATATGGCAAACACCGTACTAATTATGGATAAAATAAGTACCGCCAGAATAGGAACTCGATATGGACGCAGATAATGCAACATGGTTTTCATAGTGGCTTTAAAATTTCGAGCTTTTTCGCCGCTACCGCCCATGTGCATCGGCCCACCTCTGCCTGGCCCACCTGGGCCTCGAGGTTGTTGCTCTACTTTGAATTGGGAATCCACAGGTCGCCCGCTTATACGCTCGCTCATCAGGCCAGTTCCTCCTTTGAAAGTTGGGATTGAGCAAGCTCCCTGTACACTCCACAGGTTTCCATTAGTTCTTTATGTGTACCTGTTCCGGCAATTCGGCCATCATCCAAAACAACGATACTATCAGCGTTCATAATGGTGCTTATTCTTTGGCCTACAATCAAAACTGTGGCTTCTTTAGTTTCTTTACGTAAAGCCTTTCTTAACTCAGCATCAGTCTTGAAGTCCAGAGCAGAGAAGCTGTCATCAAAGATGTAAATCTCAGGTTTTTTGGCCAATGCTCTGGCGATTGAAAGCCTTTGTTTCTGTCCGCCGGAAAGGTTAGCGCCGCCCTGAGCAATATCGGTCTTAAAACCCTTATCACTGCTCTTGATGAACTCCACTGCCTGGGCGATCGTCGCCGCCTTCTCAATGTCCCCTTCGGAAGCAGTTTCATTACCATATCTAATATTGTCCTCTACCGTTCCTGAAAATAGGGTGCTTTTTTGCGGCACATACCCTATTTTTTCCCGCAAACCGTGTTGGGTAACCTCTCGGATATCCAGATTATCCACCAATATCTTACCTTCTGTCACATCGTAGAAACGTAAAATCAAGTTTATCAGTGTAGATTTACCACTGCCTGTACCACCGATTAAAGCTGTCGTTTGTCCGGATTTAACAGCAAAGGTTATATTTTTTAAAACATAATCTTCGGCTCCTGGATATTTAAAACAAACTTTCTGAAATTCGACTGTGCCCTTGATGCCGCTTTCGGAATGGCGTGGTTGGGCGGGATCCAGAATGGTTAGCTCTGTTTCTAGCACTTCATTGATTCGTGTAGCGGAAACGCTGGCGCGTGGCAGCATAATGAAGATCAAAGAAACGAACATAAAGGACATCAGAATCATGATTACGTACTGCATATAAGCCATCATATTGCCCACTTGCATCGCCCCGGCATCTATCTGCTTGGCACCGAACCAGATGATCAACAGCATGACAGCGTTCATTATGAACATCATAGCCGGCATCATAAAGACCATCACTTTGTTGATAAAAAGGTTAGTGTTATTTAATTCCACATTAGCTTTATCAAATTTATTCAGCTCATAAGCTTGCGTATTAAAAGCCCGTACCACCATCAAACCGGTCAGCATTTCACGGGTGACCAGATTTAATCGGTCAATTAATTTTTGCACGATTCTGAATTTAGGTACCGCGATGATGAATACGACACCAATCATCATTATTAAAGCCATTACAGCTGCTACTATAATCCAGGACATCGATAGGTCCAAACTCACGGCTTTAATGATGCCGCCTATGGCCATAATTGGCGCGTAAAATACTACCCGGAGGAGCATGATCAGGACCATCTGCAATTGTGTAATATCGTTGGTGGAACGAGTGATTAAAGAAGCGGTTGAAAACTTATCAAATTCCGCGTTGGAAAAATTCTCAACTTTTCTAAAAATTCTCTGGCGGGTATCTCTAGCAAAAGCCGCCGCGATGCGTGCCGACAGTAAACCTACTGTTACGGAAGCGATTACACCTAACAAAGCGAGTAAGAGCATAAAACCGCCGATCCGCATCAGGTAATCTCTTTGTATTTTCCCCACATTTATGCCAATCGTGGTATATTCGTTATAAACATAACCTACAGCAGTTTGTGCCACACTTTTATCGGGTATGGCTTTCAACTGCTCGAGTACCATAGTGCGCGCAGCAACTTGCTGTGCGGCTGGCAATTCAGCAAAATATTGAAAGGGATCTACCCCTGCCGGTAAAGTTGGGATGTTACCGCCGGTCATCGATCCCAGTCCATTCTTCTCGATCAAGTAAACCACCATTTCAGGCTTGCTGAAGATCGTATTTAGGGCTGGCATGGCGCTTCGGGCTTCAGTCTTTAATTCATAAATAGGTTCAGTGGTTAGAATTGGATATTTCTTTTCCAGATCTGCAGAGTTTTCCGAGGTGTTATTCAAAAAACGATAATCCGCGTTAACTACGGCACGATCTTCGTCGCTCATCAATATCTTAAGTTTAGCCATCTCCGAGGCGCGTATCGCTTCCGGAGCCGGGTTCTCAACGCCGTTCTGCTGAATACCCACGTTGATAATGCGAGACATATAATCTGGCAGGGTCAAATCGGTCATTGCTTGACCGAAAAGCAGAGCGAAGATAATCACTATTAACCAGGTAAAGGGTTGCAGGCGTTTGATCAGGTTCAACATTCTATCTTAACTATCCTAATTTGAAAGGAAATGGGACATTTCCTAAGATTTTATAACTATCCTTTTGTTTTGAGGAATTACCTATTCTCTTTTATCATACGAGATTCTACCTATATATTCTAATTTAAGCTACTTAAACCCGCATGGTTTATTGGTAATACCTGTGCTAAAATATGCTCGAAAGATTTACCTACAGGAGTCAAGGTATTTGAAAGTGCTGCTTCAAAGGGTTTCCCAAGCCTCAGTCACAGTTGATGGAGCAACAGTCGGTGAAATCGGCTCTGGTCTGCTTGTGCTGGTTGGAGTAGCCTCAGAAGATAGCGCTAAAGACGCCTCCTACCTGGCTAAAAAAACTATTGGACTACGCATATTTTCAGATTCAGATTGTAAATTCAACCTATCCCTTCAGGACATCCGGGGCTCAATACTGGCTGTCTCCCAATTCACCTTATTGGCTGATTCCAGAAAAGGCCGCCGTCCCAGTTTTACCAACGCCGCTCCTCCAGATCAGGCTGAAATATTATTTAATCTCTTTGTCGAGGAATGCCGCCGTAGTGGTCTGAGAGTTGAGACTGGACGTTTCCAAACCCATATGCTGGTTGAAATCCATAATGACGGTCCTGTTACCCTTATGCTGGACAGCCGCGATAAGTTCGCTCCTCTGGCGCCTTAACCACCCTTCATTCTTTTCTCTACCCTTTTCGTCTGCACGATCGGGCCTCGCAGGTCTAAATTAGAGCTTTATCTTATTTTTAAACTTGAGTTTTGTCTTGCAATTGTTATTAATTGCAACTTGTTGCAATAATTCTGAAAACATATTAATATTTTAGCGTAATCTATCCATTTCCTCGGAGATACGTTGTGCAAGATCATGCAGGTCATACTCATCCCCATGACCACAACGGCCTTCTAACGCAGCTGGCCCAAGCCGGCTATCGTATGACGCCGCAGCGTGCTATGATCGTAGACGCCATCGAAAATAGCCACAATCATATCAGCGCCGAGGAAATTTACTCTTCGGTTGTAACCAGATATCCCCATGTTAATATCTCCACCGTCTATCGCACTTTAGACCTGCTTAAAGCCAAGGGGTTGGTGACCGAGACTGATCTGGGTAACGGACGGGTCAGCTACCATCCCACTTCTAAGGGACATCACCATCATCTGGTCTGTCATGAATGTCAAGCAATTATCGATCTGGAAGAATCAGTTTTCATTGAACTTAAATCAAAATTGAAAAATCAATACGGATTCATGGCAGATATTGAACATCTGGCCATTTTCGGTCATTGCTCGAAGTGTATTAGTTAATTTGTTTTATACTCATTGCTATAACTATTAAAAGAGGAGGCATGTATTATGGGATGTTTTCTAGTGCCCATGAGTCAGGCAATTGTGACCACCATAGTTCAAAAAGTTGTTAAAAATAAAGAGCAGAAATCCGGGGTAGAACATATTGAAATAACAGGAATTACCTGGAGCCGTAAGCTTGGTTGGCTAAACAAAATGTTGTGGAGCGGTGCGGCTCTTCTGGTGCTTGAGCATATCTGGCATGGTGAAATGACTCTTCAACCACCCTTTTTTACTGCCTTGAGCAGCCCTGTCAATGTCGCTCCCTTTATTTATGAGATAGCTACAGAAGGGATAGCCGTTTCTCTGGCGCTGACTCTCATTTGGGGGATCATCGTTTTAATCGCTGAAAATAAAACCAGGGGAGTTTCCGAAGTAAATACTTCTTCTAAGTAGTAAAATCATGCTCGGTATTCATTGATAGGGTTTCTTTGCACAATTTAGAAGAGACCCTATCATTATTTTGAAAACAGTCTAAAGTAGCTTAAATGTCTGGGGCTCTAGTTCGAGGCTGATGTCCATCGCTTTAAAAGAATGAGTTAAAGCGCCAATAGAGATAAAATCTATTCCGGTCTCGGCAACAGCGCGCACGTTTTTCAGGTTAATCCCACCTGAAGCTTCCACTTCAGCGCGGGCGTCAATCAGCTCTACTGCTCGGGTCATTTCCGTCACAGACATATTGTCCAGCATCACTATATCTGCCCCTGCCTCCACCGCGTCCATCACTTCTTGAATCGTGGTGGCTTCTGCTTCTACCATCATTCCCGGGGCAGCTTTGCCTTTGGCCTTGCTCACTATCTCTTGATAATTTATGCCTAGAGCGCGCAGGGCGGCGATGTGGTTATCTTTAATCAGAATGGCATCATCCAGTCCCATGCGGTGATTCTTGCCTCCCCCCATGCGCACTGCGTATTTTTCTAGCTCGCGCAGTACCGGGGTGGTCTTGCGGGTATCTGCAATGTCTACCGATAAGTCCTGCACTTTTTCGACATATTCAGCGGTTGTAGAGGCAATCCCGCTTAATCGCTGAAAAAAATTTAAGGCCACTCTTTCCGCTTTCAGTATGCTGCGCACATTTCCGCTCACAGTCATGGGCACATCGCCATTTTTGACGGCTGTCCCATCCTGGATTTGAATTACCACTTTAAGAGTGGGATCCACTTGATGGAAAACCCTCTCTACTACGGGAATGCCAGCTATGACGCCGCTTTGTTTAACCAGCATATAAGCGCGGCCTTGCAGATCCACCGGAATTAATATCTCGCTGGTTATGTCGCCTTTGCCGATATCTTCCGCCAGAGCGATAGCCACGATTTTATTTATATAATCTATCGCTAACTCTGCAAATTGCTTTCCTTTCTCAATTTTCATTAAACAGAAAGAACCATCCTTTTATCGACTTGCGCCTGAGGTTTGCTTACTTAGCATCTATAATATCACTCCACGAAGATATAAAAAAGAGGCTATCATGTATATTTAACCGCGAGTAAAGATGATGTGTTTTTCCCAATTTGTCGAGTGCAGCGGAAAATCCGAGCGGAAATGAGCTCCGCGGCTTTCTTCTCTTATCAATGCGGCTTCAACTAACAGCCGGCCGGTAGTTACCAGATTACTTAATTCGTAGGTGGAACGGTCAGTAGATTCAGGTAGGCATTTTTGCCAACCGGCCAGGGTCTCTCTCGCCAGTTCCAGGCCTTCTTTGTTCCTTATTATTCCCGCTTTATTCCACATCAAGTCCTGTAAGGCTCTTAAACTGACGGTTGTCACCGAACCCATTGTTTTTCTCTTTGATAATGTAGTCCGCACGGCAGTACTGCTGCTCACCGGCTCGCTTTTAATTCTGCTTTGCAGGCTTTTTTCGATAGTGCGTTTACTGAACACTAATACTTCCAGCATGGAGTTAGAAGCCAACCGATTGGCTCCGTGTACACCCGTGCAAGCTACCTCGCCTCCGGCGAATAATCCGACAATATTGGTCTCGCCCCAGGTATTGGTTTTGACGCCGCCTACCATATAATGTGCTGCCGGAGCTACCGGAATCAGTCCCTTAGTGATATCCAGTCCCTGATCGTAACAATATTTATAGATATTGGGGAAACGGGTCGTCACTAGATTGGGAGAAAGGTGCCGTACATCCAGAAATACCCGGTCGGAACCCGTCTTCTGCATTTCAAAAAGCATACTTCGCGCTACCACATCCCGGGGGCCTAGTTCGGCGTCCGGAGTATAGTCCTTCATAAAGGCATAACCCTCTACATTGCGCAGAATCCCGCCCTCCCCTCTCACCGCTTCCGAAATTAAAAATGGCGCTACCCCAGGCATACGCAAAGCTGTGGGATGAAATTGATAAAACTCCATATCGGTCAATTCCGCGCCGGCCGTATAAGCCAATGCCACGCCGTCACCGGTGGCTACCGCGGGGTTAGTAGTGTATTTAAATAAGTTTCCTGCTCCGCCGGTAGCTAAAATCATGCATCGGCAGGTAAATTCCAAAGTTGATCCAGTCCGCAGATCCAGGGCGCGTACGCCAGCAATCTTACCGTTTTCTGTCAGGATATCTGTTACCAGACAATTTTCCAGTACTTTGATATCCTGTTTACGTTCTCTTACTCGACTGCTCAGTGTAGCCTCGATGTGCGCCCCTGTGGCATCCCCCCCCGCGTGCAGCACTCTGGGCACGCTGTGAGCGGCTTCCATCGTTAAGGCTATCGCTCCATTGACGGTATCAAAAGGTACCCCGAAACTTACCAGATCTGAAATACGGTCGGGGGCTTCCTCTGCTAAAATATGCGCTGATTCCTGGTCTACCAGTCCATCGCCAGCTTTAAGCGTGTCTTTATAATGCAGATCCGCGGAGTCATTGGAGCCGATCGGTGCGGCTATCCCGCCCTGCGCGTACTTGGTGTTACAATCATCGATGCTGCCTTTAGTTATGATCAGAACTTTACCATGCTCGCAGGCCAGCAAGGCCGTATATAAACCGGCGATACCGCTGCCTAAAATTACGTAAGAATAGTTGTTCATCGTATTCACTCAAGTATATAGTCGTAAAAAGAATAATTCAAAATTTATGCAGGAATTTTATTAGGAATAAGCCCAATCATTTATGATTGGGCTTATATGCTTTCAAATTCTAAATTGGCCTGGTATTATTTAACGGCAACTCGATATTTGCATTTTCCTTCTTCGTAGAGGTCTTTACCGTAAATATCGTTGATCACCGTCACCGGGAAATTATCTACTTCTAGTCTGCGAACTGCTTCAGCACCCAGTTCTTCGTAAGCTACAATTTCTGATTTCTTGATGCTTTTAGCTATCAGTGCCCCGGCTCCGCCAATGGCGGCAAAATAGACTGCTTTGTATTTAACCATGGCTTCTTTAACGGGTTTAGCACGGTTGCCTTTGCCAATCATGCCTTTGAGTCCTTCCTGCATCAGGCGGGGAGCATAGCTATCCATCCGTCCGCTGGTTGTGGGTCCGGCTGCACCGATGACCTGCCCTGGTTTTGCCGGCGAAGGCCCCATGTAATAAATTGTCTGGCCTTTAACATCGAAAGGTAAAGCCTGGCCCTTGTCTAAAGCTTCTACCAATCTTTTATGCGCCGCGTCTCGTCCCACATATAAGACGCCGGTTAATAGCACATTATCCCCGGCATGTAAGTCTTTAATAATCTCGTCAGTTAACGGCAAAGAAACATTTTTTATCATTGAGGCCTCCTCAGGAATTACTATTGTTTATGTAAACTACTTTAACTCTAATATTTTATTTGGTATTTGTTTTTTAGTCTCTTATTTGTGATTTGGTTATTTATTTTGCCGTGAATGGTGGCACTGCTACCCTGGGCTTGATTTCTTTAGGTTCCGGATAGATCGCCACCTTTTTATTTTTCTGGGGGCCCGCTAAGGCTTGTTTAGCCATCTTGTTCTTAAGTAACTGGATAGCTAGCCCCGGGTCTACACCCTTGGGGCAGGCTTCCGAACATGCTCCGGCTAAATGGCAGCGCCAGGCGCCGTGATTTGATTCAGTTATTGTTAATCTCTCGGCTGAACCTGCATCTCTGCTGTCAGCGCAATAGCGATAAGCCTGTCCCAGCGCTTGTGGTCCTAAAAATTTAGCGTCAGAAGCGGAGGTTGGGCAAGCCGCTACGCAAATACCGCATTTGATGCAATAAGAGAATTGTTCGTACTCTTCTACTTCCTCGGGTTTCTGCACGTATTCATGGGTTAAATTGCTTTCTTCCGTTTTGTTTTCCTGGACGATATAAGGTTTGATCGATTTATGCTTGTCGAACATGGGCTGAAGATCCACCGCCAGGTCTTTGATGATGGGAGAGTTCGGCAAAGGTTTGACCGTGACTACTGCGCTCTCCAACTCAGCTATCTGAGTGTGACAGGCCAGTCTCGGATAGTTATTGATATACATTCCACAGGAACCGCAGATACCCATACGGCAGGAAGTCCTAAAGGCCAGCGTGCCGTCCAGGTTTTCCTTAATATAAAGTAAGGCGTCGAGTATCGTCATACCCCGTCTGGTCGGTACAATAAACTCCTGCATCCTTGGCTGTTTATCCTTTTCAGGATCAAATCTTTGAACTTTAAACGTTACTGAGGTCTCTTTATCCGGCATGTTACCTCCTATCTGGTTGCCAGGGCGATCGGTATATAAGCCGCCCAGGCGAATATAATTATTCCACCCACAATAAATATCCGGTTGACCAGGTTGATGGCCTTATCGCTTTTGGTCATTTCAATGATTATTCCTCTCAAACCATAAAGCCCGTGATAAAGGCCGAAAACCAGCATTAATATGTAAATTACCACCCAGCCATTCTGGGTTGCCCTGCCAATCATGGATAACCAGGACGTCGGAGCGGTATCACCGGTTGCCAGTACGTTATTCAGGTGTTGTACGGCCATGTGTATTCCCAGAAAAACCGCCAGGCCTATCGCGGACAAATAGAAAAGTAGCTGCATGCGTGTTTTTAACATTACACTGCACCTCCTATGAATCGATTAAGCACAAAGACCACCATCAACACGATGATCACCGCCATGAAAATCATGGTAATACCCCGTTTCCGGCGGATGGCATCAGAGTAAGGATAGACCGGGCGTTTTGGTCTGCCCAATAGATAACCTAATTCCTGTATTATCAGGCGGGCTCCATTCAGCATATGAATGACAAAAGCGAAACCCACCAGGATCAGGCCAATTTCAAAAATCGGGTTTGCCAGGAACCTCATGGTCATTTCCCAGACCGATTCTCCCTGGTTCCTCATTACCGTAGTTTCAAAAAGGTGAAACATGGCAAATAAGATCAGCCCCACCCCTGTTACTCTATGAAGAATGTAGAGGTAGCGTTCTATTTTATAATTACCTCCCCAGAACCAGCCGACGATGCCGAGTTGGTTAGGGCGAGGTTTAACCTCGGTCTGCATAAACGCCTCCTTTTATTATCGATTTACGATACTAGTAACTCAAAACTCGAAACTGTTTATTAGTATTTTCTCTCAACAGGTTTCCACATATTCACTGCCACAGGGATATAGTCCATTCTGGGTCCCTGGGAAGTGTAGTAGGCCATCGAATGCTTAAACCAGTTCGCATCATCGCGCACCGGAAAATCGCGGCGGGAATGGGCGCCTCTGGATTCCTGGCGTGCCAGAGCTCCGGTTACGATTACTTCGGATAGATCCAGCAGGTTATCTGATTCAATTGCGCTCATCAGATCTGTATTGTAGATCCGGCCCTTGTCCGTTACCTTGAAATGATCTACAGTCTGCTTAAGGTCCTGGATAATTTTCAGGGCTTTCGCCAGTTCGGGTTCAGTCCGGAAAACACCCACATAGTTGTCCATGGCTTTCTGAAGCTCATGGCGGATGGCGTAAGAGCTTTCCTTGCCCTCAGTTTTAAAGCGCCCGAAGACCTTGTTTTCTTCATCCTGCAGGGCTGCGTCAGACGGCAATTCCAGATGGGTTTTGTTCTTGACCGCAAATTCAGCGGCTTTTTCACCGGTTATTTTACCCCAGACCAGGCATTCCCCAGTTGAGTTGGAACCGAGACGATTCGCTCCGTGCAGAGACACGCAGGCGGCCTCTCCGGCGCACCAGATGCCCGCTACGGGGGTAGCTCCGTCAATATCGGTATGCACGCCGCCCATAAAATAATGAGCGACAGGTTTAATCGGAATAGGCTCATTGATCGGATCAATATTATTCAGTTTAATGGTAACTTCCCGGATTAAAGGCAGACGCTCGTTGATCTGCTTGGCGCCCAGGTGAGTCAGATCAAGGCTGATGCCCAGGATGCCCTCGGGACCCACAATGCCCCGGCCGGCTTCAATTTCTGTTTGTTCTGAACGGGACACAATATCTCGCGGAGCTAGTTCCATTTTGCCAGGAGCGTATTTTTCCATGAATCTTTCGCCTTTTGAGTTGCGCAGATAACCGCCCTCGCCTCGGCAGGCTTCCGTCATTAAGATACCAGAGGGAATTAAACCGGTAGGATGGAATTGCACAAACTCCAGGTCTTTCAAGGGCAAGCCTGCCCTGTAAGCCATGGCCATACCATCACCGGTGGCAGTCAAAGAGTAAGTGGTAAACCCATACATACGGCAAGCGCCACCAGTAGCGATCACCACGGATTTACCCTGTATTACGAAGAATTCTCCAGTGGTCAGGCTCCAGACCGCCACACCGCAGAATTGTCCGTTTTTAGTCAAAATTGAGGAAACATAGCACTCATCATAGCGGGTGATATTATCATATTTTTGCAGAGTATCATACAGTGTCTGCATCTCGAAGAAGCCCGTCTTGTCCGCCGCGAAGGTGGCTCTGTCAAAGCTATGTCCACCGAAGGGGCGCTGGTCCATGCGTCCATCTGGTTGCCTTGACCAGGGAATTCCCCAGTGCTCCAGCCTTAGCAGTTCTTTGGGTATTTCCTGCACAAAGCGCCAGACTACATCCTGGTCGCACAGGAAATCTGCGCCTCTGACAGTGTCCCAGGCATGCAGCTCGTAGCTATCTCCCAAATCAGGGCGCATCACCGCGGCAGTACCGCCTTCTGCGCAGACTGAATGGGAACGCATCAGCTGTACCTTGGAAACAATCGCCACACTTAACGCAGGATTTTTGGCGGCTTCAATCGCCGCTCTGAACCCGGCCAGACCGGAACCTATAATGATTACGTCGTGTTTTAATTTTCTCATATTATCGCCTCTTTGTGCCGTGAGCTATGGCAATTTAGATTGACTGCCATCGGCATACTGGCCAGATGAGACGGGAAAACCTCCACATTAACCGCCAGGGCGGTGGTGCGGCCTCCGTAACCCATTGGGCCAATGCCAAGGGCATTGATTTTAGTTAATAACTCTTTTTCTAGTTCAGCGTATTCAGGATCAGGATTATGCTCACCCACTTTACGCAGTAGCGATTTCTTGGCTAACAGCAGCGTTTTTTCCGCCGTACCGCCAATACCCACGCCCACAATTAGCGGCGGACAGGGATTGGAACCAGCCTCGTCTACAGCCTTAAGTACCTGATCTATGATGCCCTGGCGTCCGGCTGAAGGAGTCAGCATTACCAGCCGGCTCATGTTCTCGGCGCCGCCGCCCTTGGGCACCACTGTGATTTTTACTTTGTCACCCGGTACAATCTCCGTGTAAATAATACCGGGGGTATTATCTTTGGTATTAATTCTGTCTGAAAAAGGCTGTTTGACCATAGACTTACGCAGATAGCCCCCCTCGTAAGCCTTCTTGATGCCTTCATTAATGGCGCTGTTCAGATCGCCTCCTGTAACGTGGACTTCCTGTCCCAGCTCCACGAAAACAACGGCCGCCCCGCAATCCTGGCATAGGGGAATTTGTTCTTTAGCGGCTACTGCCGCGTTCTCGATAATCTGTTCCAGGACTTCTTTACCCACCGTTGATTCTTCGTTCTTGGCCGCATTTTTGAGGGCAGCCAGAACATCATCGGTTAGGTAAAAATTGGCTTCGCGAAAAAGCGAATCTACTGTTTTGGTAATTTCCGCGGCATTTATTTCCCTCATGTTTTCTCCTTTCAGGCAGTTTTACCACATTAAATGAAATTATTATACGCCAGCTGGGGGAGGAGGAATTACATTTTTCAATAAGAGGTCTATCGTCTCGTGAGACTGTCTGATAATAGTTGAGCAGGTTTTGTAAAGTTCTTCACGGGACATGGGTTTCAGGGCCACGCCCTGTTCAATAGCTTTCATACCCACCGCGACCGCTTCATCGATGTAGACATCGAAGTCAGCCATGGTAGGAACAATGTGAGTCTCGCTTAAACCGCCTTTCTCGGCGAATTTGGCCATTTCATAAGAGGCCGCAATGCACATTTCATCGGTAATAGTGGTCGCGCGCACATCCAGCGCTCCTCTGAAGATGCCGGGGAAACCAACCGAGTTGTTGACCTGGTTCTCGAAATCAGAACGACCGGTAGCCACGATGCGCAGTCCCGCTTCTTTGGCGTCCCAGGGCCAGATTTCCGGTACAGGATTGGCGCAGAAGAAGCCGATGCCATCTTTATTCATGCCCTTCAGCCATTCGGGTTTAATGGTGTCAGGTCCAGATTTAGACAGGGAGATGCAGATATCAGCACCCTTTAAGGCTTCCTCGATACCGCCTTCCCTATTCTCAGGATTGGTACGTTTGGCCAAATCCCATTTATAAGGATTTTCTTTCTGCTGGGCTTCGATATCTTTTCTCTTACTGCTCAAGATGCCTTTGCTGTCCACCAAGATCATGTTCTCGGGTTTAAAGCCGTCAGCTTCCATCAAGCGGATAATGGCGACGTTAGCGGCGCCCACGCCGATATTACAAACTTTAACGTTCTTTTTGTTCTTGCCGACGACTTTCAAGGCATTAATAATACCGGCCAGGGTGATGGCTGCGGTACCCTGTTGATCGTCATGCCAAACTGGAATGCGGGCTTCTTTGCGCAGCCGATCCAGGATGTAAAAGCATTTGGGATTGTTGATATCTTCCAGGTTAATACCGCCAAAGGACGGCTGTAAAAGCTTGACAGTGCGGATGATTTCGTCGGGGTCTTTGGTATCCAGGCAGATTGCCACTGCGTCCACTCCACCCAGATATTTAAAGAGCAGTGCCTTGCCTTCCATGACCGGTAATGCCGCTTCAGGGCCGATATCACCCAGTCCTAGAACACGGGTGCCATCTGAAACCACGGCCACCGTATTCCACTTGCTGGTCATGTCATAGACCTTGAGAGGATCGGCTTGAATAGCCTTGCAGGGTGCGGCTACGCCGGGGGAATACCAGACAGACATGTCGTTTATGTCGCGGATGCAGCATTTGGGAACAGTTTGCATCTTGCCGCGATAAAAGGGGTGAAGAATCATGGCGTCCTGGCCCGGTTTTTGGGCTTTAGCCACTAATTCCTCTTTGGTCATTTTTTTCTGTGCCACGTTAATCTCCTTAAATATATGTCTATTTTATGTTCACTAATTTAACGATGTCGCTGAGCTTTTCAGACACGATTACACCCGCCGCAGCATAAGCCTCTATTTTTGAGGCTGCGGTCCCCGCCTCGCCCATAATTATTGCACCTGCATGACCCATGCGTTTGCCTTTGGGCGCCATTCTGCCGGCGATGTAAGCCACCACTTGTTTAGGATAGTTGGTTTCTTTTATATATTGGGCGGCCATTTCTTCAGCATTGCCGCCTATCTCGCCAATAAGTACCACTGCTTTGGTTTCATCATCTTTTCTGAACATCTCAAGCAGAGTTACGAAATCCAGCCCTATGATCGGATCTCCACCCATGCCTATGCAGGTGCTCTGACCAGCTCCCGCTTTGGAAAGAAAGTTAGCGATTTCGTATGTCAGGGTGCCGCTGCGGGAAACAATGCCGATTGGCCCGGGAGAGAAAAGCTGGTCGGGTAAAATACCCACTTTAATTTTTAGTAACGGATTGATAATACCCGGGCAGTTGGGGCCGATGATGGTTACCCCTTTCTTTTTAGCTTGGGCGACAAACTCGATCTCGTCCACTAGAGGAACGCCTTCAGTGATAATAACTATGGTTTTGATGCCGGTTTCGATATCTTCCAGGACGGCTTCTTTAGTAAAACGGGCCGGGACAAACATGATGGAGGTATTCGCACCGGTCTTTGCGATGGCGTCTCGCATGTTGTTAAAAACCGGTATGCCTTCCACTTCCTGTCCACCTTTAGCAGGAGTAACACCAGCCACGAGTTTAGTCCCGTAAGCTTTCATGGAGGCAGTATGAAAACGCCCCTGGTTGCCCGTAATCCCTCGGACTACAACCCTGGTGTCCTTATTTACAATAATGCTCATTATTATTCCCCAAACTCAAATTAGTTATATAAATCTAGAATTTCGCTACGTGTAATTTATGTCGTTCTTACTTTTACCTTTTGAATTTAACTTTTGACCTTTGCGTTTTAACTTTTGACTTCATTCTACGCCTTTATAATCGACGCTACGGCCTTATCCATGTCCCGATAAAATTCTATGCCGTGCTGGCGCAGGATTTCCTGGCCTTCCTTTTCATTTGTCCCTATCATTCTAACGGCGATGGGTTTCTTAACCGGAGCGGCTTTGAGGGCTTCCACCACACCCGTAGCTACTACATCGCAGCGGGTAATTCCGCCTAAAATATTGATTAAGACAGCCTTGACCTCCGGTTTATTCATTACAAGCAGGATACCCTTCTTGATCACCTCGACATGAGCTCCACCGCCTATATCCAGGAAATTGGCTGGTTTACCGCCGAAAATCTGCACAAAATCAATCGTTGACATCACCAGTCCGGCGCCATTGCCGACGATGCCGATATCCCCGTCAAGATCAACATAAGAATAATGTTGTTTGCGGGCTTCGGCCTCGCGGGGGGTATCTTCTTCCTGTTTTAAGGACCTTTCCGCGAATTCGGGGTGGCGGAACATGGCATTGTCGTCAATCGTCATACGGGCATCTGCGGCCATGAAAGCGCCTTGTGCTGTCTTCACAAGAGGATTTAGCTCAACCAGTTCAGCGTCCTTTTCGATAGCGGCTTTATATAAGATAACTAATATACGGGCAAATATAGCAGCGTCTTCCTGTGACAACTTGAATTGTTCAAGCATTTTTAGGGCTGCTGCCTGGCTTAAACCTATCAAAGGATCGATTTTCAAACGGGAGATCTTTTCTGGGGTGTTTTTGGCTACGTCTTCAATATCCACACCTCCGCTGGTTGAAGCCAGGGCTACAAAGCATTTGGCCTGGCGGTCGACCGTAATAGAGGCATAATACTGTTCTTTAAGATCCAGCCTTTCTTCCACCAGAAGGGTATGAACCTGTATGCCTTTAATGATTTTGCCGATCAGACTGGCGGCCACTGTCGCGGCTTCCGTGGGATTGGCAGCCGCTAAAATTCCTCCGGCTTTGCCCCGTCCGGAAACTGTGATCTGGGATTTAAGAAAGACCTTGCTGCCTAATTCTTGCGCGATAGCCGCTGCTGCTTCTGGGGTTTGGGCTACTTTGCCCCTGGGGATACTGATTCCATAATTCTGCAATATGGACTTGGCTTCATACTCAAATAGTTTCATTGCACCATCCTGGACAAAGTGTCTTATTTTAATACAGATGTAAAGGAAGGTCTCTGGAACAGTGTCTAAATGTCAACCGGAAAGTAATATCTTTTGCTATTTTATATATATGAGTTAGGATTGTCAAACTCTAATTATCGCCTTAATATTGACAATCTATGAAGCTGTATAAAAACGATACTTTATCGTTATCCTGCTGCCTCTATTACTCCCGAGAGTGACCATGGGCTGGTGCGGTTAATTTGAATCTTTACCAGTTTAGATTGGTGATCGGCCTCGTCCCTGAAAAAGACGAGTTTGTCCGTACGGGTACGGCCGAACCAGCGTCCTTTTTCCTGTCCTTCAACTAGAACTTCCACACTCGTATTCAACAATTTGGCGTTGATATCCCCGGCGATTTGCGCCTGCAGTTTTTCCACTGCTGCTACCCGTGATTTTTTAACTTCTGGAGAAACGTCGTCCGTCATCTCGCTGGCAGCCAGGGTGCCGCTGCGGGGAGAATAGGCGGCCACATGCACCATGTCGAACTTTAGTTGGGAAAGCAACTGGAAGGAATTTTCAAATTGGGCTTGTGTTTCGCCTGGAAAGCCTACTATCAGATCGGTACTCAGGGCAATTCCGGGTACTTTACTCCTGATGCGGGCGATCAGCTCAGTATAATGCTCTACCGTATATCCCCGGCGCATGGCTTTCAATATATTATCGTCACCAGCTTGCACCGGCAGGTTGATCTGCTCACAGACCTTGTTCAGTCCGGCGATTGCCTCAAGCAATTTATCTTTCATGTCCTTGGGATGATTGGTTAAAAAGCGGATACGCCAAAGCCCCTCGATCGGGTTCAACACGGTTAACAAATCGGCCAGATCCGGCTTGTCCGTCAGGTCATGACCGTAAGAATCTACATTTTGGCCCAGCAGAGTAACTTCTTTCATGCCGCGCTCGATTAGTCCGCTTACTTCTTGCACTATTTCCGCCAGAGGACGGCTGCGTTCGCGGCCGCGGCGGTAAGGTACGATGCAGTAGGCGCAAAAGTTATTGCAGCCCTGCATGATAGGAACGTAGGAAGCCACCAGCGGGGAACGAGGCAGCATTTTCTCTACATGGTACTCGCCTAAAAATTCCGGGAAGCTACCCGCGGCAAAAAAATAGTCCACAAAGGGAAAAGCCTTTTTCAAGCGAGTTGTATCTGATTCTACCAGACAGCCAGTTACGGCCAGCTTAACCTCAGGCCGGCTCTTCTTGATATTTTTAAGGGTATGCAATTTATTAACCACGCGGTTTTCCGCGGCCTGCCGCACCACGCAGCTATTCAATACAATAAGGTCGGCCTCATCCGGTTTTTCTGAAGACTGATAACCCAGGTAATCCAGATAAGAGGATAGCCGTTCGGACTCAGCTTTATTCATCTGGCAGCCAATGGTCCAGATATGGTATTTTTGAGACATAGTGTAAGAATAACTGGATAGCGGATTTAATTCAAGAAATTTTACGACCGTATCAAAATACAAGAGGCTATCTAATTCAGATAAACCCCCGGCGTTATCAAGATCCGGGGGCTTACTCTTAACCATTTTATTCTATGGGGCATAGCTGAGACGTAATTCGCAGGTCGCGCTAGAAGTCCATTCCAGCGATTTAAATTTGACTGTTTTTGAAACTGCCCCATCATAATACTCAATCTTTTCATCGACTATCGTCGGGGTGGTCGTACCGCGGGCGGGGGCATAGCCATAATCCACGAGCAGTATTTTAAGATTAGAGAAGGCAAGGCTGTGCGTATAACCTAAAGCATAATGTGAAGTGCTTGGATCTCCGCTCTTGTAAGTATCTTTATAAGTCACGGAATTAATCAGGGTGCCGTCTTCAGAAACACTCCCGCTCACTTCCGCGGTAAAAATATTACCGTCTTTGTTATATTCTATTTTCCCACTAAAGGTAGAACCACTCCAGGTAATGGGCATAGGGCCATCCTGAGGATAGTTCTTCCAGGGTATCTCAAAGCTGTAACCGTACACTTCAGTTGAAGTCTTCTCCGCCGTCCAGGTCTCATAAGTATATTTTCCGGTGGCATGACCGTTAACCCGGTTGAATTTTTGTAATTGAGACAATTGACTGGGCTTCTTGGTCTGAATATTTATATTGGATTGAGCCTCCAATATTTCCTTTCCCGTGCTGTCCAATAGCTTCACTGAGATCGTGTAGAATCCTGGGGCAGGGAAACTCTTAGCCAGGGTTTTTGAAGCCCCTTTCTGTAGTGGTGTGCCATTAAAATACCAATCGTAAACGGCATTAGCGGGTGGAGCATCAATCTTGGCCGTAAAAGTGTAATTGGTATTAGGTTCGCCATCCAGCGACGGGGGATCTATGGTAAGCGCACCGTAAATTACATTTAGATATTTGAAATCAATATATTTGGAAACTTTAATCGGATTGCCGTTCTTATCCTTAGCGTCAACCCAGGCGATGATATATATACCCAATTTATTGATGCCCGGATTCAGCTCGTAATTGCCATTAGCATCCCATTTGAGTTGCACTCCATCGCGGAATACATAACAACCTGTTTCTGGCGTCGCTGAAGATGTGGTAATCGCAATCAGTTTCTCGGCAGAAATAAAGCCATCCGTTAACTGCGTGAAATTGCCATCTGCGGCTTTATATGCAATGCTTACGGCAGGAAAACTATCATCACCAATAGTACCATCTTTAAACTCAGCCCAGCGCTGGGCGATTTGATCCCAGCTTACAGTGGTAGTTTTGGCGCAATACTCGATTGTTTCATAGGCTTTGCCGTTGCCTTTAGCAATTTCTTCGGCATTTGCCCCCGAGTTATAAGGCACAAATTTGCCATCTTTAAATTCGATGCGCCTTTCGGTATTACCGGGATAATTAGGATCGGCTATATACAGGTTTCCGTCTTTGACCCGGTAACAGATCATATCATGGCCGCCGCCGGCGTTGCTGTAGATGCCCACTTCCTGAGGTTCTCCAGTAATTTGCATAGAGTAAGCGAACAATTTCCAGGTCCAATCGTCATTTACCCCGGCCAGGCTGGTCCAGAATTCATTTTCAAAGCTATCCCAGTTGATATCATGATGGACGGTAGATGCAAACCTGTACCCCAGGGAATCATCCTGCCATAAAGCTGGGGTGGCCGGCTTATCTCCGTTATTATCATAACGATTGTACAATGTCAGATCTTTCCCATCCGGTTGAGTGACGTAGTACCAGAGAGCAGTCACGCTTTGACCGGCGCAATGACCACCTTTGGCAATGTAGGAGCCGCGGTTGGTGAATTGCCAATCATCGATACCTGGACGAAAACCTGAATCTATGTCACTCTTTAGTTTAGTGAGAGGAATCATACTGATTAGAAAATCGGTAAAATGCCGGGTGCCCACCGTGATCGAGGTCTGGGTCTGGGCTAACGTGGGCAAACCCTGCAAGGTCTTAGTTTTTTGGTCGTAGATAAAGCCCATGGCAAAACTGTCAGCCGGCACCGTGACCGGTATGGTAACTTCCATGATTGCATCGGCGTAAGCTCCGCCGTTATCGATTTTTATCAGTGGCGTCAGGGGGTTAAAATTCTCACCAAAGGTATGCTTGTTGATGGGAACGTAAGAAATTTTAAATTCCAGATTGTTGGCATAAGCTCCGGCAGGCACTCCCAGCACCATACCATTAATCGGACTATCGGGTTGGTTGAGCGTAAAACTACCTCCCTGGGGAGTTACCGGGATGGGACTGGATTCAACCGCTTTGCCTGTAGTAATGGTACCCGTTGTGCCGCGCTGGGGGACAGTGCTTACGCCAGGTGTTGTGCTCGCAGGGCTGTTATTATCGGTTTTACCGCCACCGCAGGCACTTAAAATAAGCGTAATAGCCACCAAAATTATCACTGCCAGGAAAGCGATTTTACGAGTCATCTTCATCTCCTATAATTAATTTGCGATTTGAGGAGGGTCTTACCTAACTATCATAGCGGGCATTGATTCACAAGTCGCAGGCCAATACTTTATGGTACTGCCCAAAGGAACCTGAATTTATTCTATTATAGCATCAATAATCTATACCCACGGGACGGTCCCGGCAGCAGCTTCGGTACAAAATGAAGAATAAGAAGTGCTATATATTCTAAAGCAAAGGGTTAAAACCTGTTGCGTCTTAAAACAGGATGAAACCTTGTGAGACTATAAGGTCGGGCCTTGCGTTAGGAGATATGGAGCGCAAGAACCGACCTTCAGACAGGAGCTATTTTTGAAACGAGTCAAGGGGAATGCCAGTTTAAACCTGGGTATTTGAGGCTAAAATGGTGACTTACAAGGGTGGAAACGAGTCCCAAACGAGTGGGAACGGGTGGTTATCGGGTCGGAACCAGTGGGTCACGGGTGGTAGACGAGCCGATGCGAGTGAAGGTGAAGTTAAAAGGCAAAGGTCAAAAGTCATCCCGATGCGTTTCACGCATGCGAGATCTGCGAAAACTTAAAAGTAATCAAGCGGGTAAAGGAAACCGGGGTTTCATAAGGTCGGACCTGCATTGGGCAAATGGACTGCGAGGTCCGACCTTTAGGAGTCAAAAGTCAAAATTATAAAATTATTAATGTACGCAAGATTCAAGAAAAGTACCGCTGCCTTTAGCGGTACGGGGTTGGTAGAGACCGGCGGCTTCGACGACAAGAGCGAGACTCATCAAGAAATCATCGTGTCCGTCCCTGGGATCGACAAAGAAGTTAAGGGTCTGATTAGGGCGATAAACACTCTTAGCTCTGGTCAAATTCATCATCATTTCCTGATATTCAGGAGAACCATCCGCGGCATAGATTTTTAATCGGCCGGAGTTGATGGCGGCCAATAAATTAAAACCCAAATCAGATTTAGAGCGAGCGGTGAATTTAAAAGGGACAACCCGACTGCCCAGAGCCCCTCGAAGAAAAGAGGCAACCGGCTCACCAACACCAGTGGAATCCACTACGATCCTTTTACAATGCCAGACGTTTTTTAAAAGATCGACCATTTTAGGATAAAGGTCGGTGTGTCGTGCCCCAACCCACGAATAGTGTTCGACGACCTTTATACAAAGAGATTGATTTAGAAAAGGGTATAAGGGATTTGAATCAGGATTTATGAAGGGTTTCTCAGGGTCTGACCTGCCATACGGCGAGGTCAGACCTTGAGTTGTCAGTTCAGCGATGGTGATTACAGTGGAATCACGACGCGGGTTCAAGGTTCTGAGGAAAATATCATCGCCAGTTTCGGCTTCACCGGCGAGATCAATACCGGCAACGTAAACCTTGGAGCTTCCAGCTTCGAGCTTCGAGCTTCTAGTTTCGGAAAATGGAGACGAAAGGGTTCCAGTATTTAGCACAATGCGGTCAGCGGGGTGGTGCAATCGAGGGTGATTGCCTAGAATTTGAGTTACTTGTGTGGAATTGAGAAAGCCGCCACCGCCATGGATGGGAAGCAGTCGGTACTGAGTAAGAAACAAGGGGTGGTTTTCGCCCAAACGGTGACGTTCTGATTCGACATAGTTGAGATAGTCGAGGTTATATTTAGCAACTTCCTGCCAGTCATAACGGAAGTGGCGCTGAATGCCGTCCTTTTTCTCTAACTCCAGATTAGTTTGTTTAACTTCTTCAAGAAGAGTGGAGTCGTCCCAGGTAGTACCGTAATGGACCACGGTGCAATTAGTGGAAGCCCCCATAGGTTTGAATTCCTTGGTAAATTTATCTTTAGTCACATCCTGAGACTCATCGATCTCAAGCAACAGATGGGCGGTATTACCGACGACATGCGAACCGACATCAGCGGAAAGAAAAACAGCACGAGCTTCACCTAACCGAATGATATAGCCAGACTCAGAAGTCCAGCCGTACAAGCCGATATCATTTAAACGGTCCTTTAAACGAGTCATGGAGATAAGGGTTTGAGGTTTGAAAGTGGGAGAGCATTTCACCAGCTGCAAAGGGTTGTTAATATTTATAGTAAGAAGAAACCTTTCAAGGTGAGAGGAGAGCTCATTTTTCCCGCCCTGACGGGCGATCTCGACAGAAAAGGTCAGTCCCTTATGATAAAAAATGCTATTGAGGATGGCCCGGGCTATTTTATCTTGATAAGGACGAAGATCATAATTCAAATTACAAATCCCAATTTATAAATACCAAATTTTAAATCCTAACCCTGTTTTGGATGAGTGATTTACGATTTATGATTTTTGCTATCCGATGAAGCAGCACTGTCTTTCTCGGGGGGAACAGGGATTTCCCATTCGGAGAGGACGGCGGTGACAGCTTCTTTCAACTGGGTAAAATCCTGATTATGTCCGGACTTAATATCAGAAAGATGGCCCAGGGTTTTAATCGCCTGGAAGATAAGGGGAAAGTTAGAGTTATCCTTAGCAACCAGCTGGTTTAAAAGGACGCGCAAGAGGGCAATTTCCTGGTCAATGCCAGTCACTTTAAGAGCGCGATTAAATTGCCGTTTCTGGTCGCGTGGCAGAGTTTTAGAATATAACCCGTGTTTACGGGCATTCTGATTTCCCGGTTGACCCCCGCTTTTATGTTTTATTAAGTAGTCTATGATATTCCTCCTAAAGGACGTAATGATTTCGGTAAGCTCATCATTCCAGTTAATACGAACTAATGTTCTTATTATATCGTAACAGATAATCAGCTAATGTAAAGTGACAGATTAGTCAACAAAATTCCAGCTGAGAGCGACGAGCTGCGAGACAAGAAGGGGATTAAAGATTAAAGATTAAGGATTAAGGATTTAAGAAGAGATAAGGGGGCGAGCCAGGCGTGCAAGGTCCGTCCTTGCAGGCGTAAAGCAGGAGAGGGGAGGAGGAATTGGATAACAAAAAGGTGTCACCCTGTGAGGCTAAAATCAGAGCAGTCATCAGGAAAGATCCTTCCGAAGATCATTAACCGAACCTTTTTTCGTCCTGCCCTTTGGATATTCAGCTCTGGCTTCACGCACATGAGTGGCTAGAGACTTTCTTTTTTGCTCTATCTTCCCCCGACGGCTGGTATCACCATCTTGCTTTTCTTCTGCTCCGGCAGCTTGAGCAACGGCCGAGAGGAGATACTGATTAATACTAACCCCCTCTCTGGCAGCGATTACGGCGACAGCACGGTGCAGGTGTTTCGGCATGCGAAAATTAATCCGTCCACTATAGGTAGAAGGCTGAGACGGTAAGGGTATTTTATATCCGCTTTTGATGCACAATTCAAACCATTCAGGAGCTTCGAGAAGTAATTCTCGAATAGCTTCTTCACGAGTAGAACCAGTCATAGTTAAATCAGGCAGCTCCAAAAAGCCGGCGATATAATAGCCACCTTGCTCAGCCTGATATTGGACAGTCATGGTATAGGGTAATTTTAAATAATATTCAACCTGGGCTTTGATATCTTTCTCCATTATTCTTACCCCTCCATCTCATCGATTAAGCGGATCACACCCCTGACATAATGACCATCTACCGGATTACTGCGTTTATAGGGATAATAGTGCTGGTTAATATGGGCTTTAGGATGGCTGCCCCCTTCGACAATTTCACCATAGCGCTTTATTAAAGCCTCAAACTCAGTTAGTGAGACATTAGCCGTATTATTGCGGATTTTCTGTTCACGACGGTCTTTTTTAGTCATCAGCCCTCAATAAATGGTACCATATACGGCACTATGTATCAATCTACAAATGCCAAATTACAGAGAACGGATTATTAAATTGGGCAACAAAAAGGGTGAGCCCTTGAATGTGTCACCCTGTGAGCCATGTTCAGGTTGGATGGTGGATCGGGGTTTAATGAAAAGTGGGAAGATCAAACAGGAACTCAATGGGGAAATTAGACTCACAAGTATCATTCGGAATCAATGTCCCTCAGGTTATTAAACACTCGTAATTTTTCGCCCTTCATTATTAAATTCAATATCCAAGTGTTATGCATCTACGGATTTCATCTAATGTTGGATGTGACAATCTTCCTTCTGGAATTTTTAGTATTTCAATTACATTATGATATTTTATTTTTATCGAGTCTGCACTAGCCTTTTGGCACAATGCCTCCAGTATTCCAATCATATCCTTGCCAACTGCAAAATGAGGATTTACGAATATTTTATGGTCTCCGCTAACCAGAAAAGCATCTATTAGACTTTGAACATCTGGACTAACCTTGGAAGATACATTAGAAAATTCGATGATTATATTTAGTAAAGTGGGACCAATCAAAATACGTGAAGTATGTGCCATTTTATTTTCAAGTTTATACGCGTTTACGAGAGCAGGACCGATGAAATCAGTATCATTCCAAAACATTTCCCCAAATTCAATTCCGCCTCTAATCGTAAATCCTTCTCGTAGAGATTGCCGCCAAATAAATCTTAAAGCATAAAGAACGCTTATTACTCGTGTACTGAATTCTTGAGAATCACAATTTGTCGGTGAATTTGGAAAAGCCAGCATAGTCACAATGGAATCCGACCATGTTCTTGTAATTGAAAGGTATCTTTCAAACTCTCTATTTGTTTTGGGGTCACAGATGGCAAAAATAGCTTGTGTATGTTCATCAGCCGTAGGGATATGCTCTTTTATACGAAGCAACTTATTGTGAGCGGATTCGTAATGTTCTCCCCAATTATCCCTAACATTAAGTGATATTCCAAGAATATCTATGTAACAAACAATCGCCCAGCCAAAAAACTCACGAGGATTGCCTCTTATCAAGCATCCATCATTTCGTTGAGATGAAATATCAGATTTATTCATAATTTAAATTGCCGAGAATCCGATGACCGAGCATCCTTAACAAGGAAATTTTCCTTTTAACTTTTTGATTTTTTCTAAATCGTAAATAACCTGCATTTCAAAGGAGCCGGTTTGTACCGCTAATTTTTCTTCAATAGGGAAACACAATGTTTCTTTTTTATAATCCCCATGCTCAAGTTTGATTGGGTTAAATGAACTTGGCTCAAGTTTTTGCTGGTCGTTAATCATTAACATTACATCTTTGATGGTAGTGGCTTTCCCAGAATGTGAGAATTCAACCTCAGCAGAATAATAGCTAGAACAAGATGAGATAATCACAAACGGACTGTTTGGGTGGTTGTTTCGTAGCACATAATCCAGGTGTTTTATTTTAATCTTGATGATTGAACGGTCTGCCCAACGAGCATAAATATTAAAGAAGATATTGGATATGGTATCTAACATATCTCTACTCCAGTGGCCAAACAGAAATATGATTTGGGCTATAACAATAATTCACTCGATCACCTCGATGTGTAACGTCAATATCAATTATTAGTTTAAGTGTCCTGGCCAAATCTTTCTTAGTACAAAAAGGAGTAAAAACCCCGTACTCATGATTACAACCCATGTTATTATCCTAAGTAAAATATCTTCTTGATAAAATGGTATGTTTCTTTATTCATAATGATAGCACTTTAAGGCGAATATGAAGGAATGTCAAGGGGATCCACTGGATTTAGTGCGTGTAATTTGTATTTTGAAAGCACTGGTTAATTTTGTATTATAATTATGCGGCAATATGGTGAATCAATCAGGAGCGGACATGGCTATTAGCATCAGAAGGGAAAATGAAAAGGATTTCAGGGCTGTTGAGGAATTGACACGCGATGCCTTCTGGAACCTTTATGTTCCAGGCTGCGGCGAACATTTTGTGCTGCACAACCTCAGAAAGCATGCCGATTTTATTCCTGAGCTGGACTTCGTGGCTGAAAAAGAAGGACAGATAGTCGGGCATATTGTTTACAGCCGCGGAATCATTGAAGACTCTGAAGGGAAAAAAGTACCCGTCATCAGCTTTGGGCCCGTCAGCGTGCCGCCCCAGTTACAGAAACAGGGTATCGGCAGCGCCTTAATTAAACATAGTCTTAATATCGCCGGGTCTATGGGCTATCCGGCGGTGTGCATTTACGGAGATCCGAGGTATTACAGCCGTTTCGGTTTCAGATGTGCCGAAAGATATGATATCCAAACCTCTGACGGCAAATTAGCCTGGGCTCTGCTAGCGCTGGAGCTGCAGCCAGGCGCCCTGGCTAAAATGCCGGGGAGATTTATTGAGAGCGCTGCGTACGCCGCCGATGAAAGCCAATTCGCCGAGTATGAAAGCACTTTTCCTTTCAAGGAAAAGGCTGAAAGGGAATCACAGTGGGTATTTCAGGTTATGGTTGGGCTTAGATACTGACTTCCTGAGGGAAGTCAGTATCTAGTAGTGAGTAATTAGTAGTTAGTAATGTGAGGGACGAAAGCTCCACCGAATTAAGGTGAAGATTGATTTAAGATTTATGATTAAGGATTTATGAACCCCGCCCCAGATCCTTCAGCCTCGCCATTCGAGGCTTCCAGGATGACAGGGCTATTGGTAATTAGTGGGAGTAGTTAGTATCGTGTGGTCTCCGCGGGATTGCCCCAGCATTACGCTTTGTTAGCCCGTATAAAGAAGGCCTTAAAATAGATGAATTTGTATCTATCTGCTTCTACGCCGGTGAAGGAGCGCTCTTTTAAGATCGGAACTAATGAATCCGCATTATAACGCGGATTTTTTGAGTCGCCGTCAAAGATAAATAAATGACCGCCGGATTTCAGAACACGATATATCTCTGTAAATCCTTTCAATCTCACTTCCTCGGGCATATGGAAGATCATGAAACTGCATATTACCACATCAAAACGCTTATCCGGAAAAGGAATTTTGGCAATACTGCCTTCTTGAAAAGTAACAGCTGCACTTTTCCTGGCAGCCTTTTTTCTGGCAGCCGCTAGCATCTCGGGAGCGATATCAATACCAGTCATTTCAGCGGATGTTCCAATAAATGTTTTGGCGGCAAGACTTAAAGTCCCGGTGCCGCAGCCAATTTCAAGAACTTTGTCCCCTGGCTTAAGCTGAGCCAGTCTGATTTCTTCCTGCCGCAGCTTTTGTTCTCGGCCTAAGGTCAACAAAAACATAATTATATCGTAAAAAGGCGCATAACTCCCCATTTGTCCTTCTTGTTTCTTGCCCTGCTCACTCATATAATTCTCCCCCCTTAAGGATGTCACTATTTTGATATTCCTACCTGATTATTATCAAAACCGCCATCACCACCAGAAGCCCCGCACTTATCTTTGGTACATATTGCTCATAACGCACCAGTTTAGGCCGCAATACCCTGAAGATTTTAACTGAAGCGACGGTGATCGCGACCAGTCCTATCAATACCGCCATGCCATAAGAAAGCATCAATACCCAGGCATTGATGCCGCTAGCTACTAAAGCCAGCAAGGCGAACTCCTCCTCATGAGCAAAGCCTAAAATAAAAGCAAACGAAGCTAGTCCCCACAGACTTAATTTAATTTCCATTGTGTGCTTATGAAGATGAGTGTGGGGGGCTTGGCCCAGATGCTGATGTTCATGTTCGTGTTCAATCTCTGGAATATGTTCATGGAAATGTCCATGTTGTTTCTCAAGTTGATCCGGTTTTTCCAACCAGAGCTTGACGGCCAGCAATAACAGAACGGCCGCGGCGACATATTTTAACCAGGGGGCTTCGAAGTCCAGCCAAGAATTCAGCAAGACATAAGCTACCACAACAGCAATCGATGATATCAAATGCCCTAAACCTATTATGCCCGAACTGAGAATGGCGCTCAGGGTAGGGTTCTTTTTACCCACCGAATACAGCATGGCGACAGGCCACCCGTGTCCGGGCTCGAGCCCGTGTACCAGTCCAAGTATTACTACACCAATAAGAGTAGAATCAAACATTTTTTATATTTCCTTTGCTTTACATCATATATTTATCAAGAGCTTCTTTTAGACTCACCCATTCCTTGTCCGGTGCGCCTTCATGAGAAGCGCTATAAATACAAGATTCTATATGATCTTCCAGGACTACCCTGGAGGTTTTGGTAATGGCCGATTTGACCGCTGCCAGTTGGATTAGCACATCCGGACAGGAGCGTTCATCTTTTAACATGGTTTTAATGGCGCGGATGTGCCCTTCAATTCTGGAAAGACGATTGATAACCGCCTGAGTGTGCTTATGTATGCCGTTCATATTTATCCCCCCCAGGGGGATATTATGACACAACAAAATCTGGGTTTCAAGTTTCCAGTGTGAGACGAGGTTTGATTTAAGATTTATGATTAAGGATTTATGAACCCCGCCCCAGATCCTTCAGCAGGCGCCCTAAAGGGCCTCCAGCTATCCTATTCGCTGCGGCGAGTAAAGGTAGATCGAGGCTAAAGGATGACAAACTGGTGGAGAGTATGAGGTCATACTAAGTTTTCAAAAATATTCATTCCAGCGGTATTATTTATACTGGCGCAGCTTATCAAGCTTACAATTCAGGCAGATTCCATTATGACAGCAGATCACATCGCCACAATCAGGGCAGCGCCACTTGACTTCTTCTTGGGCCAAAAACGATTGGATGCCATGCTCTTTGATGAAAGTCAGGTTTTCTATCATGCTCATATGGTAGCGTGCTTTGTAGCGCGCATCTAGAGTTTTTAAGCGGAGGCAGGGGAAATCCTGGCATTCATAGCAAAATCGCAGCAGGCCTTTACCCAACCGCTCACAGTGTTTTTTCAAAAAGGCACAGTTTTTTCCGCGCGGCCTGCAACCGGGGCAGTATCCCTTGCTAAAGCCTTTGCTATTCAGGTCATTCTTCATCGCCAGAAAACGGACGCAGAGACCACAATTCATACCGCAAGGCGCTATCAGTTTCTCTTCCACTCTTCAAACCCGACGCATCAAATATTTTAAAGGCATTCTAGCAACAATATAAAAGACTATCAATACACTTAACCAGAGAAATAAGTTCGAGTAATTGCCCCTGCTGATTATCCATATTGAGCAAATCTGGCTGTTATGATAATATAAATGAGGCCTGATAACAATCCTCTTTCAGGCATTCAACGCGGAGGGATCGCATAGTGGTCTAGTGCGGGCGCCTGCTAAGCGCTTGCCCTACGAAAGTGGGGTCTGGAGTTCGAATCTCCATCCCTCCGCCAGCAAATTCTGCTTCCACATTATTTTCCGTAACCTGTAATTGTTCTTTTAATCACAACTTGTCGTTGTATACGACTATGTTTATAATACATACAAGTTACTTTGTAAAAGCAGGTGAGCGTTAATGGAACAATTTACAGTGGAGAAAATCCGCAACGTTTCCTTACTTTCTCAGGTGGGAGCAGGAAAAGTTTCTTTATCCGTATCTACTCTGTTTAGCGCCAAGGCTACTACCCGGTTAAGCAGGATAGAAGAAGGAACCACTACTTCTCTAGCCAGGAAATCTCCAGGGCCTCGACCTCTAAAACCCAACGAAGAAGAGGAACCTTCTGTTTATGAAAGTGGAATCGAAGACGAATCCTTCGAAGAGCTTGATACAGAAGATGAACCTATTACCGAAGCTGAAAAAGAATCCTAACTGCTTCAGAGGTTGAGCTAAAAAAGGTAAATTCTGCTTCCATATTATTTTCACTGCCCTCTAATTGACCTTCTGATCTCGACTTGCCGTCGCTATCGACTATGTTTATAATACATACAAGTTATTTTGTAAAAGTAGGTGAGTGTTAATGGAACAGTTTACACTGGAGAACCTCCGCAACGTTTCCTTACTTTCTCACGCGGGATCAGGAAAGACCTCTTTATCCGAGTCTATTCTGTTTAACGCCAAGGCTACTACCCGGCTGGGCAGAATAGAAGAAGGGACCACTACTTCGGACTACGACCCAGACGAAATCCAACGCAAAATAAGTCTTAACCTCTCAGTGCTGCCATACGCCTGGCAGGGTGTCAAAGTTAATCTTCTGGATACCCCCGGCTATTCGGATTTTGTAGGCGAAGTTAAATCCGCCCTGCGAGTATCCGAAGGAGCGGTGATTTTAATTGGCGCCACCTCCGGCATCGAAGTGGGTACCGAGCAGGTCTGGCAGTATTGTGAAGAAGCCGCCCTGCCGCGTTTAATCTTTGTTAATAAAATGGACCGTGAAAACGCGGATTTCAACAAAATATTCGATCAGTTGCAAGCCAGATGGGCTGGCAAAACCGTGGCGCTGCAAATCCCGATCGGGACCTACACCTCTTTCACTGGTGTCATTGATTTATTAAAAATGAAAGCCTATATCGGCGCCAAAGAAAGCGATATCCCGACCGAAATGAAAGCCACGGCCGACAGCTACCGAGCTAAAATGGTAGAGGCCATAGCTTCCGCCGACGAAAAACTAATCGAGAAATTTTTAGGCGACCAGGCCATTAGTCAGGAGGAACTGGAAGCTGCCTTAAAAGCCTCTGTTCTGACCTGCAAACTGGTGCCTATCATTACCGGTTCGGCCACGCAGAATATTGGTATTACGCTATTGATGGACGCGATTAAACACTATTTGCCTTCACCTAAAGAACGCCAGTATGAGGTCGTAGCCGACGACAAAGGCATGCTGAAAAAAGTGACTGCGTCAGCTAGCGAGCCACTGGAAGCCCTGGTCTTTAAGACCAGCGCCGATCCTTTTGTGGGCAAACTGACCTATTTCCGCGTTTACGCGGGGTCTTTCGTTAGCAACTCTCAAGTCTGGAACACCAACCGCAATGAAATAGAACGCATCGGCCAGGTTTACCTGATGCGCGGCAAGACCCAGGAAGCGGTACATGCAGTTACGGCAGGTGATATTGGCGTGGTGGCCAAACTAAACACTACCGGTACCGGCGACACCCTGGCTACTAAAGAGAAACCGGTCAAATTAGCTCCTATCGTTTTTCCCATCCCCATCTACAAAGGCGCAGTGAGTCCCAAGACCAAAACCGATCTGGATAAACTGGGTTCATCTTTAACACGCATGGCAGAAGAAGATCCCACCATCCGGGTGCACCGTGAAATAGATACCGGCGAACAGATATTGTCCGGTCTGGGTGAAACCCAGCTGGAAGTGGTAGTCGCCAAGATGCACCGCAAGTTCGGGGTAGACGTCCTTCTGGATATCCCCAAAGTCCCCTATAAAGAAACCATCCACGGTACTGGCAAAGGCGATTACAAACATAAAAAACAGACCGGCGGACACGGCCAGTATGGGCACGTCATGCTGGAAGTAGAACCTATGCCGCGCGGTACGGGAGCAGTGGTGTTCGAAGACACCACTGTGGGCGGCACTATCCCGCGCAACTTCATACCCGCAGTGGAAAAAGGCGTTAAGGAAGGTATCAAGGAAGGCACAGTTGCCGGGTATCCGGTAGTAGATGTCAAAGCCAAATGCTACGACGGCAGTTTCCACCCGGTGGATTCATCTGAAATCTGCTTTAAGATCGCCGGGGCGGGCGCCTTCAAAAGAGCTATGGAAGCCGCTAATCCGGTATTACTTGAACCCATCGTCAAACTGAAAGTCATTGTACCGGACCACTACACCGGTGATATTATGAGCGATCTTAACAATAAACGAGGACGCGTCCACGGTATGCTGCCTGAGGGCGGATATAACACTATCGAGGCTGATGTACCGCTCTCTGAAGTACAGCGCTACGCCATTGATTTGAAATCGATCACCCAGGGCAGAGGCCGCTATACTTTCTCCTACAGCCATATGGAGGAAGTGCCAGCCTTCGCCGCTCAAAAGATCGCAGCCGCCCGCAAGGCTGAATTGGAAGCTAAGGCAGCGGAGAAGGAATAATGTGTAGTTGGTAGTTTGTTGTGTGGAAATACCAATTACCAATTACCAAATACTAATTACTAAATACAGTAAAAAAGGAGCCCTTCCTCTTTCAAGGAAGAGCTCCTTTTTAAAGTTATTTAATCCCCAATTCCTGGCGGGTTTGCATATATCTAATCACGTCTGCCCTGCTTAAAAGCCCCACAAATTGAGATCCGTTCAAAACAGGGATCTGATTCAAACCGTTTTTGGCCAGAATCTGCAAAGCGTTGTTGAGGTCCTCTTCCTGGTCTACGGTCAGCAGCGGCGCACGGGTCATAATCTCCTGGACCGGGGTATTGGACCAGGCGTCCTGAGACAATCTTTTAGCATCCGTCAATGTAACTATACCGATCAGCCCCTTTTCATTACACACCGGTAGAGACCTGCGTCCGCGTTGGATAAAACTTTCATGCACCACACTTTCAACTGAAGCGGCTGGACTGGTACATTCCGGAGTACGATCCATAACGTCTTTTACTTTCACCCCCGCTAATTGCTGCTGCATGGTCTGGCCTCGCATAGCGGCATCAGCAGCGCTGGTGAGAAACCAGCCTATGAAAACCAGCCAGATGCCGTTGAACAAGCCACTTTGAAGAATCCAGACATTAATATTAAAGACCAGAGCGACACCCACTAAAATCATAGCCCAGCCAAATAAACGCCCGACATTCCCGGCAATCATGGTAGCTTTATGTAAATTTTTAGTTATGCCCCAGATAATAGAACGCAGAACCCGGCCGCCATCCAGAGGAAAACCGGGCACGAGATTGAAGACCGCCAGGATGATATTAACGTAACCGAGATAGTAAATGGTGACTAATACAGGTTCAGAAATGAGGGTATTGGCTTTCAGAAGCAAGGCCAGGCCCATAAAGAGCAATCCCAGAACCAAACTGGAGAAAGGCCCGGCAGCTGCCATCAAGAACTCTACCCGGGCAGTTTCCGGTTCTTTTTCAATATTGCTGACACCCCCAAAGATAAAAAAGACAATACTGCTGACTTTCATTCCACGACTGATCGCCACCAGAGAGTGGCAGAGTTCATGAATTAAAACTGAGACGAAAAGCATCAGAGAGACCACCGTCCCGGCAATCCAGTAAGTTTTCACAGCCCAGCCCGGATAAAGCGCTGGGAATGTATCCTGGGCGAAGATCCAGGCAAATAAGACCAGGGCGAAAATCCAGGTATAATGGACACCAATCTCAATCCCGGCGATTTTACCTATCTTGAAAGAACCCCGCATTGATTACCTCCGGTAATAGCTTTAAGCTTCAAGCTTTAAGCTAAATCCTTGTATCTTAATCTATTTAATGACGGTTAAGACCATGATATAGCTAGCTTTATCGAGGGTTTTTCCCGCCTGGGGATAGGGTTCCACGTTAACCTTGAAAGTATAACCTTGAAAAACAGTGGGACTGTCGCTACCGCCGGAGACAGTCAAGACCAGGGGAGAGGAAACTCCTTTCAAAGTGAGTGTAGTCTGGCATTTGGCTTCGCCAGCCCAGACACACTGAACTCCAGTAGGGCAGCGGCTGTCACTGATGACTTCAACAAATTTGAGAGCAAGGTCTTCAGCGTTAACAACCAGGGTTTGTCCCACAGGCAAGCGAATCTGCTGGTTAAGATTGGCTTTAACCTCTCCTTGTTTGGAACAAGCGTTTATAATAAATAGAGACATAAAAGATAATAATAATCCAACCATAATCAGAACTATTTTTCTCATTAGGTGCCTCCGTAGTAGTTTAAGTTATTTTAACCCCTTATTAGATTATAACGTGTAACCGTAGAATAAGTTGGAAAGCAATGACACAGCTGATCATCCTTCTTGTATAATTATAATATATGAGCAGCGAAATGTTACCGCTAAGGAGTGAGGTAATGGAAGAGCAGAATAGCATAATCAGCCCCGATACCAGGAGAAGCGAGAGGGTCCCGCCCGGACAGCATCTTACTGAGAAGTGGCCGGTTTTGCACTACGGATCCGCCTCTAAAATCGACACCTCTCTCTGGAAACTGAAGCTATTTGGCCTGGTACGAGCAGAGAAGACAATCAGCTTCTCCGATTTTACTGCTCTGCCTCAGGTCAAGGTCTTCTCCGATATACACTGCGTAACTACCTGGTCGAAACTGGATAATCTCTGGGAAGGAGTCAGCAGCGCCACTATAAAAACTCTGGTCGAGATAAAACCTGAGGCGAAATTTGTGATCATACACGCCGAGGGAGAATTCACTACTAACCTTACTTTAGAGGATTTCTTTGAGCCAGACGTGTTATTATGCCTCAAACATAACGGAGAAAATCTTAGCTCTGAACATGGCGGTCCCGTACGCTTAATTGTGCCGCGTCTCTATTTCTGGAAAAGCGCTAAATGGGTAACAGGACTGGAGTTTAGCGACAAGGACCAACCTGGCTTCTGGGAGAGTAACGGCTACCATAATCATGGGGATCCGTGGACGGAGGAGAGGTACGGGTAAGGGGTGATCGAGTAATTAGTAATGAGTAATTAGTAGTTAGTCCACACCCTTGCTTCAATTGAAAAGATAAGATTTATACACCCTCATCCTAACCTTCTCCAGCACCCTGAAGGGTCTCCCGCTATCCTATTCACTGCTGCGAGTAAAGATAAGGGAGAAGGGATGGTAAGGCTAGCCAGTTTTTTTATCGTTGAAGTAGCGGAGGACGAGTTTGACCCGGGCTTCCAGATCAAGGCTGGAAGAAGAGGCGGGTAAGGAAGCGACCGCCCGGGAAGCTTCTGAGACGGAGTAACCCAACGAGGTCAAAGCGGCCAGCACTTCCGAATTGCCCTGCCCATAGACCAGGTCTTGAGAAAGCCAGCTGGCGCCGATTTTATCCTTTAATTCCAGCACAATACGTTCCGCGGTCTTTTTGCCGATGCCTGGTATGGCAGTTAACATAGCGAAATCACCAGAGGCGATGGCGGAGGTTATTTGTTCAACCTGCATAGCCGAAAGCATGGCCAGGCCAATTTTAGGCCCTATGCCTTTGACCGTAATCAAGGTTTCAAATAAAGATAACTCTCTGGCTGAACTGAAACCAAAAAGAGTTAAATTGTCTTCACGCACATGCAAATGGGTGTGTAAACTGGCTGCCTGGCCTACCACGCCTAATTGAGTGAGGGTAGAGGTTGGCACAAAGATCTGAAAGCTGATTCCGCCTATATCAATCTTGACCCAGCCGCTGCCGATGGCTTCGATAGTACCTTTTACACCTGCTATCATCTTTGACCTCTACCTGTTAAGTAATTTTTCAAGTTGCATGACCTGAACATGACAGAGAGCGACCGCAAGAGCATCCGCCGCGTCATTGGGTTCCGGAATTTCTTTGAGTTCTAGCTGCAGCATAACCATCTGCTGCACCTGGGCTTTATCGGCAGCCCCGTGATTGGCTACTCTCATTTTAATCTCGGAGGGTGTATATTCGAAACAGGGCAGATGAGCATTAGCCGCGGCTAGAATCGCGATTGCCTGAGCGCGCCCGATAGCGAACGCTGAGCTGGCGTTCTTGGCCACGAAGGGTTGCTCAACGGCTACCTCTGCAGGTTGATATTGGGCAATAATAGATTGTAAATTCTGGTATAAGAAACTCAAACGCTCCCCGATTGGGGAGCGTGCCAGTGTCTTCAAAGCGCCGTATTTGATTAGAGCCACAGCATTGTCCTGACATTCTATGACCCCGAAACCCATACTGATTGTACCCGGATCAATGCCTAAGACAATCATGCCTTATTCATAATCCCCAGATTCAAATTTTTCAAGTACTTTATCAGTAAAGTTGACGTTACTGTAGACTTTTTGAACGTCATCTAATTCTTCCATTCTCTCCAACATTTTCAAGGTCTGAATAGCGGCTTTCTCGTCAACGTCTATCGCGGTCTTGGGGATCTTGGAAAGTTCAGCGGAAGCGGCGGGTAATTTCTTGGCCTCTAAAGCCTTCTTGACCATTTCGAGTTCAGTAGGTTTAGTATAAATTTCAATAGTGCCGTCTTCTATTTTAACGTCTTCAGCACCGGCATCAATGGCCTGCAGAGTTACCTCATCGGGATCTTTGTCCTCACTATCAATGGTGATGATGCCTTTCTTATCAAAGAGCCAGGCAACACTGCCGGCTGAACCCATGGTGCCGCCCATTTTGTTAAAGACATTGCGGATTTCTTGAACAATGCGGTTACGGTTATCGCTGATGGTATCAACCAGTATAGCTGTCCCGCTGGGGCCGAACCCTTCCAAAGTTAATTCTTCCAGTATGGCGCCCTCATTGCCTTTAGCGCCTCTTTCAATAGCTCTTTCGATATTATCCTTGGGCATGCTGGATTCGCGAGCTTTTTGAATGGCCAATTTTAATTTGAAGTTGTTCTCGACATCATCGCCAGCTTCGCGGGCTGCCATAATGATCTCTTTGGTCAACTTGGTATAGATTTGACCTTTTTTGGCATCTTCGATGCCTTTTTGCCTTTTAATTTTGGACCATTTATTATGACCTGACATCTAGGTTCTCCTCAGCCAGTTAATTCTTGATAATTATCTATTTTTATTACCTTGCTTATTTTAGAAGTAAAGCGATCTTATGTCAAAATATTGTACTCGTTCGGTTGATCAGTGACACCTTACCTCCTTTAAAAGCAATCCCAAGTTTTCCGCTGGAGTAAGGTAATGTAGAGCCTGACTAGGTCTGATCGTATTACAAGTTAATTCCCATTCTAATAATTTAGGACGTATA
>JANYAV010000013.1 GCA_025361145.1 Dehalococcoidia bacterium | reverse complement strand
TGACAACGGATGGGACAAATTGAAAAAGCTAATACCGCAAAATTTCAATGACACGCTATGCCTGATTCTCATTCTGCTGATAGTTGCTCTCTGGATAATGACCGGCATGGGAATACTGTTTTTACCCAGCGAAGTCACCGGCGCGCTGATCGTGACCTGGACGATACTGGTGCAGTATTATTTCAGGAAGAAGAAGGGAGAGGAGAAGAAGGGGTAGAGGGAACGAGCATAATCACTTTTGGATGAGTTTTATGAAATAGAAAACCCTGATTTAGAGGCATTCAAATTCTTTTATTTATCCTAAGAGGTTACTTGGCCTGATCACGGGTAACCACTTTTATTTAAGGGTCTTTATAAAATCTACCAGATCGTTTAAATCTGACTCTGACATCTGCCAGTGGGGCATGGGATATTTAAGAGTACCCCCGGCTGGATCAATGCCCTGAGTAATCGCCAGTTTTAATGTTTGCTCGGTAAAAGGTGGGTCATCTGAAGTCAATTCCGGCCAGGTGATATTTGGAACATCGAAACTCTGCATCATCATGTTTACTGTACCACCCTTACCTTGAGAACCGTGGCAATTGACGCATGCTAGTCGGTTTTGCATCATCGTACGCGGCCCTCCTGAGTAAGTAATGGGTTGTCCAGAAGTACTTTCCGCTGTGAAATAGATCTTCTGTCCGTTGGAACTAAAGGACTGTCCACAACCTGACAATAGCAAAAAAAGAGTAATTGCAGATAACAGTAAGGTTAATAGACTTGAAAAGGACAGAATCTTTCCGAGCATAATTTACTTCCTTTAATACTAAACTAATACTAACGGATGCTCTATTTATTTATTCTTAAAAAGCTAGCATTAATAGCCACGATAATAGTGCTGACGGCCATTAGCGCTGCTCCCAAGGCAGGATCAAGTAAAATTCCGGCGCTGTAAGCGACTCCGGCAGCCAATGGGATAGCTACAACGTTATAACCGGTGGCCCACGCCAAATTCTGCATCATTTTTCTATAAGTAGCCCTCGAAAGCTTAAGTATGGAGACCACATCAAGCGGGTTACTACGCACGAGGACAACATCTGCCGTGGCCACTGCTACGTCGGTGCCTGCACCAATGGCAATTCCTACGTTAGCTTGGGCTAATGCCGGAGCATCATTGACACCATCGCCAGTCATAGCTACCTTTAATCCTCTGGATTGCACCTCTTTAACCTTTTCAGCCTTTTTTTCGGGAAGTACTTCAGCAAAGTATTCATCCAATCCTATTTCATCCGCTACCCATTTAGCAACTTGGCGGTTGTCCCCCGTAATCATCATGCATCGGATTCCCATTTCCTTTAGCTGTGATATGGCCTGCTTCGACTCCTGCCGAATAATATCAGCTAGAGCAATAGCTCCGATTAACTCACCATCTATCAAAACAAAAATCACTGTCTTACCCTGCAAAGCGAGTTGCTCAATCCGACCATCGTTGACTACGATATTCTTTTCCTTCAAATAACCCGGGCTTACCGCCATTATTTCTTTCCCGTTGACTTTGCCCTGCGCCCCTTTACCCGGAATTGCCTTAAATCCTTCGACCGGCAAGGTTCCGTTGGCAGAGGTGACAATGCCTTTGGCAATGGGATGCTCTGAATTGGCTTCTACTGAAGCAGCATATTTGAGCATCTCCTCCTGGCTGATCTTGCCGTTCAAGGTAATCATGTCCGTAATTCCAAACTTGCCTTGGGTAAGTGTGCCCGTCTTATCAAAGAGTATCGCCTGGACATTTCTTGCCTGTTCAAAACCATCCCGATTTTTTATGAGCAACCCACTTTTCGCGGATAACGAAGTAGACACGGCAACAACGAGAGGGATAGCCAAGCCCAGAGCATGCGGGCAGGCGATGACCATTACCGTAACCATCCTCGCCAGTCCAAAGACAAAATCCTGTCCCAACGGACCTATCCAAATGAAGAGTGTTGTTATTCCAACGACTAGGGCAACGATAGTTAACACCAATGCCGCTCGGTCAGCCAGGGTCTGTGTCCTCGATTTACTTTCTTGAGCGATTCTGACAAGTTCGGTTACCTGGGCTAGATAGGAATCGGTACCCGTCCGTTTTACTTCTACAGTAATTGCTCCTTCTCCGTTGACCGATCCGCCGATTACTTTGGCTTCAACCCGTTTTAGGACTGGCACAGACTCTCCGGTCAGCATAGCTTCGTTCACTGAAGTTTCACCATCGATGACCACACCATCGGCAGGGACTTTCTCTCCGGGTTTTACTAGGACTCTGTCACCTGGCATCAGTTCCTCTAGAGGTACATCTTTCATCCCACCGTCGGGCATGACTTTATGCGCTTCGGAAGGCATGAGTCTAGCTAGTTCTTCAAGAGCGGAGGAAGCGGCGGCTATAGAACGCATCTCCAACCAGTGGCCTAGCAGCATTACATCGATCAGTGTAGCCAATTCCCAGAAAAAAACCTCTCCGCTAAGGCCAAATATCACAGCACTGCTGTAGACATATGCCGTAGTAATAGCCAAGGCTATGAGCGTCATCATAGCCGGTGCTTTCGATTTCAGTTCGCTAATAATTCCTTTAAGGAAAGGCCAACCCCCGTAGAAGTAGACAACTGAAGAAAGCACGAATAATAGATATGAATCGCCAAAGAAATTGATCTTGCCTTCAAGTCTCAGGAACTGTTGGATTACTGGTGACAGAGCCAAGATCGGAATGGTGAGCATCAAGGATACCCAGAAGCGCCGACGGAAGTCGGCAATCATCATGGCATGATGGTTGTGATTTTGTGTGGAAACTGCTCTCAAAGTATGCTGAGCATGATCCCCCGGTGCTACAGCTAAATGTTGATGTTCGGAAATCTCTAACGGTTTTTCTGTATCGTTAGAATGTCCGAGGTGACTATGATCCATTTCATGTTTCATATTTTTCATTAGACGGCCTTGGAGTTACTAACCAATCAGAGACTTATCGGTATAAAACCGGTTTATTCTTTCAAGTTCCTCTTCCCAAGTACATTATAGTCCTTGAGGTGTCAGCCAATTCGTTTAAATCTTCCGGAAACGTTCACACCATCTTCATACTGCCTCCACATTTACCCCTCATAATCTAAGTATCACAAGAAATTAAGGAGTGTGAATTCAAATGAATAAGAAGTCAATGTTCGCCATCCCGATAATGGCTGCGGTACTAACTATCGGTACCGGAGCGGGAGTTGTCTATGCCAAGAGCGTGGAGCCGAGCGCGTCTTACAAACCAATTTCAAATTATGCCTCAACGGCACCGACGGATTCGAATACCCGAACAACGGTGGCTTATTGTGGCGGATTGGGTGGAATGATGGGTCTGGGAGCCGGGCAGGTCCTGGTAACTTCTCAAGTGGCCAATTTGTTGGGAACCACGGTAGCCGATTTGAGGGCCCAGTTAAATTCAGGTAAAACGCTGTCAGATATTGCTACCGCGAAAAGTGTCAGTCAGGATCAATTAATTCAGATCATTATGGCTCCCTTCACTGACCATATGAGTTTCATGCTTAAGTATGATTACTTAACCCAGGACCAGATCAATAGCATGACCCAGCAAATGAGCGAAAGATTGCAGACTTTGGTTACCAGCCCACTCAATTCTGCTGATGAAAATGGCTGGGGTTTTATGCAGGATATGATGGACGATTATGGTGGCAATATGATGAATAATTATGGCGGCGGGCTGATGGGTGGTTGGGGAAATCCCCAGGTACAACCCGGAGCTACTCAAACTCCGCAGAGTCCTGGCTCAACTTCTACACCACGCGCAGGTTTCGGCGGGATGATGGGCCGCTGGTAAATTCCAAATACTGATAAATGGATCGAAGATCGAGTCCGGTGGGGAAGCTCTCCACCGGACTCTTAACTAGAGAATAATCCAGAAAATAGGTGGCGATATACAATGAAGATAAGGAATAAAATATGCAAACCAAAATCCTTATCGTCGATGACGAACCCAAAATCATAGAAGTGCTTAAGTTGTACCTGGAAAGGGAAGAATTCCAGGTATCCAGCGCGGCTAATGGCAAACAGGCGATTGAACGCGCGGCGAGCTATAAACCCGACCTCATAATCCTAGATCTGAATTTACCCGATATGGACGGATTGGAGGTCTGTCGCAATATCCGGAAACAATCCAACGTCCCAATCATCATGTTGACTGGCCGTGGTGAAGAGGTCGATAAAATTGTCGGGCTGGAAATAGGGGCGGACGACTATGTAACCAAACCCTTTAGCGGTAGAGAGATTGTTGCCAGAGTGCGCGCTGTCTTGCGTCGCCAGAGCCAAGGGTCAGGTACATCCGAGACCAAAACCATAGGCAATCTTGTAATTGATAGCTCCCGTTATGAAGTGTCTTGTCAGGGTGGAGGGTTGGATCTTACTACCGCCGAATTTAAGTTGCTGGCTACCTTGTCTCAAACCCCTGGAAGGGTATTGAGCCGGATGCAATTACTGGATGCAGTGCAAGGGATTGCCTACGAAGGATATGATCGAACGATCGATACCCATGTCAAGAACCTGCGACAGAAGATGGAATCAAGTCCAAAGCCTTGTGGTTGTCATATCGAGACAGTCCGTGGTGTAGGCTATAAATTAGTCAAGGAAGAAGATGAGCATTAACAAGTTATGGCTTAAGATGGCTTTAGTCTCCGTCTTAACCGCCGCAGCCGGTATTATTGTGGCCGCCTGGTTGATACATAACGCCACCACCAGTGGTTTTGGACAATATCTGCAACATGTTGCGGGAATGAATCAAATGATGGGTGGGAATGTTAATGGCATGATGGGCGTTAATGAAACTGCCTATCTTGATTCGGTAGGAAGATCGTTATGGATAGCTGGAGGAATCGCTGTAGTTGTAGCGGTCTTGATCGCGATCTTTTTCTCCCGCCAGATCACTGCCCCTTTAAGAAGGTTGAGCTCGGCAGTTGGAAAAGTTGCACAGGGAGATTTATCATGCCGTGTACCAACAGGTTCTGCCGATGAAGTTGGGACCTTGTCCAACACATTTAATTGTATGGTAGAGTCACTTGACCAGAACCAAGAGTCCAGACGGAAACTGATGGGAGATCTGGCTCACGAGATGAGCACTCCTCTTTCAGTAATACAGGCCAATCTTGAGGGAATGCTGGATGGAGTCGTTGACAAGTCGAAAGAAACGATTTCTTCATTGCATCAAGAATCGCTCCTTCTCTCCCGCCTGGTAAATGATTTGCGTACTTTAGCACAAGCTGAAGCTGGAAGATTGAACCTTTTGCTAGTACCTAACGATCTGGGTGAATTGGTATCATCGGTTGTTCTAGCAACGAAAGCAGAAGCGGAAGTGAAACATATTTCCTTATCACTTCAAGTTGAACCAAAACTACCCCTGGCCATGATAGACCCGGACAGGGTATCTCAAGTAGTAAGTAACCTCCTGAGCAACGCGTTAAGATATTCCTCAGAAGGAGACTCAATTAGCGTAAGTGTTGGAAAAGATAACGCATCTGGTACCCGGGGTGGAGATTTGCTGGTTTCGGTAGCCGATACCGGTCAGGGGATTTCAAAGGAAGACCTTCCACATATTTTCGATCGATATTTTAGGGGGGCACAAAAAAACGAAAAACGGGTTGGAGGGTCAGGGATAGGTCTTACCGTAGTAAAGGAACTGGTAGAAGCTCACAACGGAAAGGTGTGGGTGACCAGTGCGGAAAGTAAAGGAAGCAAGTTTCTATTTACACTTCCTGCTGTAATTTCAGTTTAGTTACTCATTTTTCATCCATTGACATGGCTCTTGAATTATCAGGTGTTTCAAATATATTACAATAATCAATTAAAAGTAGGTTCATGGAGGCAAAAGTATGATGTGGAATTGGTTTAATGGCGGCTGGGGATTTGGAGGATGGTGGTTTATGCCAATAATAATGATTGTCGTTCTGGGACTTATTATTTGGGGGGTAGTTATGCTGTTCCGAAGAGCTGGTTGGGCAGGTGGAGGGGGTTGCTGCGGGAATTCCAATGTCACAAACGACTCGGCTTTGGAGATCCTGAAGAGGCGGTACGCAAGTGGCGAAATCAGCAAAGAGGAATTTGAAGAAAAAAAGAAAGGTCTGGTTTAAAGAGGTTATTCTGAATGGATAACCTTTGCTCTGTTGTTTATAGAATGAAAACTTCATGAGTTGTACCTTTTGTAAAATAAGGTTGAAGCTGGCTTACCACTTCGTATAAAAAGTAGAACTCTTTTTAAGAAAGTCTTCTAACTAGTTAGGTTTGTTTGGGATTTGGAAATCGGAATTTCTATTTTGTGTGGGACTTCTGTGGGAGAGGTTAGTGGTGACGGTACTATCTATTATGAATAATTGTTAAGTAGTTCTCCCTATTGAACACTACCACTGTTTTGAGGCTAAAATGGTGGGCTACCGTGTTCAATAGACAGAACTTTTGAACTTTCCTTCAGCCTGAAATAATATCTGGAAATTATCTTTAATTCTCTCAAAAAAGAAGCTAAGCAATATATAGGAGTTATTACATGATATATGTAATAACTATTGACAAGCAAAATATAATCTAGTAGGATTAGGTTAACGATAGTTCGGGATGAATGGCATTGTTTGCGTATCTATTTGGCCTGATTTTCGCGGCGTGTCCAACCAAAACTTAATACGAGGCTATTAATCGCTGGTTCACACCAGCGATTAATTTTATCTTCAGGCCTGGAATATTTACATCGACCTGATATTTGACTGAGGAGTATTCTAAAACCATGCTAAAACTAAAGAGTCCAATTTGTCTTTTTCTTTTCCTGGTAATGGTTCTTTCCACTATAACTTTATCTGCCTGTGAATCAGGTGCTACCGGAGCCACTAACTATCAAAAAGCAATTGCCATCGCACGTGGTGCTATCTGGCAGGATATTAACTCCGGGAAAGCCAGCAGTGCCACCGTAGCGATTCTGGATAATGGTCAAATTGTCTATGCTGAAGGTTTCGGTATGGCAGACCGTGAAAAAAGCATTCCGGTTGACGCCAACACCCTGTTCAATATCGGCTCTATCAGTAAGGAATTCTGTACGGTTGGGATCATGAAGCTGGTAGATGGCGGCAAGGTCAAACTCGATTATCCAGTCACCACGTACCTGCCGGAATTCACGATGCTGGACCCCCGATATAAGGATATTACAGTAAGAATGCTGCTGAACCATACGTCAGGTCTGCCGACAACAAATTGGGTCAATGGAATGGGATTTGAATTCGATACCGAATATCACCAGAAGACGCTGGATGTCCTTTCACGGTCAAACTTGAAATACGCTCCGGGAGAATCCGCAGCTTATTGTAACGATGGGTTTACCCTGGCAGAGATTATCATCGAGCGTGTCTCCGGACAAAGCTTTATGGATTTTCTGGCGACAAATGTCTTAAAGCCTCTTTCTCTCAATAACACGGGACTCAGCATCGGCCAGCAGAAAGACAAGCCTATAGCAGCCTACTATGATCCGGATACCGGAAAACGAGAGCCGGCAGAGGTGGTTTCAATTTTAGGCGCCGGAGGTATGGCTTCCACAGCTGATGATCTGTGCCGGTTTGCCTATATGTTCTCCGGGGATGGAAAACAGGTCCTTAGCAATTCAACCCTACTGCAAATGAGAAAGCCGCAGCCTTCGGCTGAGAAGCAAGCAGGCCTTCCTGGTTGGCCGTACGGTCTGGGTTGGGATATAACCGAATTAGCGCCTTTCCAGGCGAACGGTGTACAGATACTGGGCAAGGGAGGCAACACCGGCCGTTATACGGGCCAGATACTGGTGGCCCCGGACCAGAAACTCTCTGTTGCCGTAGTTGAAGCGGGTGCATCTCCTCCCGCTATTACCACGGCTTCCAAAATCATGGAGTCGGTGCTGGTCGAAAAAGGCATAATGAAAGCAAGTACGGCAATGGTAACGAAACTGCCGGAGTCCCAACCCATTCCGCAAGAATATGCGGCTTACGAAGGATATTATGCGGGCAGCGGCTTTGTAACGAAAATAGGGTTAGACTTTACCCAAAATATCCTCGTATCATCTGTAATCTATCAAGGGTCGGAGGTATCCCGGCCTCCAACCATTTATCATGACGGATTTTTCTACTCCAGCGACAGCGACAAAATAAGTTTAGCCAATGTCAACGGCAAATACTACATCGTCACCAAATCCGTGTTCGGCGACGATATTATGGCTCAACGGCTTACTCCACCGGATAAGCCAATAAGCCTGATGACAGATATCAACGGAAAAATCTGGCTGCGCCGCAACATAAGTTCATTTGAGTCCAGGTCAACGTCACTCTTTAATCCGTTTGTGATTTCGCATACAATTCCGGCGTTACCCGGCTATATCGATTTTGATGGTATTAAGGAGGTCAAATCATCGGTCTACGCCGGTTTTGCGGCGAATTATTTGCGGGACCAGACAGAATTGACTCTTATTGATAGAGAAGGACAGACCTGGGCCATGCTCTCTTATAAACTGATGAGCCCAGCCGAAGCCGCAGAACCGCTCCTGAGCGGTGACAAGTCTATGACTCTCGGCAGTGAAGGCTATAACGAATGGCTGACTACCAAAGAAGACCTGATCCTGAGTTTTCAGAAACCCGCCCAAAGCCGAGTTAGAATTTACTCACCGGCATTATCCTCTGTATACGATAGCGTCATAGATACAGGCGAGGTGTTAGTTAGTAAAGGCAGCTATGTGGAGCTGGCCGGAAAACCAGGAGATACTTTTAAAATAACGGCACGCTAGTCAGATGGAAGAGAACGATTGACAATATTTTGTTAACAGGAGTGTTCTTGATGCGTAAATTGATGATATTCATAATAATGGCGTTGTTGCTTGCTTTGACCCTATCTTGCTCTTCACCGCCGCCAAGAAGCACATCGCCAGCTGCTTCTGTGTCTCCGACAGCCGCCATAACGACTCCCAAAGAGACCGCAGTAGAACCTTCCAAAGCGGCGTCATCCGGCTGGACACTGGACAACACCTTGAATATGGCCTCAATGTCTGAAGCGGATATATCTCCGGATGGAAAAAAGGTTATTTATTCTGTCTCCAGAGCTATAATGACCGATACTCAAAGTGTGCTAGATTCGCACATCTATCTTTCCGATATAAATGGCGAAAATACCGTGCAACTTACTAAAGGTGAGGGTTCCTTTCACAGTCCGCAATGGTCTCCGGATGGGAAACAGATCGCTTTTCTTTCTCCGGCTACAGGCAAAAACGAAATATGGCTGATGCCGGCGGAAGGCGGCGAGGCAATCCAGCTGACCCATGTCGCTATAGCGGCTTACTTGTTCCGCTGGTCTAACGACGGGTCGTTCATCAGCTACATGGCGCCCGATCCACCGACCGCCGAGGAAATTAAGGCTGCTAATGAAAAGGATGACCCCATTGTTGTCGGTGAAAATGAAAAGATGGTCCGTCTGTGGACAGTGTCAACCCGCAAGGATTCATCCGGTAATTACGGAATGCATCAGGTCACTAATGGCGATTATAGCATTTATAGCTGGGATTACTCGCCGGACGGGAAAGCAGTCACCTTTGTCCGACAACATCTTGTTATGCCGGAGTATGAGTACCCGGCCACTATCTCCACGCTGGACCTGAAAAGTGGCAACGTAACCGACCTTGTGCTGCCCGGCCAGCGTCTTGGTTATAACCATGTCAAGTATTCCCCGGACGGAAAATGGATCGCATACGAATCGATTGATTCATTTTACGTCATGATGGATGTTACTATCATACCGGCCGCGGGAGGTCAGCCACGCGTTTTGGCCAAAGATCAAAATGAAAGTCTGTTGCTCGGCCCTATGGGACTTCTTGGCTGGTCCGCGGATAGTAAATACCTATATATTTCCAATGCCCGGGGTACCAAAGTGGCAATTACCGCGCTGCCTGCCGACGGCTCCGCACCTCGTGACATCCTTACCCGCGGTTATATTGAGGGCGGCAAGATAAGTAGTAACTGTACCAGGTTGGGATTGATCATGGAAGATTTTGATAATCCTCAGGAAGTATATGCGGCCGTACTGGATGGAAATAATAATCTTCAACTCACCAGGGTCAGCCACCTGAATACCAAAGTTCCTACCGAAGCTGTTTGGAAGTCCGAAACAGTACAATGGAAAGCTAAGGACGGAATGACTATCGAAGGCACTTTGACTTATCCCGCCGGAGGCAAGCCGGACCATAAATATCCCCTGGTTGTAGAAATTCACGGCGGACCATCAGCGTCGTTCTTTGAATACTATGCCGGAGGCCGAAGCTGGTATATCAGTCCCGCCGGATCATTCGCTGCCCAGGGCTTTGCCGTGTTAAGGCCGAATATCCGGGGTTCATCTGGCTACGGAGCTGATTTCACCAGGGCGAATTACAAAGACTGGGGCGGGAAAGATTATGAAGACATTATAGCCGGAGTTGACTACTTGGTGAACAGGGGTATAGCCGATCCGGACCGCCTGGCTATCATGGGACAGAGCTATGGTGGTTATATGACTGCCTGGGCAGTCACCCGGACCAGTAAGTTTAAGGCTGCTGCTACGATAGATGGGATGTCAGACCTCATCAGCGATACCGGAACCCTGGATATCATCAATTATATGCCAGACTACTTCGGAGGATATTTCTGGGATAATTACGATCTGTATCTCTCGCGCTCTCCCATCATGCAAGTCGAGGATGTAATCACACCTACGTTGATACTGCACGGTCAGTTGGACCAGAGAGTCCCGCTCGGACAGGCGCAGGAATTTTACAACGCACTTAAGCTGAGAAATGTACCCTCAAAAATGGTGATATACCCCCGTTCCGGCCATTTTCCGGGCGAACCGAAATTGATACGGGATATGTGGGAACGTGAGATCAACTGGTTTAATGGATATTTAACTGCTAAATAAAGACAACTTGGCAGCACCCACTTCAGAGAACCTGTAAAAGTAAGCGGCCGGATTAATAATCCGGCCGCTTTATCTTTATCTTTGACAATATGGGTTATTATTTCGCTTCTTCAGCCATCATCTTTAGCGTATCACCCGGTTACTCTCAAAAACGATAAAGCAATCCTTCGGAGTATATATCGCCTGTATTTATCACACTATCATATATGGGTGTATTATCAGTTGAGACAACAATCACTTTGGCCTTGTCGAGCTTTTTATAACTTAAAATTGAATCTGTATCAATTTTGAACCATTCGTTGTAGCCGCTGCTGCCGATGATGGTTATATTGTCTCCATTTTTTAACGCTACGGCATCAGAAATGGGACTATATCGCTATTTATAATTCTGTACCCAGACCCGCCGACTTTATCCATAATGCGGTAACGGATTTGCGCAATCCGCGATAAGGCAATAGAAATGCGCTAAACGGCTTACGATAAATAACATGGAATAGTTTTTGGTGTAGTATAGGCTATTTAAAAAGACAGCGATAACATAATCTTAAAAGAATTAGGGAAGGGCGCGATGCGTAGAATCGATACGGTGGGCGCTAATGGGATCGAACCATTGACCGCAGACTTATCAGATCTGTGCTCTACCAGCTGAGCTAAGCGCCCGCAGACCTTTATGATTTTACGGTAAATCAGCTCTAAAATCAAGTTTTACCAGACTTCATCTTCAAAATATGATCCATATCTAGCAAAAACAAGGGGCGGTTCAAAATTTTGAACCGCCCCATTTTACCTTTCGGGTATACGACTAAATTTTTGCTAATTCTTTAAGATGCGCCCAATCCTGATTGACTTTATCCTGGATTTTGTTGATATCTGTATCCGCCAAATGTCTGAATCTGCCCTGCCCTTTTAAGTATTCGACCACGGGTTTAAGCGGTTCAGGAGACACATTGATCTTATATTTGCCATTCTCCACCTCGTAGATGGGATACATGCCGCACTGAACGGCTGAACGACCGACTTCCACCGCATTATCGGTAGGGCAGCGCCAACCGGTGGGGCAGGGTGATAAAATCTGTATGTAAGCGGGGCCTTTTACTTCCATGCCCTTCTTGACCTTCATCGCCAGATCACGATGGTAGCTGGGACAAGCAGTGGCTACATAGGGAATGTTATGGGCGGCCGCAATGGCTGGCAGGTTCTTTTTCCAGGAGAACTGGCCGATGCTGGCTTTACCCGCAGGCGAAGTGGTGGTGGTAGCGCCATAAGGGGTGGATGAAGAGCGCTGAATACCGGTATTCATGTACGCTTCGTTATCAAAACAAATATACAGGAAATTATGCCCTCTTTCCATGGCTCCCGAAAGAGCTTGCAGACCAATATCCAGGGTAGAGCCGTCACCACCCATGGCGACTACTTTGGTAGATGACATATCCCGCACACCTTTGCGCGTCAGCGCTTTCAGCCCGGCTTCGATACCGGAAGCGACCGCCGAGTTATTCTCAAAAAGGGTATGAATCCAGGGCACCGTCCAGGAGGTGAAGGGCATCTGGCTGGAAACGATTTCCATGCAGCCGGTAGCGTTAACTATAATGACGTTATCTCCCAGGACCTTGCAGACCATCCTGACGGCCAGAGCTTCAGCACAGCCGATACAGGCGCGGTGACCGGGAGCGAATCTTTCTTTGGTTTCAACCACAGTCTGTTTGCTCATTATTCTCTCACCCCGTAAATCTCAAATTCTCGATTGCTGCCAGCAGCAGCGATTTCCAGGCCGCGCTTAATGATCTTCTCAAAATCGGTGGGGGTAATATCCCGCCCACCCAGACCACCCACGAAACCCATTATCTTAGGCCGTTTCTCCAAAGGATAAAGGGCATTTCTTAACTCTGAAGCAACCGGACCGCCCATACCCAGCGAAATCGCCCGGTCTAAAACAATGATCGCTTTGGCGTTCTTAACTGTCTCTCTAACCTCTTCAAAGGGGAAAGGACGCCAGAGTCTAATACGGAACAAACCTATCTTTTTTCCTTCTTCCCTTAATTTATCTATCGCCATCATAGCTGTTTCAGAGAAACTGCCCATGGTCATAATCAGCGTTTCGCAATCATCGCAGCGGTAGCACTCAACGGGATTATAATAACGGCCAAATTTATCGCCGAATTTCTTCCAGACCTCCAGAATGACGTCTTTGGACTGCTCCAAATTCATCTCCTGCGCCCATTTTGCCTCAGTAAAGACTATGGGTGGGGCAAAGGCTCCCATGGTAACCGGTTTACTGGGATCAAGAGGCAGAGGATAATTGAAGGGAGGTAAAAATTCATCGACTTCTTTTTGATCGGGCATCATGATCGGCTCAACCATGTGAGATAGATGGAAACCGTCCAGATGCACCATAACCGGCAGTAGCACTCGTGAGTCTTCCGCCATGCGGAAAGCGCAAATAGTGTTATCCACCGCTTCCTGCCCATTCTCGACAAAGATTTGTATCCAACCGGTATCCCTGACTGACATCACATCTGAATGATCACCCCAGACGCTTAAGGGGCCTGAAAGCGCCCGGTTAGCCACCGCCATCACAATAGGCAAGCGCATGGAGGAAGCCACATAGACCACTTCATGCATTAGTTCCAGTCCCTGACCGGCAGTCGCAGTAAAGGTGCGGGCGCCGGCAGCGGAGGAACCCAGGCAGGCGCTCATGGCAGAATGTTCGGATTCTACCGGAATATACTCTGCGTTGAGTTCTCCCTGAGCCACCAGTTCTGCCAGGTGTTCAACAATATGAGTTTGGGGAGTGATAGGATAAGCGGCGATAACATCGGTATTAGCCAGCTTGACAGCCTCGCTGACCGCTATGGAGACTTCTATTCCTGTTCGCTTAGCCACTATTCTTTCTCCTCAATCATGGTAATTACTTTCTTGGGGCATTCCTTGGCGCAAATACCACAGCCCTTACAATAAAACAGATCTGCCACATAATTACCTTTCTCGTTCTGATGAATGCAGCCTTCGGGACAGTAAGTCTGACAGATCGCACATTTAATACATTTAGAAAAATCGTAGGTGGGCCGGCGTGAACGCCAATCACCAGTCTGCGTGATTGTCGCGCTGCCAGGTTTAGTGACGATACAGCCAATTTCTACATCTTTCCAGGTCATTTTATCTTCTGAGTTTGTCACCGGCTAACTCCTCAATAATAGTTTCTGCATAGGCTCTTTTAAGAGCGCTAATATTTTTTTCTGCCAGACGACCAAAACGCTTGGTGATCGGCTCAATTAAAGATTCCATTTTTACAGCCTCGGTTATTTTCAAAACCGCGCCGATCATAGTGGTATTAGTGATCGGGACGCCTAACTGTTCCAGAGCTATTTTGGTAGCTGTCACCGTGGCTAATCTGACATTGAGGTTATATTCCTGACGAATTTGCGCAACAGTTTTAACAGTATTGATGACAATAATGCCACCCGGTTTAAGCCCGGCTGCTACGTTTACCGCGCCCAATAAGCCGGGATCCAGGACTACTACCACATCCGGATCTGTAATAGAAAACCGCATACGGATGGGCTGGTCAGCGCTAATTCTAACAAAAGCCTGAACCGGAGCGCCGCGTCTTTCTGGCCCAAAGCTGGGAAAAGCCTGAGCATATTTACCTTCACTAATGGCAGATTCTGCCATGATTTCGGCTGAGGTTACAGCACCCTGCCCACCCCTACCATGCCACCTTATTTCAATCATTTTTCCGGGATACTCCAAGATGACCTCCTTTTGCGATATTCGCAACTTACAACCAATCTCCCGCACAATTATAATATGAGTAACCGCGATGCATCTGCTTTCCGGTTTACTTGTAGAAGCAACCAGGCCGAATGGAGCGGATGATTTTTAAGCAAAATACCTGCCCCTGGAGAGACTCGAACTCTCGCATCCGGCTTCGGAGGCCAGCACTCTATCCACCTGAGTTACAGGGGCATGATCCACATTCCATTTTATAGAAAAAACTGAATTTGCACAAATCAACGATACCTGAGCGTTAGCTATGCAGGATTTCCAAAATAAGTCAAAAATCATCCCGATTCGTTCCACTCATGCAGGACCTGCGGCGGCGGGATCTTCGATGGTTAGTCGTTTGGAACAGTAGAGAAAGGGAGCCAGGAGTTTCATAAGGTCAGACCTGCATTGGGAAAGGCGATTGCGAGGTCCGACCTTTACCGACCTTTACCGAGAGAGGGGGACGTGTAATTTGTAGTTTGTAGTTAGAGGAACCAGATTACGTGTAATGTGTAATATGTAATTGGTAGTTTGTATTTTGAAGAACCCTGCTTTAAGCTATTTGAAATGCAAGCCCAATGGGTCGGGATAGAGGGGATAATATTTGGCTAACAAGCTTCCTGCCTGATTAAGCAGATGCTGGCCCGGGAGGCCTCTGGCTGTCATATCGGCGGCCCACTTTTCACGAATTGGCTTCCAACTATTTTCCCAGAGTGTGGTTTCAGCCGAAGATAGGCGGATTATTTCTATATTTTTATCGAGGCAGACCTGATAGGCCGCCTCATTACCCTGATCAAAATATTGCCCCATCTTCAAGGCATAACCATCGCTGACATCGGCAATAATCGTTTGCAGGTCAGTGGGTAGAGAATTCCAAGCATGAAGGCTCATGGCGCCATAAAACCTATAGGATGAGTAGATATTACAGATAGTATAGTAGTGGTAAAGGTCGCCAAAGGCCATACTTTTAATAACGTCCAAGGGATTAACAGCGCCATCAACTACACCTTTTTTAAGATTGAGATAGGTATCTACCATAGCCATAGATACTCCGGTCGCTCCCAGAGCGTTGAGAGCATCCAGAGTCACCCCTGACCCTCTGATTGCCAGGCCCTTGATATCCCCGAGGGTACGAATGGGTCGGTTCACCGTGCCAATATGAGCGCTTCCCGAAGTTGCTAACCAGAGAACTTTGAGGTCACTAGATTCAGCCTGGGCTGCGGGCGTGGACTTATAGGCTTCCCAAAGCGCTAAGCTGCCGCTGACTCCACTGGCAGGTCCATTGCCTGGCAGCTCAAAACCTTCCAGGACATTGAAGACGCCCGGCGTATTGGCGGGTACAAAATTACCGCAGTCGGCAATACCTGAAACAAGGGCACTTCTAATCTGAGCCTCGGGAATTAATGACCCTGAATTGTAAATTTTAGCGGTGACTCTGCCTCCGGTGGCGGCCTCGATGTCCTTAACCCAATCCTCCCAAGTCAGAGTGATGGGATGACCGGGAGGAGTACCGAGGGCAATTTTAAGTTCATAAGTTTTTAAGGCCGGCGAAGACGTAGATACTGAACCGCCACAGCTACTTAAAAGCAGAGACAGCAGGGTGATAGAAATCAGCGCTATCAGCAGTAGTCTATGCATTGTCATCTTTCTTTTAACCCCTGTTCTGATATAGTTATAATCCACAGCTAAAATAACAAAGACCTTATAAGTTTATCACAACTGAAATTACCAAAGGTAACATATAGTCACCTCATTTTAAATTGAACCTCATAAATTGAGAGTGTATAATTAGCCTATGAAAAATGTTCCAGACGTGGAAACTAAATCTAGCCTTATTACGATCGTGATCGCAGACGATCATCCAATTATACGTCAAGCCATTAGCGACCTTATTGCCAAAGAAACTGATATGGTTGTGGTCGGTGAAGCTCAAGATGGCGAACAAGCAGTGCAGTTATGCCTGGAAAATAAACCCCAAATAGTGCTGATGGATATTGGCATGCCGCGGCTTAATGGACTGGAAGCGACCAAACTCATCAAAATTAATTGCCCCAAAACTGCCATCCTGGTACTTACCATACACAACGATAGCGAAAATATTTTGGGTATTCTGCAAGCCGGCGCTGCCGGCTTCCTGACCAAGAGTGTCTTCGGCCAGGAGCTAATTCAGGCCATCCGCTCGGTAGCAGCTGGTGAATCGGTATTAACCGGTGCCGCACTAAAGCAAATTTTAATCCAGGCTGCGCGCAGCGAAATCCAAACAGCTGATTTGCCAATTAGCAATATACTCTCAGCAAAAGAACAGATGATCCTGAGATTAGTTGCCAGGGGCAAGAGCAACAAAGAAATAGCCATAAATTTGAATATTAGTCCACTTACCGCCAAAGGCTATCTGGATGAAATCTTCAGTAAAATGAACGTGAATTCTCGAACAGAGGCGGTAGTAAAAGCCCTCCAGGCAGGTTTTCTAACCCTGAGAGAGATACCATGAGGGCGACTGTTAACTCTTTAAAACAAGAGCAAACCTCATTGATCAAATGGGGCAATCCCCGCTTACACTATTGGGTTATAGGGCTTTTGATATTGCTCATTTCAGTACTGTACTATTCTTTTTTATATTTCTATATTCTGCATCAAGGCAAATCTCTGGACTGGTTTTATCCCTATGCCGTCTTTGAAATTGTAAAGCATTGCCACGGCCTGCTATATTATATACCCATAATATATTCCGCTGTTTTTACCCAGAGGAATGGGGTTTTAATCACCTGGCTGGTTTCTTTTATGCTCAACCTGCCTCAAATGTTCTATTATTTCTTCGGAGTCATTTTCACGATTAACAACTTATTGATATTATTAGTTCCTTTAGCCCTATTGATGATTTTTATCATTGAAAGAAACTGGAGACAACGAGAAAATAATCTCATGCAGGAGAGAGTGAAAGAACGGCAAATCTATATTGCCAACGTTCTCAAGATACAGGAACAAGAGCGGAAATGGCTAGCCTATGAGATCCATGATGGGGCGATACAGGATCTAATTGGAGTCGCGAATCGAAGCACACAACTACTACCCGAATATGAAGATGATCCAGGCAAAAAAGATTTGTCATTGTGGATCAAAACCACTGTTCTGGAAGTTTGCGATGATTTAAGAAAAATAAGTTTATATTTGAGACCCAGCATCTTAGACACGATGGGACTGGTTCCGGCGGTCAAATATCTACTCGAAAAACTGAGCACTGACAAGAACATCAAAACAAAAGTAGTAATAAGCGGTGAAACTTACCCCTTAACGCCTGAAACAGAGGCTCATCTCTTTAGAGTTATACAGGAAGCCCTGAACAATATTAAAAGACATTCAGAAGCTAAAACGGCAGTCATTTATTTTGAATTTTTGCCCGAGCAATTAAAAATTAAAATCACCGATGATGGTAAAGGTTTTTCTCACTCACGAACCAATAACAATCTGCATGACTTAAGTAAATCCGGTATTTTAGGCATGAGATATCGGGTTGAATTATCAGGCGGGACTTTTGATATCCATTCCGAATTGGGGGCAGGCACCACTATTTATCTAGAAATAAAAAGGGGAACCACAATTATTTAAGTTCACGTCTCTAGATTGAGGTGTATATTTCTGAGACTTTATAGTAAAAGTCATCCGTTAAAAGTGATGATTCTGAAACGTTAGGGTCAGAACTTGAGCACTCAGAAGTGATAAAGCGGCGGGGATTTAAATAATGACGTACTCAGCAGGAGCGCTGAGTACGTCATTTAATTAATACTAAGCGAAGTTAATTTGCCCGGTCAGGATTAGAATCACGAAAAAGATGGCCATGACCACCAAACCGATAGGCAGGCCGATCACGGCCCATTCTTTCATACTGATCTTAAGCCGTCCAGCTGCGACGATATTGGGAATATTGCCGGGAATTAACATTCCGCCGGCGATGAGCAGACCCATCACGACGCAAACAATTTGATCCATTTTCATCTCTACGCTGACTTCGATAGCGGTGAGAGTAGCGTTATCCAGGATGGCAGAGATCATATTGATCCAATATAAGGCGTAGGCAGGCACTTTTTCCAGGAACCAGACGATTAAAGGTTTTAAACCCTCGCCCAGCAGAACCAGGGCAGCCACAAAAGCAAAGACTTTGACTGACCGCATTATTACTGTCCTGAGTGTCTCAGAGTATTCGGTAAGTTGATCAGTGGTAGTACCTGCCACGTCCACTGAATCCTTTAATTCGGGAAATTCAAGAGGCATCACTTTATCTGAAAGAGCTGTTGGCGCTTTTCTACCGATCCAGATCGCGCCAAAAATGGCTAAAACTACACAGGCTGGAATAATATATACCGCAAAATGCTGGATCGGCCAGATAAAGCCGGCATTATAAGGAGGCCCGGCTAATCTTTGTACCAGGATGGTAGACATGGGCTCCCCCAGGGGGGTTAAAACAGCGCCCAAACCCACCGCGAAACAAGCTACTACCACTAGCTTAATCCGGTCGTTGCGACTAATAGGCAGCACAGCCGCAATTTCAGCCAGAATAACCGAGGTCACAATCACGGATATCACGCTGGAAAAGAGTCCTAATATCAGAATTAAAATAAACATGAAGACACGCATGCTGAGTTTTTTTACCATGGTCTGAATAAAACGGTAGAAGGGGCGATTGAAGAAATAGATTAAAAGGCCGAAGATTAATACTACTTGGAAGATACCGATAGGCAGCGAACCTATCATTACTGGGGCCTTAAGAGCGTCAATAACTAAGGTTAAGCTCCACTGCTGGGAAATAGTTACCGAGAGCAGACCCATGATCAGGAAGAAGACTTCGAGGTTATGTTCACACCATTTTACTTTAAAGGGCAGAACAAGAACCATCAAGGCTACCAGAACCAGTCCGGCCACCATCCACCAGATCGGTTCAGCCGGAATTGCAGTCATCAGAATATGTGACACAATAACCTCCTGAATTTAAAGCTTAAACAGATTTTTTCTAGCTATGACTAAATAACAATTCATTTTACACAATAAGATTATCCGCGACAAATTTAGCTCCTATTGGATAGTCGCAATAATATGTATTTTGTAGTTTGAGGCACATGAATACCTGTAATGTGTAATTAGTAATTGGTAATTAGCGGAGCCAGGGGCCAGGCTTTAAGCTCTAATATAATAATTGGGATACTTTCGTTTTAACTATCTGGCCTGAACGTGGTATAATACTTTTTGGCAAACTAAGGGAGAGGTGTCCGAGTGGCTTATGGTACCGCTCTCGAAAAGCGGCCTCCGGTTCTCCGGAGCGCGGGTTCAAATCCCGCCCTCTCCGCCATCGAGAGTTGCCACCGACATTGATATCCCTTTTCACGGAGAGGTGCTGGAGTGGCCGATCAGGCACGCCTGGAAAGCGTGTGTACCCGCAAGGGTACCGTGGGTTCGAATCCCACCCTCTCCGCCAGTAAATTTTGCCTTCGTCAAAATTTAAAGTAATTTGTAATGAGTAATTTGTAATTTGAGGAACCGACCGCGAAGAGTAATTTGTAGTTTGTGATTAGTGATTAGGATTCAGCGAATATCTGGCTTTATCCAAAAATTTACTCCAACATTACAAACTACCCACACTAACTACAATCTGCTAAGCCTCGTTTTAAAAAATATCCATATCGTTGTATTATTAACGATATGTTTGATTTTGAAAATCTTGAAGTATATCAAAAAGCCAAATCCTCTAATAAGGAAATATTAGCTTTTCTTAGAGTTAACAAAGGAATAGATTCATATATTCGAGACCAGTTGAAAAGAGCCTCCGTAAGTGTAGTCATCAACATCGCTGAGGGGAGCGGTAAATTCTCTAAAGCTGATAAAAGGAACTTTTATACAATCTCTAGAGGTTCGGTATATGAATGTGTCTCCTTATTTGAAATAATTCTTGACGAGAACCAGATTAAACTCGATCAATTTGAGTATTACAAACAGAACTTTGAAGCTATTTCTAAAATGCTATTTGGATTAATCAACAGTCAAAGATAGTAAATTTTGCCTTCGTCAAAATTTACAGTAGTTTGTAATGAGTAATTTGTATTTTGGGGCAACGAAGCTTTGACCATAGATGCAAAATTTACTCCTCATTACTAATTACAAATACTAATTACACAAAAACTGCCTCCTTGTATCATTTTATAAACCAATTGTGTTACAATTATTCACTTGTGACGACTAAAAGAGAATTACCCTACTGGGTGGGCTTCAATATTATACCCGGAATAGGCAGAGTCAAGTTCTCCAAGCTTGAAAATTATTTTGGTAAACTGGAAACCGCCTGGCAGGCCGGCGCCGCAGACCTCAAACAGGCGGGTCTGGACAACAATATCGTTAAAGCCATCGCGGAAGCCCGTCCGCATATCGATCTGGCTGCCGAAATGGACAAGTTGGAGAAAGCGGGTATCAGGGTCTATACTCATTATGACGACGACTATCCGGCCAGGTTACGCGAAATTTACGACTACCCACCCGTTATTTATTTGAAAGGAGAACTGAACCTACAGGATGAATGGTGCATCGCGGTAGTAGGCTCTCGCAACGCCACCATTTATGGTAAACAGGTAACTCAAGAGATAGTTACAGATCTGGCACACAATAAAATTACAGTAATCAGCGGACTGGCCAGAGGGATAGATACCATTGCCCATCATGCCGCCTTAGAAGCCGGAGGCCGCACTGCCGCTATCTGTGCTTGCGGACTGGATTCAGTCTATCCCGCTGAAAATGCCGCCCTGGCGCGCCGAATCCCCACCAGTGGGGCCTTAATAAGCGAATATCCGCTGGGAGCCAAGCCCCGTCCGGACAACTTCCCCCGGCGCAACCGTATTATGAGCGGGATGAGCCTGGGTGTATTGGTCATCGAAGCCAATGAGACCAGTGGGGCTATCATCACCGCCCATATGGCGCTGGAGCAGAACCGGGAAGTCTTTGCCGTGCCCGGCAGCATTCTCTCTCCTATGAGCCGCGGCACCAACACCTTAATACAAGAGGGAGCTAAGTTAGTCAGGAATTGTACGGATATACTGCAAGAGTTGAATTTAACCGCTAATGTCCAGCAGCTTGAAATGAAAGAAGTGGTGCCCACTACCGACGTTGAGGACCAACTCTTAAAGCAGTTGAACAGTGAACCGCTGCATATAGATGAAATTTGCCGCAGCAGCGGCCTCCCCATAGCCACCGTTAGCAGTAATCTGGCTATAATGGAACTTAAAGGCATGGTAAAACAGGTTAGCACTATGAATTACGTACTAGCCCGCGAAACCAGAGAAAAATATAGCGTAAAAGTGAATTAAAAAACATGAAAGACAAATTAGTTATTGTAGAATCTCCGGCCAAAGCCAGAACCCTGGGGAAAATATTGGGTAAAGGTTATAATCTGAAGGCCTCCATGGGACATATCCGCGATCTGCCTAAAAGCCAGATCGGAGTGGACGCCGAGAACAATTTTGAGCCCAGGTACGTGATCCCCACGGACAAGAAAAAACTGGTGACCGAACTAAAAGCGGCAGTCGCGGAAGCCTCTGCCGTTTTTCTGGCAACTGATCCTGACCGTGAAGGAGAGGCCATTTCCTGGCATCTCTCAGAGGTGATCAAGGGAAAAACTAATATCCCCTACCAGCGAGTAGTATTCCATGAAATTACCGAAGAAGCCATCAAGGATGCCTTTAAACATCCCCGTGATATCGATCTTGATTTAGTCAACGCGCAGCAAGCCCGCCGGATTGTAGACCGCCTGGTCGGCTATAAAATCAGTCCCTTACTCTGGCGCAAGGTCAAGAGAGGCCTATCTGCTGGAAGAGTACAGTCTGTAGCGGTGCGTATCATTGTTGACCGGGAGAGAGAAATTCTGGCTTTTAAACCGGTGGAGTACTGGAACATGCAGGCTGAATTAACCAAGCAGCCTGAAACAACCAAAAAAGCGACCTTTAGCGCGGCTTTAGTCGGCTTAATAGGCGGGTCCAAGATAGAAATTCACAATGAGACGGAATCCACCGATTTGAAAACCAACCTGGAGAAATCGGAGTTCGGTGTCCATAAAGTCACCACCAAAAAGACTAACCGCACCCCCGCTCCACCCTTTATCACCTCTACCCTGCAGCAGGAGGCCTGGCGCCAACTACGTTATTCCGCCAGCCGGACCATGATGCTGGCTCAGCAGCTTTACGAAGGTCTGGAGATCGGCAGTGAAGGCAGCGTGGGTTTGATCACCTATATGCGTACCGACTCTACTCATATCGCTGTTTCAGCCCTGGAAGAGACCCGCGATTTTATCAAAGAGAAATATGGTGCAGTATATATGCCAGAGAAAGTCCGCGTCTTTACTAAAACTGTCAAAGGAGCACAAGAAGCCCACGAAGCTATCCGGCCAACCCGCATTCACCGTGAACCGGCTGAAGTTAGACAATATTTGAACGAAGCCCAATTCAAGCTTTATGACCTGATCTGGAAACGTATGGTCGCCTCCCAGATGGCTAATGCGACTTATGATAATATCAGTGTGGATATTGAGGCGAAATGCCAGGAGCCCAAAAACAGCTACCTGCTGCGCACCTCCAGCACTAAACTGGACTTCCCCGGTTATACCACCCTCTACATTGAAGGCCGGGACGAAGATGAAAATGAAGATGAAAAAAGCTCACCGTTGCCTACTTTAAGCAAAGGCGATCTTTTAAAATTATTAAAAATCATAGCAGAACAGCGCTTTACCCAACCGCCCTCGCGCTATACTGAAGCTACCTTGATCAAAGTTCTGGAGCAAAAAGGCATCGGACGGCCCAGCACCTATGCCCCCATAATCTACACTATCCAGGATCGTGAATACGTTACCCGCACCAAGGGATCTTTCGCTCCCACCGAACTGGGTTTTGTGGTCAATGATCTGCTGATCCAGAGCTTCCCCGACCTGATGGATATTGAATTCACTGCCAAGATGGAAGAGGAACTGGATGAGATCGCCAGTGAAAAGAAAGACTGGGTCAAAGTAATACGGGAATACTACCTGCCTCTGGAAAAAGACCTGGCCAAGGCCAATGAAAACCTTGAAAGGATAAAACTGGCAGACGAGCTAACTGATGAGAAATGCCCCAAATGCGGCAAATTTATGGCGATTAAAAGCGGCCGCTTCGGTAAATTCTTGGCCTGTACCGGCTATCCTGAGTGTAAAAGCACCAAACCTTATCAGGTCAAGACTGGCGCTAAATGCCCGGAGTGCGGCAAAGAGTTAGTCCAGCGTATTAGCAAGAGGAAGAAGCGTTTTTACGGCTGCAGCGGTTATCCCGACTGTAAATTCGCCACTTTTATGCAGCCGGTGCCGAAACCCTGCCCGGATTGCGGCGGATTGATGGTCGCGCAGCGTAATAAGACCGCTAAATGTCTGAAGTGTTCTCATACGGAGAAAGTGGAAGATTCAAAAACGGCTAGCGTGGACGTTAAAACAGAAAGCGAACAATCGGACGAATAAAAATTAATATATGACTTCCTGGTTTCTTATTTACCTTTTGAGTTCCCTGATCAGAGGTTTATAGTGCAAGAAGTCTTTAACAGCTATCTGAATTACCTTAAGGCGGAGTGTAATGCTTCGCCTTATACTTTGCGCAACTACCGTACGGATTTATTGGGCACTTATAAGCGCGGCCCCGGCAAGGGCTTTTTTCAATTTCTTAAGCTGCAGAAAATCGGCGATTTCCGCGATGTGGATAAAAAGGTCATCCGCGATTATCTGGGCTGGCTGATGGAGCAGGGTGTTGAGAAAGTCAGTATGGTGCGTAAACTCTCAGCCATCCGATCCTTCTATCGCTACCTATTGGCAGAAGGACTACTTAAAACCAGCCCTATTCCGATTAACGCCTCCGGACGTAAGGGCAACCGCTCCTCTCTATCTCCCAAACTGGATAAGAAATTGCCGGTTTTCCTGACTGAACAGGAGATCAAGCACTTACTCACTATGCCAGATTTATCTAAACCTGAAGGTATGCGCGACAGAGCACTGATTGAATTGCTTTACGCTTCCGGCTTGCGCGTTAGTGAGATTTGGCAGTTAAATCTGGGTAATATCGATCTGCAAAGCCGCGAAATCCGCGTAATCGGCAAAGGTTCCAAGGAGCGCATCACTCTTATGGGTTTACCGGCAACGGAGGCTCTGCAAAAATACCTCGCCCGCGCACGCCTTGAATTGCTCAATAAGCGTCTTAATCCAGCCATATTTTTAAACAAGCAAGGACAGCGGCTGAGCATGAGGGGTATGCAGAAAATGCTTAAACATTATGCTAAAGTGGCCGGCATTCAAAAAGATGTCCATCCTCACGTTCTACGCCACACCTTTGCCACGCACCTGCTGAATGGCGGCGCAGATTTGCGGGTAGTCCAGGAACTGCTCGGTCACGCTGATCTTTCTTCGACGCAAATTTACACCCACGTCACTAAAAACCAGGCTAAAAAAGTCTATATGGCCACCCATCCCCTGGCACTTGAACAAGGAGATAAATAATGCAGATTCAAGATAGAATAAACCAACTTCGCCGGCAATTTTCAGATCACCAAATAGACGCTATTCTGATTTCTCAACCAGAAAATTTGTATTATCTTTCTGGTTGCGAGGGACTAGAAGGTCACCTATTGATAACTGCAGACCAGGCGGTCATAGTTACCGATTTCCGTTATGTCGAACAGGCTCAAAGGCAATCGCCAGAATATGCTCTTTTCCGTATCTCCGGCAAGATGGCGGAATGGCTACCCGCCCTATTTAAAGACCACCATATCAAATCGCTGGGATTTGAGAGCGGTTTCGCGACGGTGGCGTTTTTTGAGCAATTGAACACTAATCTCAAGACCCTGCCTAGTGGTCCTATTCTGGTGCCGGTAAATGGTTTGGTGGAGAATTTGAGGGCAGTCAAAGACGAGGAAGAGATCGGAGCCATTGAAAAGGCCGCCCATCTTACTGATGCCGTACTGGCCCATATTGCAAAGTTTCTGGCACCCGGGCTTACCGAATTGCAGGTGGCCTGGGAGATTGAGAAATACCTGCGAGAGCACGGCAGCCAGTCTTTGCCCTTTGAGTTAATTGTGGCCGCCGGACCCAACAGCGCTCTGCCCCACGCCCGGCCTTCCGACCGCCCTATTAAGGCCGGAGAACCCATTTTGGTTGATCTAGGCGCCCGTTGTAACTTTTACGGTAGCGACCTTAGCCGTACCTTCTGTCTCGGCCAGCCGAACGATACTTTTAAAAAGATTTATGATATCGTCTTGAAAGCCCAGATGATGGCTATCGAGAACCTCCAACCCGGGATGACCGGAGCTGAAGCGGATGCTTTGGCCCGTAGGGTGATTTCTGAGGCCGGTTATGCGGATTCATTCGGCCACGGATTGGGGCACGGTATTGGGCTGGTTACTCATGAAAATCCCCGAGTCAGTCTGAATTCTAACGATATTCTGAGTGAAGGTATGGTGTTCACTATTGAACCCGGTATTTATATCAGCGACTGGGGCGGCGTGCGCATTGAAGATGACATTGTCATTGAAAATGGTAAAATAAGAGTAATTTCCTCGGCCAGGAAATAATACAACACAGGGAGAATCTTTTGTTTAAAGCCGACTTCCATATCCACTCTTGCTTTTCTATGGACTGCACCACTCCCCTTGAAGATATCATTAAAACCTGTCAAATAAAAGGTTTGAATTGTATCGCCCTAGCAGATCATGGCACGATCGAAGGGGCGGTTAAGATGCAAACACTGGCGCCTTTCAAAGTCATCATTGCTGAAGAAATTCTTACAACCACTGGGGAGATCATGGGGATGTTTCTTACTCGTCAGGTCCCAAGCGGTCTCTCTATGGAAGAAAGCATCCGCCTGATCAAAGAGCAAGGCGGGCTGTTGTGCGCTCAACATCCCTTTGATAAAGTCAGGCCCGACTCGCTGAACAGCGAGGTCATGGACAGCATCGCGCCGGAGATCGATGTCGTAGAGGTCTTTAACGCGCGCAACCCCTTAAAGAATTCCTCTGTCCTGGCCGCCAAATTCGCCCAGGAGCATGGTTTGCCGGGCTGCGCTGGCAGTGACTCTCATTCAGCTTATGAAATCGGCAATACTTATATAGAAATGCCCGAGTTTAAAGACAAAGAGGGTTTTTTACAGGCTTTGAGAAAGGGCAAGATCACCGCTCACCACACCAGCCCTTTAGTCCGCTTAAGCAGTCTGGCGGCTCGTTTTAAGAAAAACACCTGGACGAAATAATTTGCTGAGGGAATAAGAAAAAACGGGGGACGATTTTAACTCGCCCCCCGTTTGATTATCTATTTCACAAGAATTTATTTTTTACTGAGCTGCTGTTTCTCGAGAACCTGATCAATCAAACCATATTCTATAGCCTGAACAGGATCCAGATAGAAATCACGATCCATATCATGCAGCAATTTTTCCGCAGTCTGTCCGGTGTGTTTCATCATGATAGTGCGAATAATACCGTCCAGTCTCATGATTTCTTTGGCCGCGATAACGACATCCGCAGCCTGACCCTGGGCTCCACCCAAAACCTGGTGCATATGGATGGTGGAATGAGGCAGAGCGTATCTCTTGCCCTTAGCGCCTGAGGTCAGCAGAATAGTCGCCATGCTGGCCGCAATACCCAAACAGATAGTTGAAACATCGGGGCGGATCAACTGCATGGTATCATAGATAGCCAAACCGGCTGTAACTACGCCGCCGGGGGAGTGAATATATAAACTGATGTCCTTATCCGGATCTTCCCTGTCCAGATACAAAAGCTGGGAAATCACCACATTCGCCACCTGATCGTTGATGGGCATGTTCAGCATAACGATGCGTTCCCTTAACAGGAGGGAGTAAATATCAAAAGCACGCTCCCCTTTACTACCGGATTCAACTACCATTGGAATGACATTCTGAATATCCATTATTGCCTCCTAAGTTATGCCTGGGCTTTTTTAGCCTCAGCATCGGTTTTCACATTGGTCTCAGTCGGAGATTGGGCTATCTCTAATAATTTTTCAAGTGTCTTGCGCGTAGCGACCGAAGAAGCTACATTCATCTGGTTTTGAGGAACAGTTAAAAGTCCTAACAATTGTTGCTTACGGTCGCTGGGAAGGTCTTTGGTCATGCTTTCTATTTCAGTTTGAATATCTTCCTTCTCAACTTTAACATCCTCACCGCGCGCTACTTCAGTCATTACCAAGGACTGTTTAACACTGCGGATAGCTAACGGCCGGAATTCCTCGCGTAACTCGGCAGCAGTCTTTTTGATACTGGCCAAATATTCATCCAAGCCTTTTTCATCCATCTGCCAGCGCTGCATCTGCTGACCAACCAGATTATCGATTTCCTCTTCTTCCATTATAACAGGATATTCAACCTCAGAAATCTTCACAACCTCGTCAATCACTTTCTGCTGGTAGTTCTTTTTAGCAATGTTCTCGCCATTATTTTTAAGGCTCTCGGTTACTTTAGCCCTCATATCAGCCACAGTCTTGAATTCAGGATTGACTTTAACGGCTAGTTCGTCATTTAATTCAGGCAATTTCTGCTCTTTAACATCTTTGACGGTAACTTTAAAAGCCGCTTCCTTGCCAGCTAATTCAGCCCGACCGTAATCCGCAGGAAAACTCAGCTTGAATTCCTTGGTTTCGCCCTTTTTCAAGCCAATCAGCTCCTCAGCGAAGCCCTTCATAGGGAATTCCGAACCCTTCTCAACTTCATATTCAGCATCTTTCTGGTTGATGTATTGCTGTTCACCTATATGACTGTCAATATCCAGTAGCAGCATATCGTGAGAATTGACTTGCCTGTCTATAGAATCAAAGACAGCGTGCTGCTTGCGGATTTGCTCGATGGTCTTCTCGACATCTTCATCCTTGATTTCGATAGGTTCCATAGCCACCCTAACAGATTTATAATCTCCCAGCTTAACCACCGGCTCCAGAGGAACAGTCATTTTATAAATAACCGGTTCCATTTTTCCCAGCTCAATATGCGGCCGAGCAATAGCATGAATGTCTTTTTCTTTACAAGCTTTTTCAAAGGCATCCGGCGCCATATGTTCTACGGCTTCCTCCATAAAGGCTTGTTTTCCAAGGTATTGCTCCAGAATAGGCCGGGGAGCTTTGCCCTTACGAAAGCCAGGGATGTTATATTTTTGCACCAGGTGAGAATAGGCTTGCTTTAAACCTTCGTCAACCTCTGCCTGTTCCATCTCAATGGTCAGGTAGGCCTGGCGATTCTCAATTTTGTCAACAGTTACTTTCACGGTTCCTCCAATAATAGTTCAAATTCAAAGTTCAAAATTCAAAATTTGTTGGAGTTAAGTAGCCTCAATTTTGTTTCTTGATATTGTTTAAAATAATCAGGACTTAGAGTTTTCCATATCTTCCATTTTCAATTTTATGTGAAGTTCATCGATTTGTTTTTCGCTGACGTCAGCCGGAGCATCAAACATCATATCATAAGCGCTCTGGTTCTTGGGGAAAGCAATAACATCTCTAATTGTTTCGCCGCCCTGAATGATCATGACAAAGCGGTCGATTCCTACAGCCACTCCACCGTGTGGAGGAGCACCGTATTCAAAGGCTTCCAGCAAGTGCCCGAACAAATGGTTGATCTTCTCTTCGGAATGACCGAAAATACGGAAGATTTTTCTCTGTAAATCAGCGTTATGAATTCTGATGCTGCCACCGCCCAGTTCAAAGCCATTGCAGACCAAATCGTAATGACGGCCATGTACTTTCTCCGGCGCGGTATCCAATAAAGGCATATCGATTTCTTTGGCCTGAGTAAAAGGATGATGCATGGCTTCCCAGCGCTTCTCTTCCTGGTTCCAATTGAGCAAAGGGAAGTCTACAATAAAGGCGAATTTAAGTTCTGTTTCATTGATTAAATTTAAACGGCGTGCCATTTCCTTACGCATTTCACCCAGAACAGCAATCGTCATCTCAGACTTGCCGGCAACGATCATGAGCAGATCGCCCATCTTCGCGCCCAATCTGCCAGCCAGAGCCTTGACCTGATCTAAGGTGATGAATTTGGACGCACGTGACTTCACCATTTCCATGGTGAGCTCTGATAGATCACCAGGACCGTTACCCAGAGAAATAGTGAGCAGGCCTTGTGCTCCAAAGCCCTGGGCTACCGCGTTAAGCTCATCCAATTGACCTCGGCCATAGCCAGCACAGCCGGGAGCCACGATTCCTTTAACCTTACCGCCTGCGGTAACTACGTTTTTAAATACTCCAAATTCGGTTGTCGCTGCGATATCCGAAATATCGCCTATCTCTAAGCCAAAGCGCAAGTCCGGTTTATCCGAACCATATTTTTCCATAGCGTCAGCATAAGACAAACGCAGGAATGGTTTATTGATCTTTAATTCAGGTTTTAACTTGGCCATCATCCCGGAAAATAGTTCTTCCAGCAGATTGAGAATATCTTCTTCCTCGACGAAGCTCATTTCAATATCTAACTGAGTGAACTCAGGCTGCCTGTCCTTGCGGGAGTCCTCATCACGGAAACACTTAGCGATCTGAAAGTATTTTTCCAGTCCTGCAACCATTAACAGCTGCTTGAACTGCTGAGGAGACTGAGGCAAAGCATAAAACTTGCCGGGATACAGGCGGCTAGGAACCAGATAATCGCGAGCGCCTTCCGGCGTGCTTTTCATCAAGATAGGCGTCTCGATATCCAGAAAATCTTTGGCATAAAGGAACTCTCGCATATAACGAACCACTTCGTGGCGCATCATGATATTGGCCTTCATGCGGTCGCGACGTAGATCCAGATAACGGTATTTCAAGCGCACGTTCTCGTTAACATCAATATCTTCGTTGATATAAAAGGGCGGAGTCTTAGAGGTATTGAGAATAACAGCATTCTCTACAACCACTTCTACATCGCCAGTAGGCATTTTGGGGTTCTCTGTGCCGCCTGGACGGGCAGATACTGCACCGCTAATCTGCACGACAAATTCACTGCGTAATTGAGAGGCAATTTCATGGGCCGTTTTAGAAGTTTCGGGATTGAAGACGACCTGTATGACTCCGGATCGATCTCGAAGATCGATAAAAATCAATTGACCATGGTCTCGCCGGCGATCTACCCAGCCGGCCAGTTTAACTGTCTTGCCGATATCTTTCTTATTTAATTCAGCACAATTAATGGTTTTAAGCAAAAACATTCTCCTGAAAAAATTACCATAATCTATAAAATTATATCGTATTATGCCTTTCCCTTCAACCGCAGGCCGGCTATGCAGGCTTCAACCATTCTAGATATTTTCAATATTTTTACATTCTTATTTTCCCCTTCTTTTTTATTGACAAGGTCTTCATTTTCAGACTATTATCAGGATGAATATGACAAAAACAATTAGCGAAATCAATCAAAAGATTAAGCAGGGCAAGGCTGTAGTAGTCACTGCCGCGGAAATCATCGAGATCGCCAAACAGGAAGGCATCAAGAAAGCCGCGGAGATGGTAGACGTGGTGACTACCGGCACTTTCGGCCCGATGTGTTCTTCCGGAGCCTATTTTAACATCGGTCACACTAAACCGCGCATGAAGTTGGGCGGCGGTAGAAGTTATCTGAATGATGTCCCCGCTTACGCGGCCTTCGCAGCTGTCGACCTTTTTATCGGAGCTAATGCTTTACCTGACGACGACCCCCGCAACCACAACCACCCCGGCGATTTTAATTACGGCGGTGGCCATGTCATTGAAGAACTGGTGGCCGGACACGATGTACGCCTGATCGCTTCGGCCTATGGTACGGATTGCTATCCGCGCAAGAAACTGGAAACCTGGATCAACATCAAAGATCTGAATGAGGCTGTGCTTTTCAACATGCGCAACGCCTACCAGAACTATAATGTGGCAGTTAATACCTCAGATAAGACAATATACACCTATATGGGGGTCCTTAAACCAAGGCTGGGCAGCGCGGGCTATTCAAGCGCCGGACAGCTTTCCCCGCTGATGAAGGACCCCTGCTATAAAACAATCGGCGTGGGAACCCGCATCTTCCTGGGAGGCGGCGTGGGTTACGTAGCCTGGCCCGGGACTCAATTCAATCCGGGCGTTCCGCGCTCTGAGAATGGTACCCCCCGCGGCGGCGCTGCCACGCTCTGTGTGATAGGGGATCTTAAACAAATGAGCCCACGCTATCTAGTGGGTACCAGCATGCAGGGTTACGGAGTCAGCCTGGCGGTGGGTATCGGTGTGCCTATTCCTATCTTGAATGAGGACATCCTGCGGTATACCGCGATAACAGACGCTGAAATTTTCGCGCCGGTGATAGATTACTCCAGTTCTTATCCCAACCGCGAGCCGGATATTTTAGGTGAGGTAAGCTATGCTGAACTGCGTTCCGGCAAGATCAAAGTCCAGGGGAAGAGTATACCTACAGCCGCACTTTCTAGCTATCCGCGAGCATTAGAGATCGCTAATACCTTAAAAGACTGGATTGGAAAAGGAGAATTCCTGCTTTCTGAACCTGTTGCCGCGCTGCCCGGACCGGAATCAGGGGTGACTTTCAAACCGCTAAATGAACGCCCGGCGGGGGAATATTAAAGGAAATTAATAACCCATGTCTGAAAAAGAAAAATCCACAAAAAAAATGGTAACAAAGAAGGTGGTCCTGCATTTCCCCAAGAGAAGGGTGGATGAACCTATCCTTTTCAGACTGATTAAAGATTATGACCTGGAATTTAACATCCTCAAGGCTTCGATCACGCCTGAAGCCGAAGGCCTGATGGTGGTTGAGCTGAAGGGCGAGCAAGCCAGCTACGACCTGGGGGTTCAATATCTGCTCAACTGCGGAGTCAAAATCCAGGCTTTGAGCCAGGACGTCACCCGTAATGAAGACCGCTGCACTTCCTGCGGGGCCTGCGTTACGGTCTGTCCCGCCGGGGCCTTCTCCAGCGAACCCGGCACCATGGTAGTGCGCTTTAACAGTAAAAAGTGCGTAGCCTGCGGGCTGTGCATCAAGGCCTGTCCTCCCAGGGCTATGGAATTGCATTTTTAATGTATCAACCCAGGGCCTACAGGGATTGGGTAAAACATAAAGACCTGGTCAACTTCAACGTCATTGTCGAAGAAACAGACTGCTATATCAGCGCCGCTTCCAATTTGACCGGAAAAGCCCAACGTCTTATTCAAAAATACCGTTCTCATCTCAAGAAATACATAACTGCTAATCCGCTTTTCCTGACTACACTAGAACCCCTGGCATGCCCGGAAGATGCTCCCCTGATTGTCAAAGCTATGTGCAAAGCCGGCGAACAAGCCTCCGTCGGCCCTATGGCTGCCGTAGCGGGAGCGATCGCCTATTTTGTCGGTGAAGATCTGGCGGAATTTTCTCAAGATGTGATTATTGAGAACGGCGGTGATATCTATCTGCGCAGCACAAAAAATCGGCTAATCGGTATCTATGCAGGACAATCTCCCCTGAGCGGCAAGTTAGGCATAGAAATTCAAGCCAAAGACACACCCCTGGGGATCAGCACTTCATCAGGGACAGTGGGACATTCTTTAAGCTTTGGTAAGGCGGACGCAGTGGTGATACTGGCCGAGTCTGCCGTTCTGTCAGACGCGGTAGCAACCTACATCGGCAATCTGATCATAACTGCCGCAGATATCCCCAGCGGAATCACCAAAGCCCAAGTAATCAGCGGTGTCCGGGGTATCGTTATTATCAAAGGGGAGGAGATGGGTGCCTGGGGTGACATCAAGCTACGGCGGACAGAGATTAGCTAAGCCCCTTTGGTGAACGCAAGATTTGGGAGCAGCCTCTCAGCAGTGATATACTTATCATGACAGGGTAGTTGTGAGGACTGAGTTTTTCCATGAAAGATTATTACAAGACGCTGGGCGTGGTTGAAAACGCCGGCGACGAAGATATACGCAAGGCCTTCCGCAAACTGGCTTTTAAACATCACCCGGATAAAAACCTAGGGCATGAGAAAGCGGCTGAGGAAAAATTTAAAGACATCAATGAAGCCTATAGCGTGCTAAGCGATCCAGTCAAACGCGGGCAGTACGATCAAGTGCGGCAGGGTGGCATAGCCAATCCAGGGTTCAACCCCGCTCAGGGTTTTAATTACTCTCAACAGGACATTTTCCGCGACGCTTTTAGCAACCAGGCCAATTTGGACGAATTGAATCGCATGTTCGCCCAGCAAGGGCTGCGCTTCGATCCTGAGTTTCTGAACAAAATCTTTTTCGGCGCCAATAATGTGGTCTTCCGCGTCTATAACTTCGGAGGAAGCGGAGCCAGCGGTTATACCTATTCAAATCAAAGCGCTACCCGGTTCCAACAGGAAGCGATGGCAACACGGGAGTACAAACCCAATTTCGTAGAGCGCTGGGCCACGAAAACCATCACTAAACTAAATAAGTTTTTACTGCGCAAGGCCTTTGGAATACAATTACCGGACCCACCGGTTAACCTGGATATCTCGCAAAATTTCGAGATATCCGCTGAGGAAGCCGCTTCCGGTGGTGAAAAGAAATATCTTCACCGCGGCGGTCTGAAGACCCGCAAATTAATGGTTAAAATTCCGGCAGGGATACAAAACGGCACACGCATCCGGCTGAAAGGACTGGGTAAAAAAGAGGGACGCAGGAGCGGAGATCTCTACCTGGCGGTAAAAATCACTACATCCTTAGAGTAGTTCTAGCCAGATCCCAGGCATATTCGTAAATATGAAGGCCTTTGCTCATGCCCACCAATTCACCGTCTTCCACACCTATCTCACTGGCCATATATTCTTTTAATAATTGAATGGCGGCCAGATTGGAGGGAAAACCTGCCCAAAGGTCCCAGGAGCGAAAATAGACGATAAAATTCAATTTATTGTCCCGTATCCGGGTATCAATACCCCTTAAACAGGGCGGATCCTCTAAAAAGATCGATTTCTCGTCTCCCACGGTCATATAAGCCTGATTAGTATTGGGACCCTGCTCCTTATACATTTTGATGACTTCGGGAATTTGTTTCTCCAGATATTGGCCGTAGGTATACTGCTCGCCCTCGACTCGATGAGAAGTCATCAAATAAGGCAGATAGGATTCAACATATTCCATAGTAGAGGGCGGCGGAACTCCCTGAGGAACATCCGGCACCAGGGGACGAGAGCCTGGATTTTTAATACGGACTACGATCAGTCCCAATTCCTTGCGATGCTGTCCGGCAAAGCTACCTCGCTCTATTTTATAGGTATAGCCTTCGTTCATGGCCTTACCGACACACAAAAACCAGGCTTCGGAAAGATCACGGGCTTCTACGACAGTGATATCCAAGTATTGCCCCCTTATGCCGGCAGTGCCGGTTTAATGTTTCTTATGAAAAATTGAAAAGAAACGGTCCTGATAGTCTTCAAAAACACCCCAGCGGTCCAGTTCAACCTTGAGATCAGCAGGCTCCATCTCGCCCTTTTCCACCAGATCAAATAGGCTCTCTATGCGAATTCTGGCATCGGAAGTAACACCTCTGGAATCAACGTTAAGCAGCCCGCGCTGATTAAGCTGTCGAACGTTATCCCCTACCGAGCGGCTGGTGATCTCGTAAATAAATTTCAAAATTGAAACGTCCCAGAGGTAATCTTCCCCTTTAATAATTGAGATTAAAGGATCGCCCTTCTGGTCTATTTGCTCATTCAGCCTGGCAACCACTGTGGTCAGGTTGTCGGAAACTATGTTCAATTCTTTCGGTTCGTTGCGGTAGGCGTAGACCAGGCCGGGAGAATCCGGATGGCCCTGGGTCATCAACATGTCGAAGTATTTCTTAGCCTCGGGGCTAAAACCCTGTACCCGGGACAAATAAGAAGGAGTGACTATCTTAGGCCTTTCAGCGATGACGCGACCTTCGCGGATAACAGTTTCCTGTTTTTTAATCAATTCGTTATAGGTTGCTTCCGCCACCAGATAATAGTAGACACTAGTCGTGCCAAAAGTGGCCAAACTCTGCCTGGGAGGCCTGACTATCTCGGTATTCATCACCGCGTTTCGGATTCTTTCGTCGGATTCCATGGTTTAGTATTAACCCCTGTTTAATTAAGAAGGGTAAGCTGTTGTTTGAGCTCAGTTAAGACCGTAATATACTGGCCATCTAACTGGCTTTTTACTTTACGCCATTCTTCCTGAAATTGCGGCTGTTTTTCGATATCGATCCGCATATTGGCCGCGTTGCTGCCCATCTGCTGTCTCAAAGCCTGTTCAACTTTAGCCTGAAAATCTTGCTTGACTACTTCGTAGGCCTGTTTCATCTGCTGCTCGCCCTGGGTAGCAAAATGAGTAAAAATCTGATTGATTTGATTAAGAACCGCCTCTACTTTGGCCTTCTCCATCTTGATCGATTTCAATCCTTCCATGGCAATCTTATTGGTCTTTTTTGTCATTTCATCTTTGGGCAAACTAATATTCTTGATCAAAACCACAGAAACCGCTCTGGTAATAATGGGGGCCGCTTTCTTATCAAATTTAGCGATCTCTTCAGATAATTTAACATCGCCTTTTAAATAACGAGCTGCCAGTTTTTCACCCTCAGGCAGGTATTTCCATTCCAAACGTTCGGCCTCGGTCGGCTCTCCCAACGCAGCTATTTTCTCCATCGCGATTTCGCGGGCACTCTTAATATCTCCCATAGTCGGCACCTCTCATGTTTATATTCCTATTATAGCGGATGAATAAGGGGAAGGTCACCTTCAGCGGCTGCGGCAAGTATTTAACCCTTTGGTTTATGCCAGCGAGACAGGTTTGATTTAAATGAGGCTGTCAGTTCTTTTCGGCTATAACCCAAACTCAAAACTTCCATAATTAATTTATTAATCATAGCTGTCAATTGTTCCTGCCGCATAGGCAGCCTTTGAGGCGAATCAGCCTCACCCAATACGATCGTGCCACGGCGACGGCTGGCGGCTACAATCCCCTCCCGTTCTAATTCCTGGTAAGCTCGAGCAACAGTAGCAGGATTAATTTGCAAGTGATCAGCCAATTCCCTGACGGTAGGAATACGCTCTCCCGGCTTGACCTTGGAAGCGGCAATACAACGCTTAATCTCCGCCGCGATTTGCTGATAGAGGGGAATTGTAGAGCGAGCTTTGACTATGATACCAAGCATATATGCATCCCTTGTTAATTAATTCTTTCAGGATAACATCAATCATAATAGGAGATGACCCAATATTCAAGAAAAGGGAAGCCGGAAAACCCAAAGAGGTAAATTTAGTGAATTACTAAAAAATAAGCCGCCAGAATGATGGAAATATCAGCTGCCAGATGGGAAGTAAAAGAGGATAAAAGGCCTCCTCCCAGGCGGTTGGATTGGCGCCAGCACCAGGAGGCAGTCGCCAGTAAGAAGAAGATAATAATGAGCCAGCCAATTTGAATTATCCCGCCCAAAACAATCAGGTGATAACCAGCGAATAAGCAATCATTAAGCTGAGGTTTTAAGGTAGAATTGCCGAGGTAGCTGCTCCAGTAAAGTTCTTCCAGGGCTGGAGTAACCAAGACAAAATAGACAATGAAAAAAGGCCAGGACTGCTGAGTGAGACCGATGGATTGGGTAAAGGCGGCTAGTTCGCCGTTAACCAGAACCCAGGGCTGTAAAATCCATAACAGAAACCCGCTTAACCCCCCGGCCAGGGTGAGAAGAGGCAAACGCAGCCCATCTCCTCCTCTAAATAGTTGTGAAATAACCGACCTTTTCCCAGACACAAATAATACGATCAGCATGGCCGCATGATAGCTCAAGACAGCAACCCAGACATTATGTAATACCAGGAGTCCTATCCCCACGGTCAGATAAGGCGCAAACGGCGCGATGACAGGTAAAAACCGTTTATCTTGAAGGGAAGTAGTTAGCATTTTTAAAGTATAAAGCTGCTTAATCTGCTAGTCAAAAGGTTTTACTAGCTTATCTTTTAATGACGAGGTAAAATAAATCACAGAAATACTTAGAGGATTGGGAACTGTGTCAAACTTAGAATTTAATTGTTTGCCCACCATTATCGGCAGTGTGCCTTTTAAGGACCCGGTTGAGGCCTGCAACAGTATATTGCGTTATTTAAAAGACATACCTGCCTGGCCGCAGTTGCCTAAACGCGCCTTCGCGGAGAATATGTACGCGCAGTTCAGTCAGGGTTTCCCCGGGATCAAGATTAGCAGCGAGAAAATTTTCGTAGATCGCAATCAGGATCTTTTCCCTGAGCTGGAAAAACTCTATGCAGCCTACCTGGAAAACGATATCAGCAAATTCCCCATATCAGCCGATTATGCAGCCGGTCTTTATCAATTCATGAAAGTCGCTAAATCAACTGTAATGGCCGTCAAAGGGCATGTGACAGGACCGGTAAGCTGGGGCATGACGGTAACAGACCAGGACGGCCGCGCCATTGCTTATGATGAGACGTTAGCAGACGCCTCGGCCAAGCTCCTAAAACTGAAAGCCGCCTGGATGGAGAATGAACTCAAGCAAATAAATAAAAATACGATCATTTTCATAGATGAACCATATTTGCACTCTATCGGCTCGGCCTTTTTTGCCCTCAGTAAGGAGCAAGTGGTAAGCCTGATTCAAGAAGTTTTCAGCGGCATCCAGGGGATCAAGGGCATTCACTGCTGCGGACAATCTGACTGGTCTATTGTCCTGAGCACCGGCCTGGACATCCTGAATTTCGACGCATACAATTATGGGCCGTCGCTAGCCCTTTATCCTAAAGAGGTACAAAACTTCCTCAACAATGGTAAAACCATCGCCTGGGGCATCATTCCCAATGATGAAGCCATCTTAAAACAAGAGTCGGTCGCCAGCCTGGTGGAGCGATTGGAGGAGACGATGGCACCCTTGACCAGAAAAGGGGTAGAGTTTCCATTCAAACAGCTGGTTAAACAGAGTCTGGTGACACCTTCCTGCGGTCTGGCGGGTTTCTCCAACGGCGGATTTGAACTGGCCATGGAGCTGCTAAACGCGGTATCAGAGAAGATGCGCTCTAAATGGGGATAAGTAGAAAATTCGAAGTACTAAATCAGAAATCTGAAACAAATCACAATCACCTAAATTCCAATGTTTAAAACTGTTTGATATTGAGATCTTTGTTAGTCTAGAACTCAGGATTTAGAATTTGGCTCCATCTACTTCTTCTCTATATATTTTCCGATGAGCAGGTCAAACTTCTTTTTTTGCTCCAGGTTCATATAAGTTGGGGCAGTGACGATAGCCGTTTTAAGGGCCGAGGCACATTCGCAACCACGCTTTAAAGGAATCTTGCCTACCGCCAATTTAATGATGTTTTTGGCTGTTGCTACATTCTGCTTCATAAAACCGAGAATAATGTCTACGCTGACATTTTGTTCTTTCCAGCAATCATAATCCGTGATGCAGCAAACACTGGCATAGCAAATTTCAGCCTCGCGAGCAAGTTTGGCCTCAGGTAAAAGGGTCATACCGATGACATGAGCGCCCCAGGACTGATAAAGAAGCGATTCGCCACGGGTGGAAAAAGCAGGACCCTCCATTGCGAGATAAGTGCCTTTCTCATGAACGGTTACACCGGCTTCCCGAGCAGACTCCAATAGCACTTTACTTAAATCAGGACAGAAGGGATCAGCCATCGAGACATGGGCTACTACGCCATCCCCAAAAAAGGTACTGATCCTTCCTTGAGTGCGGTCTATGACCTGATCGGGGATCAGCAGATGACCGGGTTTAACCTCCTGCTTAAAGCTGCCGCAGGTATTGATACCGATGATATGCTCAACACCTAGAGACTTCAAAGCGTAAATATTGGCCCGGGCGGGAATTTCAGAGGGGATAATGCGGTGCCCCCGACCATGTCGGGGCAGAAAAGCGATACCAACACCGTTCAGTTTGCCCAGAACAATGCTGTCGCTGGGTTGCCCGAAAGGCGTATCCAAGTTCAATTCATTGATATCGGTCATACCCTCAATCTGGTACAAACCGGATCCACCAATCACACCGACCTTAGCCTTCGACATGCGAAAACCCTCCTATTAATAAATAACTGAAATTATAACAAAGGTCAGGCCAATTTCAAAAGTTCTTTTTCAAACTGACTTCTAATAACACCCTTTTCCGTAACGATAGCGGTTATATATTGGTAAGGAGTGACATCAAATGCCGGATTGTAGACCTGGACGCCCTCCGGGGCAACGCGCAATCCCTGAAAACCGGTAACCTCGTCAGGAGAACGCTCCTCAATGACGATACCCTCACCGCTAGCAAGAGAAAAATCGATAGTGCTCATGGGCGCAGCCACATAAAAGGGCAAAGCGTGTTCTTTGGCCAACGCCGCCAGCGAGTAAGTGCCAATCTTATTAGCTGTATCCCCATTGCGCGCGATACGGTCAGCTCCCACCATAACCACGTCGATCAACCCCCGGCGCATTAAAGAACCCGCCATAGAATCTGTGATCAAAGTAAACGGTATTCCCATTCTCTTTAATTCGAAGGCAGTCAAGCGTGCCCCCTGTAAAAGCGGTCTGGTCTCGGTGGCGATAACCCGGATTTTCTTGCCTTCTGCGAAGGCTTGTTTAATCACTCCCAGAGCAGTGCCGTAGCCTGCTGTAGCTAGAGCCCCGGTGTTACAATGGGTCAAAACAGTATTGCCTTCATTCAGCAGTGCAGCACCCAGAAGACTAAGTTGTTTATCAGACTGGACCTGGTCATGGTGAATCTTAACAGCTTGCTCAACCAGAGCGGTTTTAATAGACCCAGGATCTTTGCCCAGGGCAGCGATTTCTTCCATGCATTCAATGGCCCAGAAAAGGTTGCGGGCAGTAGGACGGCTCTGACTGATGGCCTGGATAACCTTTTGCAGTTTGACCACAAATTCAGCTTTAACTGTAGTCTTAATAGACAAAGCACCTAAAGCTACCGCGTAAGCAGCTGCTACTCCGATAGCCGGCGCTCCTCGAACCGCTAACCGCTGAATTGCCTCGACAGCTTCTCGATAATCAGTGATTTCCAAATAGACTTCTTCGCCGGGCAGGCGGGTCTGGTCCAGAATAATCAACCTGTCACTGCGCCATTCAACCGGTTTTAAGTCCGTCATTCATAATTCCTCACCGTGCAGTTTACGAGTTTATTATAGTCGATAAAAAAGCGATTAGCTATGAGCTGTACTCGTTCGGTTGATCAGTGACACCTTACCTCCTTTAAAAGCAATCCCAAGTTTTCCGCTGGAGTAAGGTAATGTAGAGCCTGACTAGGTCTGATCGTATTACAAGTTAATTCCCATTCTAATAATTTAGGACGTATA
>JANYAV010000003.1 GCA_025361145.1 Dehalococcoidia bacterium | reverse complement strand
CTTATATCGCTTTTGTATCGCTTGGGCATATTCCTTTATACTGTGTCGCGTCATAGTTACCTCCTTTCGGTAACACTAATTCTGACGCAACACTGCCCTTTTCGGTAACACTAATTATGAGTCAATTCGTTTGCTTGCTAAAGCAGAACATATGTTCTATACTACTTATCAAGTGATGCTGGCCGAGCCTTAGCGGGGGTCACGTCTGTGAATAAGTTTTCTCTATTTTTTACTTATAATTTGTGATTGTACTTTAAAAATTTACTTTTAACAGCAGGTGATTCGTTTTTGAAAAAACTGGTAAATCCAATACCAAAACGAACAATGTTTTTCTCTTGACGAAAACTGATCTAACTGTTATAGTAGCTCGGCTCGGACAATCCCGAATCAGCTGCTTGCCGTGATTAATGCGGTGGCTAAGGGGTCGTAAAATGATCAAACGTAATAAGGGTATCATCGCTTATCTTCTGATCACTTTTGGCATGGCCTGGCTGCTCTGGGAGATTCCCATCCGGCTGGGCATCAGCCTGACCAACCCTATTTTCCAGTATATTGCCTTGCCGGGTGCTTTTTCTCCAGCCATTGCCGCCATTATTGTTCGAAAATGGGTGACCAAAGAGGGCTTTAAAGATGCCGGACTCAATCCTCGTCTGAATAAAGGCTGGAAATATTATCTGGTAGCCTGGCTGCTGCCGCTGGTGGTTTCAGCTGTTGTTCTGGGATTGGTGGTATTCTTGGGTATTGCTACACCGGATTTCACACTGCAGCGGGCTGCTGGATTGCTTGCTCCGGGAACGGCAGTCCCTGCCATGCCTACCTTTATCTGGGCCATCCTTCCCTTGTCCCTGCTAATGACTGCTCTCTTCTCCACTTTTATCTTGTGGGGGGAGGAGTTCGGTTGGCGGGGTTACCTGCAGATTAAACTATTGGGTAGCCGTCCTTTGCTGGCTGCTGTAGTTACTGGGGTTATCTGGGGTGTCTGGCATTATCCCATCAATCTGAGAGGTTATAATTTTCCGCAACACCCCATCCTGGGTTTACTGGTTTTCCCTGTCAGCACGGTCATGTTGTCCATTATCTTCGGCTGGTTGAGGCAAAAGACCGGCAGTGTCTGGGCTCCCTCTTTAGCCCATGCTGCTACCAATTCGGTGGGTGGATCTTTGACGGTTTTGCTCTTCATGGGTGAGGGCGACCTGCTTTATACCAGCTATCTGGGATTATTGGGCTGGATTCCTCTGGGTGCTTTGTGCCTGTGGCTTATTTTTAGCGGCCAGCTTAAACCGCAGCAAAATCCTGTCCCTGCTAAAATGGAAGGGGAGATCAAATCGGGGGTAAATTAAATGAGTAAAAATTGGCGCTGGTTGCTTTGGATTGTTGCTCTGGTCTTGGTGGCTAATTTTTGGGTTCTGATGCTCTACGGCGATACCCTCCGCAGCACCAATCTCTTTATCGTGCGCGGTACTGTTTTTTATCCAGTGGCCTATCTTAATCTGATCGTGGGACTGATTCTCTTATTGCGGCTAATTCTGGATTTATTTAAAAAGAAAGTCTGATTCCCTGAGTTCCGTTTCCTATACTTTTGACTTCTAACTCCTATTTTCCTGGGCCCGCATGAATGAAATGAATCGGGATTGGCCTTTGCCTTTTGACTTATTTCTAAGCCACATGTCCTCTTCTCAGGCTGATTCCCGCCAGCGCCATCAGCACCACCGCGTAGCTCGCCAGCACGGCGATCTCTTTGCCGATGTCCAATAAACCTTTCCCTTCCAGCATCATTGCCTTGATGCCGTCTACTCCGTAGGTCAAAGGCAGGAATTTAGCGATCCACTGCAGCCATTCTGGTTGGGTGTTCACCGGGAAAAGCACTCCGCAGATAAACACTTGGGGTATGATAATCAACGGTATGAACTGCACCATCTGGAATTCGTTTCTGGCAAAGGCTGATAAAAAAATGCCCAGGCAGACTGCTAGAATTCCTATCAAGATCTGAAAAATGATGATTTGCCATAAATCACCCATAAAATCGATTTTAATGATGTAAACCGTGTAAAAGAATAACACCAGGGTTTGCAGAATAGCAAAGAGCAAAAAGCCCAAAAGGTAGCCAAAGATGATATCTCCACGAGACACCGGGGAGGCCATAAGTCTTTCGCGTGTGCCTTGAGAGCGCTCCCGTAAAAAGCTGATTCCGCTTAGCAAGAAACCGAAGAATAGAATCAGAACGGCCAAAAGGGCCGGTAGGGTTTGGTTCAGCACGGCTTTATTCGGCAAGCTGACACCGATCAGGCTGGCAATGACCAGCGGAACGACGATGATAAGGGCGATTGTACGGCGGTCGCGTACCAGTTGCTGGATGCTTCTGCGGGCAATGGTGATTATGTTACTGAACATGGCTTTTCACCTCTCCGTGTCTGATAAAGTAGAGAAAGGCGTCTTCGAGTGTGGTATTGGGTTTGCCGACCGCTCCACGCAACTCATCAGGTGTGCCCAGGGCAATCACCTTGCCCTCCCGCATAAAAATCAGCTTCTGGCAGTGGGCGGCGTCGTCCATGGTATGACTGGAGACGATCAGGGTGTGGCCTGCCGCAGTTAAATTACCGAAGTATTCCCAGAAATGTACTCTCAGTTCGGGGTCGAGTCCTACGGTCGGTTCATCCAGGAAGAGCAGCGGAGGATTGTGCACGATGGCGCAGGCCAGGCTGACTCGCTGTTTCATCCCTCCGCTTAACTGCGATACCGAGACGTTTTTCTTGGGCCAGAGGTCTACCAGTTTGATGACCTCATCTACCCTTTGGTTCCGGGTATTATGCGCACGCAGTCCGTAGATCCGAGCGAAGAAGTCTATATTCTGGTAAACGGTCAGTTCGCTATAAAGAGACGGCAATTGGGGCATATAACCAATGTTGCGGGCGGTGGCAGGGGAGGGAGGCTTCCCCAGGCAGAACACACTGCCGGTTTTGGGCTTAAGCAGTCCCACCATCAGGCGGATCAGGGTAGTCTTACCAGCTCCATTAGAGCCTAAAAGGCCAAAGCTGATGCCTTTCGCTATTTCCAGAGAAACATCGTCAATAACTTTCAGCTTACCGTAATTGAAAGACAGGTTTTTAATTTCGATTGCGGTAATATTCACTAGCTGCTCTCCTACCTAAATCCGGGATCTACGCACAGTCTCTTTAATTCTTGATCGCGCTTCCCAAAATTATGCTTTGGCAGGGTTTAGATGTCAAGAGGAGCAATTTCTCAGAGCGAAAAGCAGCAAGGATAAAATTAACCCGCTTTGATCATGGACCAGAGCGGGTTGAATTCTTTATTCACTTATATTCGCTTGATTACTTTTTACAGGCTGAACCATCACAGGCGCAGGTTGATCCGCTGGCACAGGAACTTTTCTGGCAGTCAGATTTTGCCTCAACGGGGGTTTTCTGTTTAGGGTAGTCGGTGACATAAAAACCGGAACCCTTAAAAACTATCGGGACGGGAGCGAAAACTCGCTTGGCCTCACTGCTGCACTTAGGACAAGCAGCGTTAGCTCCTTCGCTAAAACTTCTTCTCTGTTCAAATTTGTGGGCGCACTGCCCGCACTCATAATCGTAAACCGGCATGAAATCCTCCCCAAAATAAGGTGCCGGGGACAATCAATACGCAGCAATGCTGCAGACCCGGCACCTAGATAATTTTACTCGAATTCCACCCCATTCTGCAACATTGCCGCATAAGGGATAGCATTATCTTGTATCAATGGTGCTTTTTACCTGCCTCCCGTTTTTGAATACTGGCGAAATTTTTGGCTCGGATATTTCCATAGGCGTCCCAACATATTTATCTCCACCTTCGGCTTGAACTCTTACTACTTTTTGCAGGTTGCGTGTGTATCCGCATTGCAGGCATTCTTCATACCAGCCGAAATGATCGCTATCAAGATAAACATTTCCTCCGCACTTAGGGCACTTAGTTCTGTTAACAAATCCTCCGCGTTGCATATCACACCTCCTTGTGTTAAATTTCTGCATGTGAGGTTATCCATTGGTTGTGTTAGCATTGAAACTACTCAACCGCTAATACATTTTATACTGGGTATTGTTAGAATTACGTTAGAATATTATTAGAATATGTTAACATTTGAGATTTATGGTTAAGATTCCGCATTCGCCATTTGAACAGATTCAACCTGAGACCGGGCTTGAGTTGATACTAAAGAGCGCCGTGCTGGCACTGGGCGGCAGATCCGGGGTGGTGGCTATTTGGAGCGAGGCTGAACATTGTTTTACTACCGGTGCTTCTTACGGTTTGCCGCAATCGGGATTAGCGGGAGTTAAGCCACTATTAAAAGAAACCGCTTGCGATCTGGCTTGCAGACAGGAAAGCTATAATCTACTTTCTGAGCTTCAGCCGGGCAAGGAATTGCCCTCGGCTTACGACGGTACCAGGCTGGACCCCATCATCGCCTTGCCTTTAAAAATCCTTGATCAGTTGATAGGACTGATTTTCGTTTTGCGTCCGTCTACCGACGGGGCTTTTTCAGGACTTCATAAACCGGTTTTGGCGGCGTTTGCGGAACAGGCTGCTTTCGCGGTGCAGAACGCACGCTTAGCGGCCGTGCTGGGAGAGGAAAAGCGCCGGGTGGAAAGCGTTCTCGAACACAGCGCAGACGGCATTATGAGTATAGATTCCAGCTGTCGAATTCTGGGTTTTAATACGGCCATGGAAAAACTGACTGGTTATTCCAGGGAAGAAGCGATTGGACAAGAATGCTCGCGGCTCTTCTGCCAGCCTGAAACTGAGAAAGGAAAATCGTCTAATATTCAGTGTCCGATGATGGGCAGCATTATCAATGAAAGCGCTAATATTGAGAGGACCGGGACCATCCGCACCCGGGAGGGTCGTCTGGTAGAAACGGCATTTACTTATTCAATAATGCGCACCACGGAAGGCCTGCCTATCGATGCTGTGGTCAACGTTCGTGATATCTCCAAGATAAAAGAGATGGAGAATTTCCGAGATACCATTCTCTCTATGCTGGGACATGAACTGCAAACCCCTCTGGCCATCATCCAGGGCTACACCGATACTTTATCTCGACCTGATGCGCATTGGGACGCTGCCACCCTTCAGCAGGGGCTGCAGGCCATAGGAGAAGAGTCTCGTCGTCTCAGTCAGGTTATGAATAAACTGCTACTGGCCTCTCGCTTAAGCGGAGGGGCGGTAAAACTGGAGAAAGAGCTTGTCGATCTGGGAGTGATGGTTGGTAAAGTGGTGCGCCGGTTAAGCGGCCTTACCGATCTTCATGAGTTTACCCTGAAGTTTCCCCAGGAATTTCCCGCCGTCATGGTTGAGCCTAACTTGATGGAGCAGGTCTTAACCAATTTAATCGAAAACGCCGTTAAATATTCCCCGCACGGCGGTACAGTAATTATCTCGGGAACGAGAGTAAACGGTCAGGTTAAAGTTACTGTGGAGGATGAGGGTGTGGGTATCCCGCTGGGAGATATGGATCATCTCTTTGAACGTTTCCATCGGGGTGAACAAGGCCAGTCTAAAATCCGGGGTACCGGACTTGGACTTTATATTAGTAAGACCATTATTGAGGCCCATGGCGGCCGGATGGAAGCTTTTAGCCAATCCGGAAAGGGTTCTCAATTCAGCTTTACCTTGCCGGTGGCCGAATGACAAACATGATTACTTCACACAATAAAATCTTAGTGGTAGATGACGAACCCCGGATGGTGCAGATGATTGTCATGAACCTCAAATTGGAAGGCTATGAGGTAAGCAGTGCGCCGGATGGTTATCAGGCTTTGGAAAAGGTCACTAAAGAAATGCCTGACCTGGTGCTCCTGGATATTATGATGCCGGAAATGGACGGCTATGAAACTCTCAAGCGTATTCGTGAGGTCTCCAGTATACCAGTGATCTTTCTAAGTGTTAAGGCGGAGGAGCCTGATCGAGTGCGCGGATTGGATCTGGGGGCGGACGATTATATCACCAAGCCCTTCAGTCCCCGGGAACTGGTTTCTCGTATCAAGGCGGTCTTACGCCGTATGGGAGCGGAAAATGCCGTCAAAAGGACCGAGGTCAGAGTCGATGACGAGCTACTCATTGATTTCGACCAGCGCAGGGTCATCGTGCGTGGTCATGAAGTAAGATTACGGGCCACCGAATACCGCCTTTTGTATCAACTAGTAACTAACGCCGGTAAACTGATGAGCCATGAAACGCTGCTCTCGCGCGTGTGGGGCCCAGAATACCAGGATGAAGACCAGTATGTGCGGTTGTATATCACTTATCTCAGGCAGAAAATCGAAAAAGACCCTAAAAACCCTCGCTACATCCTTAGCGAGCGCGGCTTGGGTTACCGCTTTGTGGAGTTGGCCCAGAATCTTAAGGTTTAGACTTTACCATGCAGATAGGTGCAATAACCGTAACTAATAGGCCCTGATTTTGTAGTCTCGCAGGGGAATCTGGGCACGCACAGCATAGTTTAACGCCTTTTTGAAAGGCACAAATGCAAATTTTACAGAATTGATTGTCTCTGGGTTTGCATCCCGCATCTTTATTGGGGCGCTGTCCTTTTATCATCTTGTGACACTTTTCACAACCTATTCCGCATACTGCGATTTTCATACTTAATCCCTCTAAATGACTGTATTTTCATTGAAAATGAACCAAATAGCAAGAATCGTCTTGAATGGCTTGGATTGTGATATTGAGATGGATTTTCTATAATTAGATAACACTTCGGCGTGTCTTTAAATCCATTTGGAGAATTCCACTAATGTCTGATTCTGGAAATTCGGCTGCTCAAGCCTCAAAAAAATCCACTTTCCCCTACGCTTGGGTGATCGTGGCAGTCTGTACTTTGATGACCACTGTCACTTACGGTCTAATGTACAGTTACAGCGTCTTTTTCAAGCCTTTGGCGGCCCATTTCGACTGGGACCGAGCCACGGTATCCGCCGTCTACTCTGTTTCCTTGATTATTAGGGGAGCTGTTTCGATCGGGATGGGCTGGCTGGCAGATAAGTACGGGGCAAAAATAATCATGGTATTCTGCGGTTTTATGATGGGGTTTGGCCTTGTACTTACCAGTCAGATCAGCCAACTCTGGCAATTTTTCATCAGCTACTCTCTTATCGAAGCCATTGGGCTAAGCGGGACCTTCGGCATCGCCACTGCCATGACGGCCCGCTGGTTTACCCGCAACCGCGGGTTTGCGCTGGGAATTGTTTCGGCGGGAATAGGAATCGGAACCCTGATCATTGTGCCGGGTTCAGATAGATTGATAAAAGCGGTGGCATGGCCGCAGGCTTTTTTGTTTAGCGGTATTGCTGCTGCCGCTATCATGATGATCGCAGCTTTGTTTCTCAGACCTGCACCCCCCCAGGGAACTCCGGCTGGCGATCAGCTTACTGCAGAAAACGGGGCAGCGGCAGTCACACGGGAAGACATGTTTGAATTGACAGTGGGGCAGGCGTTACGTACCCGCCACATGTGGATCATGATGGCGGCTTTCATGTCTATTATTTTTTGCACTCAACTGCTAATCGTTCACCTGTATAATTATGCCACCGATATCGGTCTGGACCCCCTATTAGCGGCCGGGTTGGTCAGTCTGGTGGGAATTATGAGCATTAGTGGGAGGTTGATCATGGGTGCCTGGGCTGAAAAACTGGGCATTTATAACGCCTTGATTTTTTGCTGTGTATTATTTGTTGTATCTCTAGCTGGGCTGGCCCTGTTCCGCGCGACCTGGGCTTTGTTTGTCTTCGCCGTCATCTTCGGTTTTGCCTACGGCGGAGAAACGCCGCAGGTTCCTCTCTTTGTGGGAAAATTCGGTGGGATCAAAAACATGGCAGCCTTGGTTGGTTTAACCCTCTTTATCGGTAACCTTGGTGGCGCTCTGGGCACCTGGGTGGGAGGTAAGGTTTATGACCTGACCTCCGGGTATCAGTGGGCTTTTGCCATTGGTGTGGTTGCCGCGCTGACGGCTTTAACGCTATCCCTGGTTCTCAAGAAAGAAAATCGTTAAATATTGATCTAAACCTACTATTTACTTGACATATAGTATCCTGGGCGGTTAACTTAGTACATAATAATATTCTAGGTCGCAGCAAGGAGGGAATATGGCTTTTTGTACTAATTGCGGTAAACAGGTCAATCCCAATGACAGATTCTGCGGTTCTTGCGGTCAGCCGATGGTCGCTTCTGTACCTCCGCCGGCACCGCTCCCTCCTCCCCAATACGCACCTCCACAGCAGTATGCTCCGCCTTCTCAATACACGCCAACTCCCCAATATGCTGCTCCGTCCCCTTCGCCAGCCTTTGCCGAAACAGTTACAGGGGCTTTTCCGGTTTCCCGAAAAAAAGGTATGTTCGCCCAGGAGAGTTTTCACCTGATATTCACTCCTCGGCGATTGATATTCGCAGCTTTTACTAATGAGATGATAAAACAAGCCGCAAAAGAGGAAGGTAAAGAAGGTTTTCTGGCCGGGATGGTAGGCGCTGCAACTTTGGGTTATACCTATTATAAACATTATTTAAGCATGGATCCTGAAATCGCCCTCCGGGAGAATCCTCAAAACTTTGCACTGGATATTAGCCGTATTCGTAAAGTAAAACTGGAAATGGGCAGGAGACAGCCTGCTCCCCGTAATCAGGGTATCATCCACAGGGCGGATGTTTATGAAAATAGTAAGTTGGAAATAGAAACAATTAGCGAGAAACACACTTTCGCTATTGGCAATCATTTTCATAACCTGGCAACGGATACCATCCAGAAATCCGGTTTGATGTAACATATTCTTAATATACCTGGCTCGATTTTAAATAAAAACAGGACACAACATAGATGAATATCAAACATAATCCATCACGCCGCACCGCCCTGATCTGGGGAGCGATACTGATAGTGGGAATTTTCGTCATGTTCCTGCCACCAATTATTGAGCTGGACGGTTTTGACGGCGGTTTTGCCCTTTCTATTCTGGGTGGTTTTATCGCTATGGTGGCTATTATCGCTATGGTGATCTATCTCAAACTTGCCAATATTCTGGATCGCATTACTAAGAAAGAGAATGTCATGGCTCATTGGGAATATACTCCGGAAGAGTGGAAGTTTTACACAGAGCGGGAACACGAAGAAGATGCTACCGGCCGGCGTAATTTGTTTTTCATGATTGCAGTTATAGCTGTTATAGTTGGTTTGATTTTTGGCATTTTTGTTTGGATCGAGGAAAGAGGCAATCCACTCATTACCGTTGGGATTGTTTTGGGCATCATCGCCATAACCGGCCTCACGGCCTGGCTTTCCGGATTGGCCAATTATCAAAATAATAAAAGGAACCTGGGAGAAGTCTATATAGCACTTGATGGCGCTTATCTTAACCGCCAGGTACATGTTTGGAAAGGTATCGGCAACCAACTGGAAGAAATAGCCTTCGAAGAGGATGAACGTAATCAGCCCAGAATCAGGATCGAATATTCCTCTCCAGGCCGCGGCAGCCGCAACTTTTACACCGCCCGCGTCCCCGTGCCACCTGGTCAGGAAGATTTGGCACAGAGGATAGTGGCAGATATAACAGCGGCACATCTTTTAAAGGAATAGAGTTAAACACGTATTACAAAAAGCCCTTCCCGTAAAAACGAGAAGGGCTTTTTGTTTCTCACGCTCCGGCGATTTATCTACCGAAGTAGATCCCTATCTCGGGCGTGGCTCCTATCCCGGTAGCTGTCCAATCTGTCGAAACATATGTTTGCTCCCCAACTTTTACATTGTTTTTAAAAGTAGTAACCTGGTACTCCATCTTAACGATGCCTTTTTGGGAGTCAGCTCCGTATAGTTTCCCAATCCCGAAATCATCCCCGGGGCTATTCAAAGGGATATCTTTGAACTGCAGACTGCGAGTGTACAGGCTGTAATCCGGATTGCTTTTACCGTAACCGTAATAATTGTAATCTTGATGGGAGAAGGTCAAAGTTAAGAGTGTGTTCCCGTCAGCAGACACTGTACCATTAATCTCATCCGTGCTTGGTATATTGTTGTCTTCAAATACTGTTTTTCCGCTGAAAGAGGGGCCTGACCAAGTGATGGGCATTGACGGAATGCTGATAGAACCGAAGCTGGTACCGGTGGTGGTGGCGGTGGGATTCCAATTAGAATAGGTGTTTTTGCCTGAAAAGCCGCCTTTTATTGATTTAATTTGCTGGAGTTTGGGCAAATTGCTAACAATCAAGGCATCGATGTGTATTGTTGACTCAGCCGTACCCAGCAAATTATGTGAAAGATCATAGAGATTCACGGTAACAATGTGATCACCGGGGGAAAATAAAGCCTCATACTTGGGAGTGCTAGCTGGGGCGGATAAGACGCCATCCATCAGCCAATCTAACCGTACATATTTAATATTTTCAGGATTAACCAGATTGAAGGTATATAGTTGCTTTTCTTGTCCTTCCAAAGTGGGGGGATCGATGCTTATTTTTGCATCATCGCTTTTAAAGGTCACGGTCAAGTACTTAAAATCGACGTATTTATCTACCTTTATAGGGTTACCGTTCTTATCTTCAGCATCCACCGTGCATACGATTAAAATACCAAGTTTATTCTCACCTGGAACCAGCTCAATATTGTACTGAGGATCGAATTTTAAAAGTACCCCATCTCGGAAAACATAACAGCCGAAATTTGGCGTATTCGAAATAGCTGCGATCCTGATAAGCTTGTTTGGAGAAATGAATCCATCCGGTAACTCCGGATAATTTTCCTCAGTTTCTTTATACGCAATCGTATAGGCTGGGAATCTATCATCACCGATCGTTTTGGCTTTAAATTCTGCCCAACGAGCAGCTTCTTTATCCCAGTCCAGGAGGGAACTTTTGGCTACATAGACTATTTGGTCATAGGATTTGGTATTGCCTTTATCGATTTCTTCTTTATTTGCTCCGGATTCATAAGGCGCGAATTTACCATTTGCATACTCAATTCTTCGCTCGGTGTTTCCGGGATAATTAGGGTCAGCGATATACAGTGTTCCTCCGACTGCGCGATAAACCACCATAGCATGCCCGCCGCCTACCGGCGTATTCCAGATTTCCACCATTTGAGGTTCATGTGTGATTTGCATAGCATAAGCAAACATTTTCCTGGTGATATCATCGCTGTAGGATACGTAGTCCAGTGAAATTTTTCTTCCCCAACTGTCCCAGTCCATGTCCATCTGGGTGGTTGAAGCTAAACGGTAACCCAGGGAGTCGTCCTGCCAGAGCGCGGGGGTCGCAGGTTTATCGCCGTTATTATCATAACGGCCGTAAAGAGTCAGACCTTTTCCATCCGGTTGCACTTCGTAATACCACATTGAGGTCATACTCTGTCCAGTGCAGTGACCTCCTTTAGCGATGTAGGAGCCGTAGTTAGTGAACTGCCAATCATCG